>PBZW01000012.1 GCA_002730315.1 Fidelibacterota bacterium
CCATGGGGCATGCTTCAGAGCGCCATGACATTAATTCTTATGAGACACAGGCCGGTGTGTGGATTGCTTTTAGACAGCCTGTTTTAAGGGAAAAATCCCGCCGGGATGGTAAAGAAGTAGAATTCACTTATGAAGTCAATCCCGGGGAAGTGTGGGAAGAAGATGAATTCTGGATCGAGCTTTCCTGGCGGATTGATAGGAACGATGATCTGGGTATCCGTAAGCATTTTATGAGTCCTTACCGCGAAGGTGAAAAAATCAATATTGATGAATATTATCAATACATTTTTGAGCATACAAATGGATTACCAGATGCAGCTGAAAAAGAAGGGTTATCTGCATTAGAATACATGCGGAAATATGGAGCTTTTCTGGTGGAGGATAACGTTTATCGAAATAATGAAAAAGAATTAACGGAACCGGACGGAATCGTTCAGCCCAATGGACAGATCAAAAAAGATGATAAGGTAATTGGCATACAAGTTAATGGAAAAAATTATGGCGGTTTCCCAACCCCATCCAGACGGCAGGAATTATATTCGCAAACTATGGTTGATTTTGGCTACCCGGAGCACGCCACACCAGGATATCGAATTAAGAGCCATGTACATTTGAGTGAGATGGATCAGGATATAAATGAATGTGTGCTGCTACCAAATTTCAGGTTACCCACCCACATTCATTCCCGATCCGCAAATGCCAAATGGCTTACGGAGATCGCCCATCGAAATCCAATTTGGATTCATACCAATGATGCGAAACGCTTGGAAGTAGAAAATGGGGATTTACTTAAAATTACAACTGCAATCGGCTGGTTTGTAGACAAGGTCTGGGTGACGGAAGCGATTAAGCCGGGGGTGGTGGCCTGCTCACACCATATCGGTCGTTGGCGCCGCCGACAGGACGAAGGAAATCATTTTATGACCAATACTGTTGACATACGAAATATTGGAGATGGTAAATGGAAAATGGAAACAATTAAGGGGGTTGAATCCTGGAAAACAGATGATCCTGATACAAATCGTATCTGGTGGCGGGATGGGGGTGTTCATCAAAACATTACCCATGCGGCCAATCCCGATCCAATTTCCGGTGCTCATTGCTGGCTGCAGAAAGTGAATATTAGCAAGCCAGAACCAGGAGAGAAATATGGTGATATCTTTGTGGATACCAATAAATCCTTTGAGCATTACAAAAAATGGAATGAATGGGCCAAGGAGAAAGAAACCCATCCTAATGGGCTGCGCCGGCCCTTGTGGATGGCTCGGCCATTAACACCGCAAAAGAACCAGTTCTTTATCAAATAAACTGATTAATTGCTAATCCAAATACTCTTGAAAGAGATGAAATAGCGTTTTATATTATTTTTTGTTTTTCTAAGCATAACCCAATTTGAATAGTTTAGTGGATCTTGACGATCTTCTTTCAACAATAAAGAATAAAAAGATGTACTCCGGACAAAGGTTTAAGAATAACCAACGTGTAATGACATGAAGATCGCAGCGATCATTTTGGCAGCGGGCGGATCCAGGCGAATGACTGAAAAAAATAAATTACTTGAGGAAGTAAATGGTCGCCCAATGATAGCACAAGTCATTTCCACTGCATTAAGTTCTCATTTAGATCCAGTTATTGTTGTTTTAGGGTATGAAGCAAATAAAATAAGACATTCCATATCTGATCTCAATTATACCCATGTGTTAAATAGTAATTGGGAAAAAGGGATGTCCACTTCAATTGTTGTGGGAATATCTGCTTTAGATAAAAACTGTGCTGGGGCGATGATCATTTTAGGTGATATGCCATTAATCACTGTGGATGAACTAAAGCTCTTCATTGAAAAATTTGAATCATATCATGGGGATAAAATCATTTATCCTGTTTTCAATAAGATTCAAGGGAACCCTGTTATCTTCCCGTCAAAATATTTTAATAAGCTAAAGGATTTAAGTGGTGATCAAGGCGCGAAGGCAATTATAAATAAACATAATTCAATTGAAATTGAAATTGGTTCTGAAAGTGTATTGATCGATATCGATACAAAAGAAGATCTGAACTTGATCAAACATAATTCAGAATATGTCATTGCATAAAGACATCTTTAGTACAATGGAGCGCCTGAAAAGCGCCAATAAAGATTTTGCCATCGCCACTATTATTGTGGTCAAAGGTTCTTCTTCCGGGAAAGAAGGGGATAAAGCTGTTTTTGATAAAAATGGCAAGCGAGTACTCGGTTGGATTGGAGGAGGCTGTGTGGAAAACAGGGTTAGCCAGACCGTATTGGAAGCATTAGTAGACGGCAAAACAAAAATTATAGATGTCAATTTAGACAGTGATGAAATGGAATTAGGAATACCTTGTGGAGGAATTATGACAGTTTTTGTTGAACCTCAAAAACAAACCCCAGTATTGTTGGTGAGAGGCATGGGAAGAGTTGTTGAATCAATAGTAGAGTTATGCCAGCTATTAAATTTCAAAATAATAGTGCAAACACCAGAAGAAGAAAATAATAATGTTAAAGGAGCCAATAAGATCATTACCGAACCGTTGGATCTGGATGACATAGATGAAACTATTGATTATTTTATTTTAGCAACCCACCATCGTGATGATCACAAGCAAACATTGGCTGCAATCGATGCAGGAATTCCATATGTAGCAGTTGTGGCCAGTAAGAAAAAAGCAGATATTATTTTGGAATTCCTGAAAGAAAACAAAGTGACGAAAAGCGACCTGATTCGCTTCCATTCACCTGCGGGATTAGATCTGAAAGCAAAATCACCGGAAGAGATCGCCTTAAGTATCATATCCGAGATCGTTATGATTAATAATGGTGGTACAGGTAAAAAAATGAGTGTTTAAATGACATCCAACTCGCCCATATACCTGGATAACAACGCCACAACACCATTGGATCCCAAGGTGCTGGAGGCAATGCTCCCTTTTTATAAAGAGAAATTCGGCAATGCAGCCAGTTTTCATCATGGGTATGGGCACGAAGCGAAGCAAGCTGTTGAACATGCACGAAAGGTCATAGCTCAAGAGCTAAACGCCAAGATCAGGGAGATCGTTTTTACAAGCGGCGCAACAGAAGCTATAAACTTGGCCATCAAAGGTGTGTGTGCTAAAGCGCCTCCAGGAAAGAATCATATCATAACCCAGGTAACAGAACATCCAGCAGTACTGGATACATGTGCTGCGCTGAAAAAGAAAGGCTGGGATGTTTCAATTTTACAAGTGGATTCATCTGGTTTTGTCGATCTAAATGATATTAAAAAAGAAATGAAAGAAGAGACAGCACTTGTAGCTGTTATGCATGCCAATAATGAAATAGGCGTGATCCAGGATATTGCAGAGATCGGAAAGATCTGTAAAGAAAACAAGGTTCATTTTCTCGTGGATGCTGCCCAGTCCTTTGGCAAATTATCCATAGACGTTGTTGAAATGAATATTGATTTGCTGGCAGCGTCTGCTCATAAGATATATGGTCCCAAAGGCGTGGGTTGCTTATATGTCAATCAAAAGATGCCTAAAGTTCAATTAGAAGCTCAGCTGCATGGTGGAGGGCATGAGCGGGGGTTCAGGTCCGGTACGCTCCCAGTACCACTCATTGTCGGGTTTGGTAAAGCAGTTGAAATTTCAAGTATTGTTCGTAATGAAGAAAATGAACGCTTATATCAAATGAGAGATAAAATAATTAACGAAATTACTTCTGTTCACACTAAAGTTATTTTGAATGGCAGCAAAGAAAATCGCATGCCAAATAACGTCAATTTATGTTTTCCGGGAATAGATGCAGAAACTTTAATTATGAAAATGAAAGGGATTGCCTGTTCCACCGGCTCTGCCTGCAGCAGTGCAAATCTTGTACCTTCTCACGTCATTAAAGCGCTGGGCTACGGCAACGAGCTTGCCCATTCTGCTGTACGTTTTAGCTTGGGGCGCTTTAATAGTATCGCAGAGATTGAAGCTGCAATAAAAGAGATCAACAGTACTGTAACAATGCTTTATAAGCGATCATCCAGCCATTTGTTGGTCCATTTATGATATTTTGAAATGAATTGTTTTTTTATAAAATTTTAATAAAATTCCTATAGTACTATAACAATAGAATGATCTAATAAAGATCAATTTCTCTAAGCGGAATTACCTACGTCTTAATAGGAAAGTCAGGATAAGGTATGACGCCGGTACGGTGAAGCTGGAAACAGCATCATTTGCTCCCGTGATTGGAAAGAGAATGAATGAAAGCATAAAACAAATCTACCCTGAAGCAGGCATATCTAGACATGCCGCGCTGCCTATCACCGATCAATTCGAGCGCACGTTTAATTATCTTCGAATTGCAATCAATGAGCAATGTAATCTCCGTTGTATATACTGTATGCCGGAAAAAGGCATTGATTTTCGTGAACAGCATCAATTATTAACCACAGATGAAATTTTTCAATTAATCATAATCATTTCTCAAATGGGTGTCTCCAAAATAAGATTTACTGGTGGAGAACCGTTACTTCGCAACGATTTATTAGAACTTATTCACATTGTAAATGAAACTAAAAATGTTGATTCAATCCATTTAACCACTAACGGATTATTACTTGGCAAATATGTTAAATCGTTAAAAGACGCTGGTTTATCCGGGATAAATATTAGTCTGGATACGCTGAACCCTGAAAAATTCTATAGCATCACGCGACGGGATGGGTTGGATTTGGTTTTGGATGGATTTGAAAAAGCGAATCAATCGGGAATTTCATCCATCAAAGTAAATGTGGTGGTCATGCGGGATTTCAATAATGATGAACTGTTGGATTTTATTCAATTAACAAAAGAAAATGACGTCACCGTACGCTTCATTGAACTTATGCCATTTGATTATCACCAGATATGGAAAACGGGAAAATTTTATCGGGCTGAACAAATTGTATCCGATTTGAAAAAGCAAGTAGATGGATTAGTTCCTGTAAATGGTTCTAGAACGGAGCATCATGTTTTTCGGAAGAATGGTTACAAAGGAAAAGTAGCGATAATCCCTTCCTATACCAGAAACTTGTGTGGAGAGTGTAATCGTATTCGCATCACGGCTGACGGAAAACTCATGAATTGTCTCTATAGCCAGAATGAAACGAATCTTCGTGATGCTATGCGCAGTGGGACATCGGATGAAGAAATTGGGAGTTTAATTCGTGATGCAATGATGAAAAAACATAAAGATGGTTGGGACGCTCAAGATCAAGGTAATGACAACCGGGAATCCATGACCCAAATAGGGGGATAAAATGAATAAATTTTCACATTTAGATAAAAAAGGAAACGTCAAAATGGTGGATGTGACGGATAAGGTCAGCACTGTTCGAATGGCAAAAGCTGAAGGAAAAATATCCATGCTTCCAGGAACAATTATGGCGATTCAGGATGATGNACTTCCTAAGGGAAATGTGCTGACCACGGCGAAAATTGCCGGCGTTCAGGCAGCCAAAAAAACAGCTGAACTCATTCCTATGTGCCACCAGCTGAACCTGTCTTTTGTGGATATTGAATTTGTAGTCATGGCAGATTTCATCCAGATTAAATCAACAGTGAAAACGAAAGAAGCTACCGGTATAGAAATGGAAGCACTGGCGGCTGTGTCTGTTACCGCATTGACTATTTACGACATGTGCAAGGCTGTGGATAAAACCATGTTTATTGGTGAAATCAATTTGGTGGAAAAAGTGGGTGGAAAATCTGACCATGCCACGGAATATCGCCCACAGGTTGGTGTCATCACCATCAGTGACAGTGTGGCATCCGGGAAAAGTGAAGATAAGTCAGGTCCCCTATTAATTACGGGATTTTCCGATTCAGGATGTTCTGTCGAAAATAAGAAAGTCCTTCCTGATGGTTCTGATGAATTGACNCCCACAATTCAAAACTGGATTAAAGCTGGAGTGGAATTAATAATCACCACTGGCGGCACAGGGCTGGGTCCGAGAGATCTAACCATAAAAACGTTAGAAGATATTTTCGATTCCAAACTACCCGGTGTGGAACAGGCACTACATGCCTACGGTCGCGGAAAAGTGAAAACAGCCATGCTGTCCCGGTTAACGGCCGGGGTAGTGGATGGGACAATTGTCATTTGTCTACCGGGGAGTACGGGTGCGGTCAAAGATGCGCTAAACGTGTTGATTCCAACCATTTTTCATTCATTTCATATGATGAAAGGTGAAAAACATTAATGGAATATTTGCTCCCATTATTATTTGTACTGGTTGCTTTCATTTATTCCAGTGTGGGGTTGGGAGGCGGCTCATCCTATACAGCACTCATGGCTATTTTCGGAATGAGTTATCTTAATATTCCCACCACATCATTAGCCTTAAACCTGATTGTTACTTCTATCGGTGTGATCAACTTCTGGCGTAACGNCCATGGTCGGCTGGGTCTAATTGGACCGTTTATGCTGACGTCCATTCCCATGGCCTATTTAGCGGGGACATTGATATTGTCCAAGNANATATTTCAGCTGTTATTATTAATAACACTCATGCTGGTGGTAATAAGAATTTATTTCCTTAACAACCTACAGTTTTCATTCCAATTATCTGGAGCAAAAAAGTGGGTTTTTATTCTAGGTTTGGGCGCTGTTCTTGGATTTGTAGCGGGAACTGTTGGGATCGGCGGCGGGATATACCTGGTGCCATTGATTATCATGTTTGGTCTTGGGTCAGAAAAAGAAGCCGCTGCAGCCGGCGCTATGTTCATTTGGGTGAATTCTCTGGCAGGCGTAATTGCTCGATCACAATCAGGTATGTTTGATGCAGGTTTCATTTTGCCGTTGGCAAGTGCTGTTATCGTTGGCGGATTTGGAGGGTCTTATTTGGGTGCCGTACGTTTTGATGCGAAAACAATTCAAAAGGTCATGGGCGCTATAGTTATTATTGCCATCATTTTTTTATTAAGGGATATCTTATGATACTAGTACAGAAAGCAAAAACAATTATTAAAAACCATATTTTTCCATTAGAAATGGAAAATGTTCCATTAGGTAAAACAGAGAATCGGGTTCTTACCCAAGATGTTACAGCTACTTTCCCTATGCCACGGTTTGATAATTCGGCCATGGATGGTTTTGCGGTGCGAGCAGTCGATACACAAGGTGCGAGTCAGTCACATCCTGTAACACTTAAAATAGTGGGTATCAGTTCGGCAGGAACGCCCAGTGATGTAACACTCGGTTCCGGTGAATGCATTCAATGTATGANCGGGGCAAAGATACCAGTTGGTGCCGATACGGTGGTAATGGTGGAAGACACAAGCGGATTTTCAGATTCAGATGCAGTTCAGATATTTTTAGAAACACATCCCGGAAAACATATTCGAAAAAAAGGAGAAGAAATTCGGGAAGGGGATGTCTTGATTTCCAAAGGAACCCGCATTACCCCCAGTGAAATCGGCATCTTGGCCTCTTTTGGATATGGAGAAATTTCAGTGGCGAAAAAACCGCGCATTGCCATCTTTGGTACAGGGGATGAATTGGTGGAGCCAGGCAATGAACTTAAACCTGGGGAAATTTATAATTCCAACCTGTTTGTTTTTGCGGAGTTGGTTGAAAAGGCCGGCGGTGNAGTCACCATGCGTAATGTGATTAAAGATGATAAGGATGCATTGCGATCTTTTTTATCCAAAGCATTGGAAACTTGTGATGTGATCATTTCTTCCGGCGGAGTTTCCATGGGCCGGTTCGATTATGTGCGGGATGTTTTTATGGAATTGGGTGTAAATGAACATTTTTGGAAAGTGGCACAAAAACCGGGGAAACCGCTCTTTTTCGGTACGGGTAATAACACCTTGATTTTTGGACTGCCTGGGAATCCCGTATCATCCTATATCGGGTTTATGGAATGGGTCTGGTCCGTTCTGGAAACCATGATGGGAATCCCGGAGTCAAAACCAACAACCGGTATTTTGGTTGAACCATTTCCGCGGGAAAAAGTAAAATACCGATATTTATTTGGTCACGCATGGTTGGAAGATGGAAAACTAGTTTGCAGACCAGCCACAAAAATCGGGTCCCATATGCTCTCATCTTCATTGGAAGCCAACTGTATCCTTGGATCGGAACAAGGGGATAGTCTGTTACAGTCNGGCGATGAGATCCACGTTAATATTTTGCCCTGGAAAAATATTCAATGATCATAACCCCACAGGAATTACAGCAATGGCTAAATGAAGAAAAAATCTTCACTGTTGTTGATATTCGACCTGATGATCTACGGAGTGAATTTCCATTATCCGGATTGCATCCTATTATTGTTGAAACTGATGAAATCCCTGTATATGAAAATAAAACTATACTTGTTTGCCAATTTGGTATTGTGACAGAAAATATTATAGTTGAACAAAGTTTAGATAATACTTTTAGTCTTTTGGGTGGGGCCCAGGCCTGGGCAGCGTTGCAATCGGAAAAAGAAGATTTGAGCCGCTGGTCGCGGCAAACTGTCCTGCCGGAAATTGGATTGGAAGGACAGAAAAAACTCTTGAATGCAACCGTGGGAATCGTTGGCATGGGTGGACTGGGCTGTCCAGCGGCGCAATCGCTGCTGGCTGCTGGAATCGGTAGATTAAGAATTATCGATGGCGATAAGGTAGAACTTTCAAATCTCCACCGCCAGCCGTTGTACGGTCCGGAAGATGTGGGTCGATTGAAAGTGCAAACCGCCAAGGAGAAATTAGAAAAATTAAATGAATCAGCAGTTGTCGAAACAATGGATGTGTTTTTCAATGCAGACAATGGATTGGATTTAATCCGTGACACTGATATAGTAATTGATGCTACCGACAATATTCACACACGGCTGTTGATTGATCGGTTTTCAAAGGAAGCGGGTGTGCCCATGGTCTATGGCGGTTTATTCCGCTATGAAGGCCAAGTGGCGGGTTTGAATGTGAATGGCAGTGCGGGCTACAGTGAATTATTCCCCGAGCCGCCAACTGGTGGAGATACCTGCGCGGATGTCGGTGTGTTGGGTATGCTGCCCGGGATCATTGGCAATATACAGTCTCTGGAAGCTGTAAAACTCATTGTAGGCATAAAACCAAATCTGGCTGGGAAACTGCTGGTGTATGACGGCATGAACCATACTACCCAAACGATCGAATTATGATACAGGTAAAAGTAAAATGTTTTTCCCAGGTGCAGTATGCGTTGGGAGTAAATGAATTGAGTTTAGAATTAGAACCGGGTACAACTTCCGCAGAACTGGAAGAACTGGTGCGGAATACAGCGCAAGGTAAATTGGATGGGGTCATTTTAAGGATTGCAGTAAATCAAAAATATGTACCAGTAGAAATTGAACTTAAAGATGGGGATGAAATAGCTTTCATTCCACCGGTGCAGGGAGGATAAATGGTCATTGTAGAAATTGTGTCCGGACCGATCACGCCATTTCCATCAGAAGATGATCATCAGCAGGATGGAGCAGAACTGGTATTCAATGGCCGGGTGAGAGCCACAGAGCATGGCGAAAATATCATGGCTTTGGAATACGAGCAGTATGATGGTATGGCAGAAACTGAACTCACACAATTAGCTAATGAAACCTGTAAGAAATTCCCCATCCATGATTTGTTTTGTAAACATCGTATTGGTAAAGTGAGTGTAGGAGAAACCAGCCTCCATGTTGTGATTTGGTCAAAGCATCGAAAAGAAGGATTGGAAGCAATGATATGGTTTATTATTGAATTAAAAAAACGAATTCCGATTTGGAAGTGGGCCATACTAGAGGATGGAACCCGTATCCCCAGTGAATGCAAACATTAAAATGAATGTTTTATGTTAGGACTTTCTAATCAAGCCTTAAGTAATTTACTGTATTGGGTCACCCGCAAGCGGTGGTTGATTTTCGCCTTTGCCATTAGTCTTTTTTTATTTTATGTCCCCTCGCCAGAAACCCTTTCGCCTGAAGGCCACCGTACATTGATCATAGTCGTGATCGCTATTATCCTGATCGTCGGTGAAGTAATTCCCCTGCCAGCAGTGGCGATATTGATATTGATCCTGGAGGTCATTTTAGGTATTGATACGCCCAATGGAGTGGCTAATTCTTTTATGAGTGATGCTGTATTTTTTATTATGGGCTCGTTAATGCTGGCCGTGGCCATTGTGAGTCAAGGATTGGATAAACGACTGGCTTTGGGAATCATTAAAATGACTGGTAATAAAACATGGCGGATCGTTTTTGGATTTGTCTCCATTTCAGCCATTTTATCCTCATTTATTGGTGAGCATACTGTAGCAGCAATGATGCTTCCGGTTGCCTTGACTCTGGTACGCAATACCAGCACAGATCAAAAGGTTGTTCACCGTTTGGCAACATTGTTATTATTTTCTATTGCCTATGGGTGTGCCATGGGTTCCATAGGTACTCCTTCCGGCGGAGGGAGAAATGTTATCATGATCGGGTATTTTTCAGAATTTGGATTGGGAAATATATCTTATCTTGATTGGATCAAATATGCATATCCAATGCTGTTACTGGAAATACCCATTGCTGTTCTGATCCTGTGGATGACTTTTAAGCCGAATCAAACAATTTTGGATTCTGCTGTTCGCAAGTTAAAAGTAAATGTTACCAAGGCTGGAAAAATGACCGGCAACCAGGTTATGGCTATTTTGATCTTTGTGGCCGTTTTCTTAGGCTGGGTCTTTTTAAGCCCTTATTTGGGATTGGGGATCATTGCTCTCATTGGTGTCTTTTTGTATTTATCCTTCGGTTTGATCGAATGGAAGGATATCAATCGTAATACGAACTGGGGTGTGATCATCTTATTTGGTGCGGCTATTTCTTTGGGGATCCAAATGAAGGAAACTGGTGCAGCTGAATGGGTGGCCAATCAATCCATAAGCATTATGAGCATGTTGGTTGATGATATTGGCTTTATGCGTTGGTTTATTTCAGTCTTTTTAACGGGGTTATTGACCAATATTTTGAGCAATGCCGCCACGGTTGCTGTCTTGGGACCTGTTGTTTTGGATATGGGTGGTAATCCAATAATTCTTGGTTTGGCTACTTCCATAGCTTCCGCCTTCGCCTACTTAACAATAGTAGCATCACCCACGTGTATGATTATACATTCCAGCGGCTTGGTGAAATCAAGTGATTATCTGAAAGCAGGCTGGAAGCTGTTTATAATGTCAATGGTCTTGCTTTTCATAATATCCAACTTTTACTGGCCATACCTCTCATGAAATTTTTAATCGCCATCGGAAGCAAAGAATTTTCTGAAACTACATTAGAGTTGGGTATGCGTGTTGCCAGGGCATTTAAGGCATCTGTTACCATCGTATATGTGGGTGAAAAGATCAGTGCATTCAGTACGTCTGAAGTTCTCATGGCTCAAGAAAATTTGGAGAATTGGGAACTGGACAGGCAGGGTGTGGATGTGTTGGAATGGGCCTACAATTACCTTGTTGAAAATGATTATATCAGCTCCAGTGCCGAAAAAGAAGGATTCATTGGCGACAAACTGGTACAGACGGATGATGACCGCTGTGAAGTATTTTTGGAAGGAAAGCACACCCAGGAAGTAGGACTTATTCTGCGCAATGGTGATATCATTCAGCAGTTGAGAGATGAAGTAAAAAGGAGTGAAATTGATGTTACAATAATTGGAGCCAGCAAGAAAAGGCGGATGATCCATGACCTGATCCAATACATAGACAGCTCAATTTTCGTTGTAAAAAATTATGATAGAAAACGGACGTATAAGATGGTTCTGGCAGTGAATGATGCTCCCAATACAAAAAAAGCAGTTAAATATGGAGTGCGCGTAGCACAGGCTTTTGACCTGGAAATCAATGCATTGACGATCTCCAATACGAAAGAATTCAGGGATAATTATAAAAAAGCATCTGCTTGGGCCGATACATTTTTAAGGAGGGCCGGAGTAAAACACAGTATAAATTTGGAATATGGTAAATTTATAGAAACAATTAATTTAATTGCCGGAGATGATCATATAATTGTCATGGGTTCATCCACGAGAAGCCCGTTAACAAAATTTTTCACTGGCAGTAAACCATTGAATGTTTGCGAAAAGTGTAATTGTCCTGCCTTAATTGTAAAATAGTGGGGAGTTAGTTATGGAAATAAAAGTCAATAACCGTAAGGCTGGTGAAGATCAATTTGACCGCGCTGCTGATTTAATCGGGTTAAATGAAGACATAAGAGATTCATTAAAGATGCCCGACCGTGAATTGATGGTAGAAGTACCCTTGCGCAAAGATGATGGCTCCATACATAGTTTTCGCGGTTACCGTGTCCAGCATAACAATTCAAGAGGTCCGTTCAAAGGCGGGATTCGTTATCACCATGAAGTTGACTTGGATGAAGTACGGTCACTGGCCTCGCTCATGACCTGGAAAACAGCATTGGTGGATATTCCCTACGGCGGCGGTAAAGGCGGCATTACGGTCAATCCCCATGAATTGAGCGAGCGCGAATTGGAACGGCTGTCCCGGAGATTTTTCAGGGCCATTGACCCCATCATAGGAGTGAATAAAGATATCCCGGCGCCCGATGTGAATACAACGGCCCAGATCATGGCCTGGTTCATGGATGAGTACAGCATGCTCCATGGACATACACCGGGAATTGTGACCGGCAAACCAATTGATCTTGGCGGATCATTGGGTCGTGAAGCAGCTACCGGCAAAGGCACGGCTATCATTACTCGGGAAACTGCAAAGCGCTACAATATGGATCTAGACGGTGCAACTGTGGCCATTCAAGGGTTTGGAAATGTAGGATCATATGCAGGTAAATTTTTAGCAGAGATGGGCTGCAAGGTCATTGCTGTCAGTGATGTTCATGGCGGGCTGCTTGAACCAAATGGATTTGATGTGCCTGCTCTCTTTGATTACAACTACAANAACCGGACGGTAAAAGATTGCGGTCAGGGAACACCTATCACCAACGAAGAATTATTGGGCCTCGAATGTGATTTTCTCATTCCCGCGGCACTGGGCGGTGTGATCCATAAAATGAATGCTGAAGAACTGCAATGCAAGATCGTTATTGAAGCGGCCAACGGGCCCACTACACCACCGGCGGATGAATTATTGAACAAAAAAGGTATTCATGTCATACCGGATATCCTGACCAATGCCGGCGGTGTAACCGTATCCTATTTTGAATGGGTACAAAACCTGCAGCAATTCCAGTGGGATGAGGACGAAGTAAATGAAAAACTGGAAAAACGAATGGTGCGGGCTTTTGATGAAGTCAGTTCTTTTTGCGACACAAAGAAAACATCCTTGCGCATGGCAGCCTTTGGTGTTGCCATTGATCGTGTCGCCCAGTCATTTGAATTACGGGGTGTCTAAATCCGTAGAATTAAATTAGTCAAACATGCTAATTTCAAATAACATTTAATATTAACAATAACAATCAGGAGAAATTGATGGAACTCATTCACCCTATTTTTAAATGGCTGCACATTATCGCAGGTGTCCTTTGGATCGGCTTGCTGTATTTTTTCAATTGGATCAACGGGCATTTTGCCGCCACATTGGATGGGGACACAAAGAAAAAGGTCGTCCCCGAACTGATGCCAAGAGCTCTATATTTCTTTCGCTGGGGTGCAGCTTGGACATGGGTTACGGGCGTAGTACTTCTGTATGTCATTTTCTGGCAGGGCAGCTTTGTCTTGGGAGAGTCAGGCGGTATGCTCACTGGAGACAATGAAGTCAGTTTGTGGACTCATATTATGATATCAGCAGTCTTTCTGGCAGTATTTGTATATGATTTCTTATACAAAAGCAGTTTAGCAGGAAACGTTCGCTTAATCACCATTGTCAGTTTTGCACTGATTGGCGCTATGGTGTACTGCATGAAATTCTGTGCTGGTTTTGATTATCGTGCTTTTAATATACATCTGGGCGCAATGTTCGGCAGCATAATGGCTTTCAACGTATGGTACCGGATATGGCCGGCGCAACAGAAAATCATTGCAGCTATCCGTGATGGTGAAGCACCAGATGGAGATTTGGTGGCATTAGCTGGCTTACGGTCAAAACATAACACCTATATGTCTATACCAATGATCTGGACCATGATTAATGAGCATACAACACACTTTGCTGGTGGTAATTTGGGTATTACAGAGTCTACAAATTGGATGGTTTTGATGTTCTTAGTAGCTTTAGGATGGCATATCGTTTGGCAACTATATAAAAAATCAGCCAAAGTACAAGGTTTTTAATAGGTATATAAAACGTTGGAAACCAAAAAACCCTGCCGAAGCAGGGTTTTTTGTTGGAGGGTGTTTTTATA
>PBZW01000013.1 GCA_002730315.1 Fidelibacterota bacterium
CACATGTGATTTACGTTTATTTTATCATTAAATCAACGAATTCAGATGTTTTTTGATTGAAGACGTCTTCAAAGGCACCGTAATAATCATTCACTTCATAAAAATATTTAGCCGCGTCCCTGTCTACAATATGAAAATCCTTGATCAGGACCTCAGGGGAAGGAAAAAGAATCTCGATACCCGGTTTGAAATAATCCAGCTGTAAAGATAGATCAGGATTTAACTCCAGGACTTTTTTCATGACCAAAATTTCATACAAACGTCTTTCGTGTTTTTCTTTACTAATCAATATTGTAAAACTATCTTCGCTGGAATCATTCCCTCTTTTATTCTTAATGCGTATCATTTTTTTATAATTATATTTTAAATCTATATCATCATATGCGACTATAGCAGTTGGTCGTACAAAGGGTTTATCTAATGATGCTTCACCGTGAATTGAGTAGGATAGCCGTAAATATTTTTCGTCCTTCATGCTTAGTACACGCCGTATATAACCTGCTAGAGGTTCAACTTTAAATCCCGCAGGATCATTTGCTTCAGTGTGGAAAAACATCACTTTTTTAGGGTCAATATGATTATAATAATCCATCTTTTCGATGATTTCATAAATCATCCTGCGAACAAGAATTTCTTCACCAAATACGCGTCCTTCGAGAACACTTTTATAGGGTTCTTCCACATACATGGCTTTATCTTGTTTAGCAGCTTCAACAACTCCAGCCTGTATTTTTTGAAAAATAGGACTGTTATAAATAAAACTCAGGTCAAACACATCAGTATTTTGAACCCGATAACTGTTCGGAAAAGACCGATTACCAAAAGCGTTAAACAATTCTGAATCCTGGGGTATCACACGGCTGAAATTATTCTCTGATTCCTGAATGATATGCGGAGTAATAACAACAATGACTTCTTTTTTGATGGATCGTTCAGAAGATACCGAAAATATTTTTCCTAAAAAGGGAAGATCCTTCAAAATAGGGATACCGCCTTCACTCTGGGATTTCTTATTTGAAATTAATCCACCAATGATAAAAGGGGTGTTGTTGGCTACACGGACATAGGATTGAACTCGGCGATTATTTATTACAGGAGCTTCCAATACGCCACCGCCGGAAGAAGCGCCGATGCGTTGTTCTGTTTCGCTTATAATTGTTTCCACTTGGATTGTAATACGTGTGTCATCTTCGTTTATCCTGGGTCGCAGATTCAGAACTATACCTACCGGGATATAATCAACAGACTTCGTTTGTGAAATTTGTGTGTCAGTTGTTTTAACTATCGGGATTTGCTGGCCAACCTGGATGCGGGCTTGCCGGCCGTCCAGGACCAAAACGGAAGGTTTTGATAAAATTTCTGCAGCTTTGGTACTAATTAATGCTTCCACATTTGTTCTGAAAGTGTTGGCATTGCCGAGTAGAGTTCGATCCAAAATAACTGTGAAAGGATTGATTTCACCTGTTTCAGGATCCGGTGGCGGGAAAGATGCAGAAAATCCTGCCCCTGTTCCACTGTAATCAATTCCCAGCTCATCCAGTTTATCAGAATCAAGTTCAATGACTAAGGCCTCAATTAAAATTTGTTCTGCTGGGAGATCAATTTTATTCTGAATCAAATTCAGCAATTGAGCCAAATCATCAAACTTGTCTCTATTGTATCCAACAAGCAGGCGCTGCATAGGTTCACCATCTGTTGTGTTTTCTAATGTAATTCCACCAAGGTTTACACTCACTGCACCTTTTTTGCTGGATTTTGATGATGATTTTTCTTCTTGAACTAATGTAACAGATTCAGTTTCAGGAAGTTTAATTATAATCGGCAGATCGCTGGGTTTAACATCGTTAACATTGAATTTTGAAGATAGTTTGGGAGTATACTGGCGTTCACCTGCATGACTATCTTTACCCGGTTCAAACTCTATAACAACGTAACCTATGGATTTAAGGATAGCTACAGCGCGATCTGTGCGTATATAACTTAACTTGATTACTTCAAATTCTAAATCACGGAAAATTGTCTTTACAGGAGTTGCGCGTGTTGAAGTTTGTCCTTGTATTGCAGATAAACAAAGGATTATAAGCCAGGAAAAAAGAAATAACCGGCGCATCAGTCCTGGATTATATAAATAGAAATGGTTAGAGTGATATCATCAAATTGGGCTGAAATATATCCGTTAGATCCAGCACTGGAACTTGGTTCGAAAAAGCACGTCGTTTTGAATTCATCGCCTGCAGCATAACCAATCTCAACGTCAAACGATTTATAATCAGATCCCGTTGTGGAATTCAATACATAAATGTCTCCGCCTAAGGCAGAAACAATTAAGTTCATATCCAGACCTTCAAAATTGGGATCTGAATAATCCGCGGCTGCTTTTTTCTCAAATACAAATTGATTTTCGTCTGTTGACCAATACATCAATCCACCAACAGGAATTGTTGAACCTGGTGCATCAAACGTTATGACTCCCGTTTCGACCTCATTATTTAAAATAAGGGAAATGGAAAATTCATCGTTAGATTCAGTAAATGTCCATCCTCCTGCAAATGAAGCAGTTGAATCATCAGGTGTATCAAAAGTAGTAGATGAACCTGTTTTTTGTAAAATAACATTTCGGCCATTACTGCTTGTCCAATACATAAAACTATTCACAGGTATAGTTGCTATATCAATATCAAAAGTGGTTGTGTAAGTATTGTGTTCACCTCCGGGTNTGTCATAAAAGTGGACTGCTAGAGTTTTGATGGAATCTTGTGTGAATTCCCACATTCCATCTCGAGATGCACTAGTACTATCAGATGNATAAGTTGTATCTCGNGCAATTTCAGAATGAAATGTGGTGGTGCCAACTTCATAAGATGTGTCAATTTCGGTAACAGTCATATATTCATATACAACTTTATCGGTCAGTTCAACTCCATAATCATTTGAAAAAGTATAATTAAAAGATNTNATCGAATCTATATGCACAATATCTTGAGTNGTTACAGTATAGGTAGTATCACCAACTGTCCAAAACGCAATAGTAGATTCAGTTGTAGTTGTTGTGTCGTAGCCGTGGTCTAAATAGTATTCTGTATCACTGTAAACATTCCAGTTTCCCAATACTTGTGAACCCAAAGATNTATTAGTAAATGAAAATGTTTTACTNATCGTAAAAGTACTGTCAGNAAAAAATTCATAAACAATCAATAATGAATCTTCAGCAAGAATTTCACCATTAATTTCCCTTAAATACCATTCCCCAAGCATTTTACTGGGCAGGAAATACGGTGCATCAACAGTGCGTTCAAGTGCTACATCAATTTTAATATTACCGTCTTCACGGACAACATCATCAGAAAGTGATAAGGATAATTTGAATTTGTCATTGCTGGCGGATTTGGCTACTGAAGGATCTATCAGAGCGTCCTCGCAGCTGAGCAGCAGTAACAATGTTAAAATTATTAGCGGGGATTTGCGTATGCAGGTTTGTTTTTGGTATATCATATATTATTCAATATCAAATTAAACCACGCTGGCAAGCATGATTCAAGTAAAAAAATATCATCAATATAGTGATTGTATAAATAAAAATTAGCCGCGCAACCACTTAATCATACACTATCACAGTAGGATAAAGATGCCCAAAGACATATTTGCATGCATGGAGCATGTTTATAACCGCCAGAGGATTCATTCAGATTTAGGATTTAATACACCTGTTAAATATGGAGAACACAAAATGTAGCTAAACTTTAACTCAACTTTTTTGAATGAATTCTATTGCAAGGAGAGCTTTTTATAAAAGTGGCTCGGTCCGCCCGCCTCCGTACCTACGGCAGACAGGGAATCTCACACAAATATCTTTATAAACCAAAATTGAGTGAATTTTATTTAAAGTGGCTCGGGTCGGAATCGAACCAACGACACATGGATTTTCAGTCCACTGCTCTACCGACTGAGCTACCGAGCCACAAATTAAACATACACTCATGACGCGGTAGCGAAGTCGGAGACTGCCTGTCCGCTGCAGGTATAACCGCAGGCGGGAGCTACCGAGCCACAAAAATGATGTAAAAAAAGCCGCTGAAATTAGCGGCGTTATGTTCCTTTTGCAAACGCAAACTCACAATCATAAATGTACTTGCCCGTATAATTGAATGCATATACTTTCACCAGCTTTTTTTGTATTAAAATGAAAATAATTCTAGCAACACACAACAGGCACAAAATGCAGGAAATGCAGTCAGTAGTGCAGGATTTGGATGCTGATATTCTTACACTTGAGGAATTTCCTGAAATAACGGACATCCCGGAAACAGGTGAGACTCTGCAAGAGAATGCCTTGATCAAAGCACGATTGGTAAATGAATTTACTGGATTTCCGGCGATTGGTGACGACACGGGATTGGAAGTCATGGCGTTGGATGGAGCTCCGGGTGTTTATTCCGCAAGGTACGCCGGGGAAAATGTGACCTATATGGACAACGTGAAGAAATTGTTATCAGAAATGTCCGGAATTGAGAACAGACAAGCTTGTTTTAGGACTGCTACAGCATTTGTGAATGGCAAAGAAGAAATATTGGCTGAGGGTAAAGTGGAGGGAATGATCACTTTAGAGCCAAAAGGCAGCCTTGGCTTTGGATATGATCCAGTGTTTTTTATACCGAAAATGAATTGTACATTCGCGGAACTTTCTGCAGAGGAAAAGAATAAAATTAGTCATCGTGGAATTGCATTACAAAAACTTAGTAAACTTCTACACGCCTATCGTGGCGCCAAATAATATAAATTGGAGAATATTCTATAGACCTACCGCTATCGGATTGACCCCCGTTAAACGGGGCTGAAAACACCGAAAATAATAAAATAGGAGTCCCCTTTGCAAAAAGGGTTTGCGGTCATATTTGTGCTTATTATGGCCATCTCGGCGAACTATGCCCAGGATGGTCAACAGGATTCGTCCACCCAAAAATTGCCGGATAGCTTCATCCCTACATCCGATTATATTACTCCGGCATTCCCCAATTTACCCCAACCATTGAGTTTGCTAAATGATACGTTGGTCATTCCTTTGGGCTGGATAAAGGCAGATTTTGGGAAACGTGATATTGAGATTCATATTGACCGTGATTGGCGCTATATCACTTTAACTGAATTTATTGATGATAACATTTTTCGCATACCTTTTACTGCTCCAGTGGATTGGTATTTCGAGCATATGATTGATATCAACCGCCGCATTATCTATACAGAAAAAGTATCCTTGGGAAGTGAAGAATTAATTGAAGAATCCCGACGGGAAGGGAAAGGTATCACCTTCGACCTGGTAGACATGGGAGCCTTGGGAACTGCTTCGCTTAGGGTTAGAGGGAATATCAATATTTCCGGTAAAATGGTGTTTCAAGATCAGGAACTGGTCCGTTCCAGTTTAGCTGAATCCCAGAATACCCATCTTGAATTTGACCAAAAGCAGAATTTAAATGTAGAAGGCAGTATCGGGGACCGCATCACTGTGCTCATGGATAACGATTCAGAGCGTGATTTTGACTGGGAGAACAATATCCGCATTTCTTATGAAGGGGCGGAAGATGATATTATTCAAAAAATCGATGCCGGGAATATTTCACTTTCGTTGCCGGCTACCCAATTCGTGACATTTTCCGGTCAGAATAAAGGTCTATTTGGGATGAAAGCAGTTTCAAAGCTAGGCCCGGTTGATATCACCACGATTGCTTCAATTGAGAAAACCAAAAAAGAGCAACAGGAATACAAAGGTACAAGCGAAGCACAGGCCGTGCGTATCAAGGATTATGAGTATATCGAAAATCAATATTTCTTTATTAACAGAATGTACCGCGACGGCGCCCTCAATCAGCCTACGGAGTATATGGGTCAATCCAAGACAATCGAGTATATTCCGCCGTTTTACCCGTTGGTAAACGGCCTCCACCGCATTGGGCGCTACGCGGTACGTAATTTCGAATTATATCGTATGGATAATTCCAATGATCCCACCACAGAGCCGGGATCAGCCTTTGTAGATATAAATAATCCTTCAGATTATGACCGCAATAATGTCAATTTCAAGCGGCTGGAGGAAGGAGCTGATTATTCTATCAGCAGAGATTTGGGATTTATGCGCTTGAAAAACCGTTCACCAGACAACGTAATTGCCTGTCATTACATTATAGTGAAACTGGACGCCAATAATCGAAATACAGTGGTGGATACTGTTTTGAGCATTGGGCATGGTGTTTCAGAAAGTGATTCCACACTGGCACTGCAGATGATCAAACCCCAGAGCTTAACCCCTAACCATGACTTGTGGGATCTTATGTTCAAAAATGTGTATTACATGGGTGCTACAAATATAAANCAGGAAGGGTTTGAGGTGAAAATTTGGAATACGGATTTTCAACCTGACAAAAATTACGANCCNAATGGTATTGATTATATTACACAGTTTGGATTGGACAGCGTTGATGCCTCGAATGAATTGAAAAGTGATAATATTATTGATATGTTCAATCCCAACATTGTTAGTTTTGCAACTGGTGAATTGTTTTTTCCCATGTACCATCCATTTGCCAGCGACTCTATGGTAGGAGGTAATACCAATCCTGATTTGAAGGGTGTGTTGGGTGATGGGATAATGTATACTTCAACCATTATCGGTGAAATCACCCAGGATAAACATTGGGAAATTGAAGTTGAATACACCAATCCAAGCTCAACGATTAATTTAGGCTTTATGATTGTAGAAGGCAGTGAACAGGTCTTCACGGATGGTGTTGAACTTAAACGGGGGCAGGATTATCAAATTGATTATTTCAGTGGAACACTCATTTTAAGCAGCGATGCTGATCCCAATGCAAACCTTAAGATATTATTCGATAAACATGAATTGGTATCGTTTGATAAAAAAACCATATTGGGTACCCGGGCCCAGCTGGACCTGGGTGAAAAATCTTTTGTAGGTGCCACTGCGCTTTATTATAACCAGTCCGTTATGAATGAAAAGGTTGAGATCGGTTATGAACCAATGCGCAATTTCATTTGGGATTTGAATGGTCGCTACCAGCTTGAGTTTGATGGCTTAACAAGGGCATTGGATCGGATGCCAATCATTGAAACTGAAAAAGTATCCTCCTTTTCAGTAGAAGGTGAAATCGCCCAAGTTTTACCCAATCCAAACCCCANCAATAATACAGCTACTGGAGATCCCAACGGTGTTGCTTTTATTGATGATTTTGAAGGGTCGAAACGAACAACATCCATTCCTATCCAACGTCGTTATTGGAGAGAATCATCTGCGCCGCTATCAGCAGGAAACAGTGAGTATCTAAAGCAGAAACATCGTACTAAAATGGTTTGGTATAATCCATATGTGCAAACACGCACGAAAGATATATGGCCCAACCAGTCAACATCCATACGGGCTCAAAATGAAACAACCGATATATTAAAACTAAATTATAGACCTAGAAATTTACAAAGCGGATTGTTACAAGATTCCTTATGGGCGGGTATTACAACTCCATTGTACTCTGGAGATTATGACCAGACACAAACCAAATTCTTTGAAATCTGGTTATGGGGTGAAAACGGAAGATTAACCATTGACTTGGGACGCATCAGTGAAGATCGAGATGGGGATGGAAAGTTGGATACAGAAGATATTCCAGAAGCAGGAATGAATGGGAACACACTTTTAGATGAAGGAGAGGATATTGGGATTGATGGTTGTACAGACACATTTGAAGATGGCTGGGGTGGGTGTATTGATACATTTTATGTAGACGTTGTGGATGATCCCTTATGGGCAAATATTATTTATACTGGTTCAGACCGAAATTTAGATGATCCAAATAATGATAACTGGTCATACAAGGAAGGCAGTTCCAATTATGATCATATCAATGGTACGGAAGGTAATGCCTTGGATGCCGGGAGATATCCTGATTCAGAAAGCCTGGACCGGTCAACAGAATTACAACGGGTAAATAAATACTATACAAAATCCTTCCACCTGGCGGATACAACTTACCTGGCAGGCCGTACAAAAAAATCAGATGGCACATATACAGGTTGGAAGTTATACCGCATTCCCTTAAACCATTTCAGCAGGGTGGATTCTTCCATGAGCCCTGAATGGACTGAAATCAGGCATCTGCGATTGGCTGTTTCTGATACTAGTAATGTAAATATTAGTATTGCCAAGATTGAACTTGTGGGTAATGAATGGCAGGAACTGGGTATCGCTCCGGATTCATCCACAACCTATACTAAAGAAAATGCAGATAGCATTTTCGCTATTGCTGTTGTCAATACAGAAGACAATGACGATTATGTTCCCCCGGAAGGTGTGAAAGGTGAGTATGATCGTCTGAATGATATTCGATCTAAAGAACAATCGTTGGTGATGAAATTTACTGACCTGCCAGCAGGTTACAGCGGTGCGGCAATGAAAAGTTTGATGAAGATTTCAGGTGTGAATTATTTGACCTATGATAAGATAAAAATGTATATATATGGTGAAACTCCCAGTCAGTGGATTGGCAAGGAAGAAACGTCTGTAGAATTATTTCTACGCTTTGGTCAGGGGAATAACTATTATGAATTTCGCCAGCCCGTGTATAGTGGCTGGGATGAAACGAGGGGTAGAAATTCTATTGAAATAGATTTGAACTGGCTAACCAAATTGAAACTCCAGGATTCGGCATCTGTTAAAAAATTTAATGAAACAGATATTTATGAGATCATTGATAGTGACAGGTTTTATACGTTTACAGATGAAAACGGGTTGGAAACAGGAAAGAAAATTGAAATAAAGGGAAAACCATCCCTGTCCAGCATTCAATTTTTTACTGTGGGTATTAGCAATCAAGCTAATGAACCTATTACTGGTGAAGTGTGGCTGGATGAACTGCGCTTGAGCGGTGTAAAGAAAGACCGCGGTGTGGCTATGCGTGTTCAGTCTAAATTCAATTTAGCTGATTTGGCAACTACTACAATTTCTTATAGCAGAAAGGATGCTGATTTCCATGTTTTGCAAAAACGCCTGGGCAGCAATACAAATACAGAAAATTTCCGGGTGAGCACAAATATGCAACTGCATAAATTATTGCCTAAATCATGGGGGTTAAATATTCCCTTAAATACGTCATTTTCACAGGGGGAAAACAGGCCGAAATATTTTCCTGATTCAGATATCCTGGTGGATCAGGATAATGTCCCAGACTCCATTATGACCAAGAAACAAGATATATCTTTCAGTACATCTTTGACAAAATCAAGCAAGTCAGATAATAGATTTGTAAAGGCTACCCTGGATAAAATTAAACCCAGTTTTTCTGCATCCCAGTCCAAATCATCCAATGCGCTAAATTCAGAAGTCTTAAGCGAAAAATATTCCGGGAAAGTAAGTTATTCCTACCCATTCAGCAGGGACAATTATATTACGCCATTTAAATGGCTTAAGGATGTACCCTGGCTGGGAGAAAAGCTTGGCGAAATGAATGTGTATTATTCACCGTCCGCGTTTAACACCAATATGAGTATTAATGAATCTTTATCGCAAACGACAAAACGGGTCGGCAGTCGCACGGATAAATATACTTTTGATTTAAGCCGGAAATTTTCACTGGACTATAGCTTGACGGATAAACTGAAAACAAAGTATTCCCGGACCATCACCAGCGACCTCAAGGATTTCCGCGGTTATGCTTGGATGGCCATCAGGGATATGGACCCTGGTGTGGTAGAAAATATTAATGAAAGTTTAAATACATCCTTTAACCCCCAATTATTCACGTGGTTCAAACCCAACTTTAACCATTCGGCAGCATTCCGCTGGAATAAACCCAGGGCCAGTGCTTTTGACGGGGCAACAATCGGAACCCAATTACGCTTTTCATCGAGCTTCAATATTTTACCATCACAAATTTTTGAAATGTTCTATAATCCGCTTACGAAAAAAAGTATAAGTACCGGAAGTACAAGACGCCGTGGTAGGGCAAAAGACAAAGAAAAAGAGCTTGATGAATCAGCCAAACCAGAACAAAAAGAAAATGCCTTTCTGACATCATTACATAACATAGTTAGAAAAGTAAATCCCATAAATATTTCATATACGGAAAACCTCAATCGTACTGGCCGGGGAGTACAGGGTACTGTTCCAATGGGTTATAAATTTGGTTGGTTGCCTGAACATGGCTTGGAGCATGCAGCAGATGTAGGTTCAGATCAGGGCGCCTGGGACCATAAACGCGATTTTTCCGTGCGCACTGGATTGAATCTTACACGAAATATTTCTACATCTTTGAATTATGCCCAAAATATTTCTACAACTATCGGCGCCTCCAATATTGAGCAGCGCTCCATGTCCAGGGATCATATNTTTTGGGGAGAAAAGCTGGATGAAGGATTTCCATTTGTTGGCTGGAGCCTACGCTGGTCAGGGNTTGAGAAATGGCCGATTATTAATAAGATTGCCCGTTCCGCCAGCATGGAACATGCCGTGAATGGTAAGGAATCGAGGTCTTGGCAGTTTGAAAATTTTGACGGCCCGGCCATGCCATTATTTAATCTTGATAATTTTATTCTTGATTATGAAGACAATCAACGTTCCCTTAGGAAAAACATCAGTTTCTCACCATTGGTGGGGTTAAATATGAATTTGAAGAAGGGGATTAGCATGAACATCCGTCATAATGTATCCAAGTCGGTACAGGATGAGTCCAACGGTTTGAGTGTGCGCAATGAAAAATCATGGACGGCCAGCAGTAATTACAGCCATCGTGGAGGATTTACTATACCATTGCCAATGATGGACGACTGGAATATCCAAAATACTGTAAACTTTACGCTTAATTTTGACATGAATGAGAGCGAATCATTGGGCAGTAAAAATGGCGGAGCAGAATTCGGCCAGACGGCCTTCAATTCAGGCTGGAAAACAGCGCTGCGAATTTCTTACTCATTCAGTTCCCAGATCAGCGGCGGCATCATTTATGAATATAGAGAATCAGAATCCAAAACAACGGGAAAAAAGATTGATCGTGATTTCGGATTTGATGTCAATATTGCCATTAGTGGCTGATAGATTGAAGCTGAAAAATGAATCATGGGAGATGGGAAATCAGTGTTAGTTAATCGAATAAATTTGAATAAGATAATAAAATTAATGTTTGGTTTAATGATCTTGGTAATTTTTTCCGGATGTGAAAATACAGTGCCCGAGTTTTCAGGAGAAGACGCGTTTACATACCTTGAAAAACAATGCTCATTTGGGCCGAGAAATCCTGGTTCTGAAGGATATCAAAAGTGCCTTGAATTTTTATTGCAGGAATTCCAAGCAACAGCTGATACTGTGTGGACCCAACCCTTCAGTTATGATGATCTTTACAGGGGTGGTAGTTATGACCTGCAGAATATCATTGCACGCTATAACCCATCCGCTGAAAAACAAATTCTCTTGGGTGCGCATTGGGATACACGACCTTGGTCGGATAAGGAAATGGATGAAAAAAATCATAATAACCCGATCATAGGAGCCAACGATGGTGCCAGCGGAGTAGCTGTCATATTGGAATTGGCTAATGTATTAAATAAACATCCGTCACATGCAGGAGTAACGATTGTTCTTTTTGATGGCGAAGACCTTGGTGTATCCGGTGAAAATAAATCCTATGCTCGAGGATCCCAATATTTTGCAAAACATTTACCGATTCCAAAACCGGATCATGCAATTATACTGGACATGGTAGGCGATAAACATCTACATTTTCCCATTGAACGCTTTTCGTATCGCCAAGCTCCGCGGTTAGTCCGCAGCTTGTGGAAACTTGCTCAAAAGTTAAATTTACCCGCTTTCGACCAATCCCTGGGCTATATGCTCTACGATGATCATGTACCCCTTTGGGATTTTGCACGCATTCCAGCTGTTGATATAATTGACTTTGATTATCCCCATGAATACGAAAATTATTGGCACACAATGGAGGATACACCTGACAAATGTTCAGCTGGCAGCCTTGAACAGGTAGGCATACTATTAACCCATCATATCTATGGTATCGAATGATGAAACTGCATTACTTTTTTTCCATGCGTAAAACAATTTGGCTTTATTCGGGGCTACTTTTGTTTATATTAGGCTGCCCCAGCGGCGATGCCATCGAAGATGATGGAACTGCTGCACTGCAGGATTTGCAGTTTAATTACCACCAAGGATTGAATTTCCTTTATTTTGGCGTTCGGGTAGAATCATCATATCTAGGTAAAAATATCCAGGCTGTCAATGCATTGTATTTTGGTTTTGACACGACTAATAACGCGGATACACTCGTTTTGAATGATGCCGGTATAAATGGTGATATTATATCCGCTGATGGTGTGTATGCTATCAAGGTCAATAATGATACAATCAACGTGCGTTATGTTCTGGAGCCCACTGATACAGGCGCAGTGTATATCAAGTTTCTTGCACAATATGGGTCCGTAATCAAAAGTAAAAAACTGGTATATACCACCGGAAATCAAGGACCTAAAATCGTATCTGTCAGTATGCCGGATTCCATGCCCCGACCTGCACCTGATAGTGTTTCGGTTGGGACTATCGTTGTAACATTAGACGATCCAGATGGACACGAAGATGTCCAGACTTGCTATCTCATGTTTAAAAAGCCGGATGGTACTTATTCAAGCGGCAGCCCGATTTCATTGTATGATGATGGTGTCCAGGATTTTTCCATGTATTTGTGGGATGAGGAGGCCAATGACGGCAAATTCTCTCGTTATATAATTATTGATTCCAATAACCCTCTGGGTACTTATACATCTTATTTTTATGCCCGGGATTATTCAGGAATTTTATCCGAACCCTATGTAACAACGCTGGTGGTGTATTAATGATGCGGATATTTGCCAGTTTGATTTTTATGATTTCAGCATTATCGCCGCAAGCGTTCACATCTGAAAAATTCATGCTGCCAAGGGATTATAATCACTTAAAAACAACAGTTGTGACAGATACATCACAACCTGGATTACAAAGCAATGTGATTTCTGAAATACGGTTACAGGGTGATACAAGCTGGGTTTGGCTGGGAACCGGCCGTGGACTTTCCAGGGTGAAAGATTCACTCAATATAGAAACATTTTTTACAAGCAGTGAGTTGACCAATGGTTCCACTACAGGAGGTTATTTTCCTGTTGGCGGTGTATCTGCAATAGCCGTTCGTGGCGATACACTGTTTGCTGCCTTTGCCACTAGCGAGAATGATTTCCCCATTGGTAAAGGTGTAGTTTACACTCCCAATACAGGAGCAGAATTTCCTGTTTGGACATATTACGATCAGCCGGTTGACCATCCAGAAGCAGAAACTTTCCCCTGGGGTGGGATTGGATATGTACAGGGTCTGCCCATCTCCGTTGAAGAATATAATGTTACTTACGATGCTTCAATTGGAAACGGGTATGTGTGGATTGCCAGCTGGGCCGGGGGTTTGAGACGCTATAAGATTTCTGATGGCAGCTGGGAACGTGTACCAACGCCTGAAGATGATCAGTTAACATTAATTACTTGTGCTGATTCATCTTATGAAATGGTGGATGGAAAAAAGATTCTTAAGAATTTTTATATGAATCCCCGTGATCCTATTGATGGCGGTAACCACAACCATAAAACATTTTCAGTCTTAACCTATAAAGATACCATATGGGTTGGAACAGCTAATGGGATTAACCGCGGTATCATTGGTGGGCAAGGCTGTGTTGATTGGCAGCATTATGCCTATCCTTTTGAAAATTTATCAGGGAATTTTGTTGTTAGCATTGCCCGCCAGGACTGGAAAGGACAGCGGATCATTTGGGCCGCAACGTTGAATGCTGATGATCCAACAGAACAACGTGGTGTGAGTTATACGTTGAATGATGGCGGTACATGGCATAATGCATTGGTAGGCGAACGTGTTTACAATGTCTATGCCAGGGATTCACTGGTATTTGCTTCTTCAGCAAAAGGACTTTGGAAATCTATAGATGGACAAAACTGGGCATTATTTAAACCGGCAAAAAATGTAACTCCCTTGCAGGGGGATGAAACACTCTCCAGTGAAGTTTATTCTGTCGCTTTGGATGAAAGGGTGTATTATAATGGGCCTGTACTTTGGATTGGCACGGGAGATGGTGTTGCTCGTTCTTCAGACCTAGATGGTAGCAATTGGGAAATCTACCGGGCAGATTTTGATCCGGAAAAAATTTATGCCTATCCCAATCCCTTTTCACCAAATTCTCACAATGTGCTGGAAGGGGACGGGTATGTCAGGTTTCATTTAGGCAATGTTGCCTCACTAGATGTGGAAATGGCCATATATAATTTTGCTATGGAAAATGTACATAATGTTACTTTCAATAGGCAAAAACCTGCTACAGGTTCAATAAAATGGAATGGCAAAGATGGCAGCGGTCGTTTGGTAGATAATGGAGTTTATTTCGTTAAATTAAAATATTCTCAAAACGTAAATGCTCCTCCAAGTGATCATTGGCTAAAACTCATTGTTGTGAAATGAAGCGCTTATTTTCTATCTTTTTATTTTCTGTATTGATTATGCACGCTGCAGATTATGCCGGCTACTCGGGCGCTTTCCTGCGCATGGGTACTTCCGCCCGAGCCATGGCCATGGGAAGTGGTTTTACAGCTGAACTTGACCGCGGGTTTACAGCTTATCATAATCCTGCCAGTGTAGCATTTTTAGAAAAGCGACAAGCCTCCTTTTCCTATCAGTCCCTTGCGTTGGATCGTACCTTTATGGCCAGCAGCGTTGCTGCTCACTTGCCACCCACTGCAGGCCTTGGGGTTGCCTGGGTCAGCGCGGGAGTCAATGGTATTGATGGCAGAACAACATCAGGAGAAGCAACAAAAACACTTGCAACATCGGAAGATGCAGTTTATATCAGTTTTGCACAGCGTTTACAATCTTGGATTAGCGTAGGCATTAATGTAAAAATCCTGTTCAATCAATTACCAATGAATGAAAGTGATCTTACAGGAAAAGGGACTGGATTTGATATTGGCGTTATTGTAAAACCTGGCAAACGCATGGTCTTTGGACTTATGGTTCAAGATTTGAATTCATATTACCAATGGAATACAAGTTCAGTGTTTGAAGAAGAAGGCCGAGTGTACAGAGATGTATTTCCTTCTATTTTCAGGGCAGGTATAACCTACAAAATGAGAAAACTCTATATCACTGGTGATGCTGGTATAATTGCCGGTGAAAAAACTGATGGCAGTTATGGGCATCTGGGCCAATCGGTGCGAGCCGGTGTTGAATATACTTTTCGGAAGAATTATTTTTTCCGAAGTGGGTATGGAAACGGCCGGATCGGCGTGGGAGTAGGTATGAATTTCTCATTTATTAAAACTAATGATGCATTCCTGGATTATGCTATGGTAACTGAACTTCCTGCCGGGATGGCTCATATTATAACGTATGCATTTCATTTTTAAACTTCTTTATTTAATCATAACCGCTAGCTTGTTTGGTACAGGAACCAAGTTTTTGACCATCCCAGCAAATGGTTTGGAACTGGCAATTGGTGCGCATGCTATTCAAAAAAATGGTATTAATCCGGCTGCGGCTATAAATACGAACAATGAGTTTCTATTAAATATTGCCCATGGATCCTGGTTAGGTGGTTCCAAACTTTCAGCTATGAAGGTTTCTTTACCAGGGCAAAGTATATCCTATGGTTTGGAATTGAAATATGTGGATTTGGATGATTTGGAGCTCCGTACAGAAAGGCCTACGGATGATCCTTTAGCATTTTATGGAGCCAGCGGTTTTGCTTTAGGCGGCTCTTTCAGCAAGGAATGGAAGGGTATGGCTTTCGGCGCACAAATACATTATATAAGAATTGACCTTTATTCAGAAAACAGCAGCGGCTACGGATTGGATTTTGGAATGGTAAAAACTATTACACCCACTTTCGAATTAGGTGCTGCAGTATTAAATGCAGGTCGTATGTCAGCTATGCGCAATGAAGAACCGCAACTACCGTTGCGTATTATTGCAACCACAAATCTATTGCTTGAAACAGGTCAGGTAGAGAATAATATTTCTATTTCCGGCGAATGGTCCAGTTTGATCAATAGTAATGCCCTGTATATTTCATCTAGTTCCAGGTGGAACAATTTTGTCATTCTTGCAGGAAGTAAAATGGCTAAAAAAGTCATAGAGATTTCTGGAGGTGTGGGCTTGCAGTTTGGAATTTACAACTTAAACTATGGAACTCGCTTTGGTTCACAGGATTTGGGAGTCCCCCAGATGATAGACCTGACAATACAATTACCATAATATGACTCCACAACAAGGCAGCGAAGAACGCCAGCAAAAAATAATCGTTTTTCTGCTTTTTATTGTGCTGGTACTGGTCAGCATTATGATCGGAACATTTAATAAAATCAGCATACTGGAAAAACCTTCTGTTACGGAATTACCGGAAGTTGAAACTATAGATAAAGTAGATTATGCCACGCTTGGAAAAATTGCAATTATCATAGATGATTTTGGTTACCGGAATGACGCTATATCTGACGGATTTCTGAATTTGTCAGCAGACCTTACTTGTGCAGTAATACCCGGGCATGAATTCAGCCAGATTATGTCTAAAAAGGCAAACCGATTGGGTTTTGAAGTCATCATCCATATGCCCATGGGTACAACAACGCCAAGTTTCGGTGAAGATGAATTTATAATCAAAGCATCCATGACCAGCACAGAGATAGAATCAAGGATGAAAAAAGTTCTGCAACAATTACCTGAAGCGGTAGGTATGAATAACCACCAGGGATCAAAAGCGTCCACGAATAAACGTGTGATGAATGTAATGGGTACAATTTTAAAAGATCACGATAAATATTTCCTGGACAGCCGCACGACCAAGGAAACTCAAGCTGAAAAAGCAATGCGTGCCCTAGGTGTGCCTACGGGCCGACGACATATTTTTTTGGATAACGAACCAGATGAGAATTCCATAAGCAGGCAGCTGAATTTGCTGGCAGAAAAAGCCAAAAACAGTGGGTTTGCTGTGGGCATCGGCCATGTGAAGGAAAACACCTTGGCCGTCCTGCAGCGGGAAATCCCCAAGCTTAGAGCGCAGAACTTCGAATTTGTATTTATTTCAGAAGTGGTGAATTGATCTATGGGTATAATGTGCAGGGTTATGCGCGGTGATTTTATTGAAAGCATGCATGTTGCATATGCAGTTGTGGTAGACGGGGATGGACTAATAGTCAAAAACTGGGGTGATCCAAATTATATAACCTGCATTCGATCATCTCTTAAACCATTCCAGGCTTCCGCTGCTGTGCTGGAAGGAGCAACGGAGGCTGCGGGTTTTACTTCGGAAGAATTAGCTCTCATGTGTGCAAGTCATAATGGCGAAGAAATGCATGTAACAACAGCTCAAGGTATGTTAGAAAAATTGGGTTATGATATTTCCTATTACGAATGCGGTAGTCATGCTCCTTATGATCAAAATGCAAAATTTGAACTCATCAGGAATTCCAACGACCCAACTCCATTGCATAATAATTGCAGCGGTAAGCATGCAGGTATGCTTTGCCTTGCAAAACATCTAGGCGCCAGCCCGTTTGGTTATACCCAAGTNGATCACCCNGTTCAACAGGCAATTATTAAACAAATAAAAAAATATTCTGAATTGGATGATTTCCCCTTGGCAGTAGACGGCTGCAGTGCNCCTGTTCCATTTATGCCGTTATACAATATTGCTTTAATGTATCAAAAACTAGCCAGCGGTGAACATGGAGATATGAATGTACTTTATGAAGCGATGATATCCCACCCGATGCTGGTGGCCGGGACGAACCGCTTTGACACTGATTTCATTTTGGCTTTAGATGGCAGAGCAGTCACAAAGGTTGGAGGAGAAGCTGTTCGTGGACTTGGCATCCGTAAAGAAGATGGCTCTGTCTTAGGAATAGGTATAAAAATGCTGGACGGCAACCAACGCTGTATGCCATCAGTGGCAGTTTCTATTTTGGAGAACTTGGAGTTACTGACTAGTGCAGAACTTAAAAAGTTGGATAAATACAGTAATATTTCCTTAAAGAACCACCGCCAGATCGAAGTNGGATCAATTNCCATAGAAATATAGGCTTAACAATTGCGTTATTGTTTCATCTCATTTTTCTTCATATTCAACAGTGTCCTTTTTGGACAGTCCAATCACACATTTTTGACATACAATTTGCTCAATTATGAAGATGAAGATGACCGTGAAGATGATTATATCACGGTCATTGAGTATGTAGAACCTGATATTATCATCGCTCAGGAAGTTGTCGGCAACAGCGGTTACAATCATTTCCAAGCGGATGTATTAGATATACTTGCCCCTAGTGAGTGGTCCGGGGCGACATTTATCAATCAGAGCGCCAGTATTGATATTGCCCTTTTTTACNGTCACGATGAATTTTCATTTATCAGCACAAGTTTAATCAATACCGCGCAATCCACCGGAACCAGGGATGTTGTGGAATGGGTTATGGAGCATAATGATTCTGGAGTGCAGTTCAATATATATGGTGTACATTTCAAAGCCAGTTCAGGAGAAACGAATGCTCAGCAGAGGTTGGCAGAAGCTACAGCATTGCGAGAATACTTGGATGATCTGCCGGCAGGTAGCCATTTTATGGTGGTCGGTGATTTTAATATTTACAGCAACAGTTCAGCATCCGAACCGGCATTTGAAATGTTAACAGGCGAAGGCGGTGATGACGATGGCAGATTATTTGATCCCATTGATAGAATAGGTTATTGGCATAACAATAGTTCTTTTGCTGATGTGCATACCCAATCACCACGCAGCGGCAGTTACGGCGGCATGGATGATCGTTTTGATTGGATTTTTGTTTCCGAATCTGTATTGGGTGAAACCTTTGAAATTAATTATATCGATGAAACCTATTGGGCGGTTGGCAATGACGGCAATCATTTTAACCAAGCCATAAATGACGGTAACAATACTNCCGTCAATGATGCTGTGGCCGACGCACTCCATGATGCATCTGATCATTTGCCGGTCATGGCAACATTTGCATTTCCTGACGGAGATCCCTCGCCAAATAATATTGTCATTACAGAGGTTATGGTAAATCCTGCTGCCGTTTCAGATTCCTATGGTGAATGGTTTGAGATCTATAACAATGATACCATAGCTATTGATCTTGCTGGCTGGCGAATTGCTGACAGTGAAGATGATCTCCATGAGCTCCAAACTGTATCCATAGAATTTTATATAATTCCAGGTGACTATTTGGTGTTGGGTCGAAATGNTGATAGTGCAGAAAATGGCGGCTACAATGCTGATTATGAATACTGGGGCTTTCAGCTGNCGAACAGTTCAGATGAAATATTTTTAATTGATGATGAGGGAAGAATAGTGGATGAAATTGAATACACATCATCGTTTCCTTTTTCCAGCGGTGCTTCCATGTATTTGAGAAATGTGGAATTTGACAATGCAGTTGATACCAGCTGGGCCATGTCTGAAACCCCTTTTGGTGATGGTGATTATGGTACGCCGGGCAGAGCGTGGGATGATACCACATCAGCCGGTATTGATGATATTATTGAATTACCGAAAGAGTTTGTTTTATATCCAGCATATCCAAACCCCTTCAATCCAACTACGACTATCCGGTTTAGCATTGCGGTAACACATGCATCGCTCCTAGAGATTTATGATATCACTGGTCAGGTGGTTGAAACGCTTGTAAATGAAAGACTATTATCTGGTAAGCATGAAATAATTTGGAATGCGTCCAACCAGTCCAGCGGTGTCTATTTCGCACGTTTGTCCAATAGTACCTTCCAGCAAACTCAAAAGCTTATTTTATTAAAATAATTTCCCAGTCTTAATTGACTTCCCTCGCCATCAATATTAACTTGATGGACGCATTATTCAGCAGGTGAACGAATCTGCTGTTTTTATCCGTGGTATGACATGAAAAAAAACTGGCATTATTACGCACAAATTTTTCTTATAGTTGCGTTTTGTACACAGCTTTCTGCACAGTTCGCAGATGATGTCTATGATAAATATACTTCAGTGGGTCAGCTAGGATTGGCTGTGACCAATTTTGGAGTTTTGGGGAACGGCTGGAATAAGATCGATGGGCGTATTCAGCCTTCTTGTATGTATAAGCAAAACACCGAGATCCTGCGTGAACAAGTTGAACATTTTTCTTACGCTGGTCTATGGATCGGCGGGAAAGTAAATGGTGAACGCCGTGTTTCTACTGCTATAGTTGATGGTGTTTTTGAGTCAGGACAGGAAGGTTTTGAATTTTTTGCTAATTCAAACATCCAAATCCAATCTTCCATTTCATCAACATCCTTGGATTCCATGGCCCAATATTATTCTCCTTATGCAGTTTCTCACCAGGACTTCACCATGGATTTCAAGGATTATGGAACCATACCTACAGATGATTACGGAATTCCGAATCATACCCCGCTTGGAATTGATGTTCACTTAGAATCCTATGCNTGGAATTTTTCCTTTGCCGATGCATTTGTTATTTTGAATTACACGATTAAAAATGCCTCCAACGAAACTATCAAGGATATTTACGGAGGAATGTGGATGGATGCTTCTGTGGCCAATATGAACTATACCAGCACATATGAACCTGGCGGCGGATTTACCTGGTATGATAATTTAGATGGTTATGATCAGACAACAGATGACGCTGGGTTTACAAGGGACATTGCTTATCAGTATGATGCTGATGGCGATGACGGCTGGGCCGAATCATATATTGGTGTTTCTTTCTTAGGTGGAACGGTT
>PBZW01000014.1 GCA_002730315.1 Fidelibacterota bacterium
TTCCTCGTTTCTTACTTATCCCTTTCCCAACTTGATTATGTTTGAGCCGGGTATGGGAATCAAACCCACGCACTTCCGATTACGAATCGGATGCTTGAATCAACATCAGCTAACCCGGCGTTAAATCATCTAATTAATTTGGTAAAACATAACATTTTTTTGTTATGGGAAAAACTATAAGAAATAATACTTGAAGACAAACATATATTCCTGTAAATGTATTTATTACTTAAGATACAGTGTTTTTTATTGTTCATAGAGCAGTTCATTCGTAATGAGCGGGTCGGAGGTTCAAGTCCTCTCGGTGGCTCTACTCCACTGCCAACAATTCTACTTCAAAGATCAATGTTGAATTAGGCGGTATAACACCCAAATCTTGATTGCCATAACCCAATTCAGGCGGAATGGTCAATTTTCGTTTTTCTCCAACTTTCATACCGATTACTCCCTGGTCCCAACCTTCAATAACTTGTTTTACTCCCACAGTAAAACGTAAGGGTTCCCTGCCGGGTTTGAGGGATGAATCAAAAACAGAACCATCTTCGAGTGTTCCTGTATAGTTCACAGTCACGATACTGTACTGTTCTGCAGCAGTGCCGTCGCCTCCCTGTATTGTTTCAATGATTAATCCATTTTCCATGATGGTCCTTTCTTTCTGGCAGCCGGCCAATATCAATAGGCAGCTGGTTATAATCATAAGTCGATGTGTCGATAGTAGCATTTTTTCAGCGTAATTTCTCATAGAGTTTACTGCCGCCTATGACACAATCTAAAACCCTGTTTTCAACAAACCACATGCCCCCATTGGCAGACAGGGTTCGTCCCTCTACNTTAGATGAATTCATCGGTCAAAATCATTTGGTGGATGATGATAAGATCATCGCCAGATCCCTGGAACAGAAGAAAATATTTTCCATGANCTTCTGGGGACCGCCCGGATCAGGAAAAACCACCCTTGCACGGATCATTGCCCGATCTGTAGATGCAGATTTTCATGAACTGTCTGCTGTATCCAGCGGTGTAAAGGACCTGAGGGAGATCATCGCCAAGGGTAAAAGCAATTTGGATACTGGCATATCTACAATTCTTTTCATTGATGAAATACACCGGTTCAGTAAATCCCAACAGGATGCCTTGCTTCATGCCGTTGAAGAAGGTGTATTGATCCTGATCGGCGCCACTACGGNAAATCCATCTTTTGAAGTCATTAGCCCTCTTCTTTCCAGGTGCAGAACTCTGACGCTGAAGGCCTTGACAGATGACCATTTGAACCATGTTTTAAAAAGGGTATTTGACCTGGACATCATCTTGTCTAAAGGACATGTCACAATAGAAAATGAGATCCGAGAAAAACTCATTCATTCTGCAGGTGGAGATGCCCGAAAAATGCTAAACACGTTGGAAGTGGCTGTCAACCTGATCAAGGAAACGGAAGAAATCACCAATGAGATTCTCCAGGAAGCATTGCAGTCCAAGACCCAGCTTTATGATAAAACCGGTGATTATCATTACGACACCATCAGCGCCTTTATCAAATCGGTTCGGGGCAGTGATCCTGATGCGGCAGTCTATTGGCTGGCTGTCATGCTGGAAGGTGGTGAGAAACCGGAATTTATTGCCCGCAGATTGGTTATTCTTGCATCAGAGGATATTGGCAATGCCGATCCCCAGGGCTTGACCATGGCTACATCGGGGTTCCAGGCCGTTCACATGATCGGCATGCCGGAAGCCGCCATTATCTTATCCCAGGTCACCACTTATTTGGCTAGCGCACCGAAATCAAACGCCTCCTACAAAGCGGTGAATACTGCTATGGGGAAAGTAAGAGACGATGGAACTCCAGGGGTTCCTCTGCATTTACGGAATGCACCCACCGGTCTTATGAAAGACCTGGATTATGGAAAAGATTACAAATACCCCCACAGCCGTCCGGACAATTTTGTTGATGAAAATTATTTTCCTATAGGTGTCGATGATACATTTTACAGACCCACCCAACTCGGTTATGAAGAATTTATTTCCAAGCGCTTGAAACAATGCTGGCCAGATCGCTACAAAGACTGATCCTGATTATACCGCTTATTGTCTTTTGCCAAAATGACCGCCTACGGTTAAAACAGGCAGATCTATTAGAGAACAAAAGTATTAATGGCCAAGCGACCCAATTCCTATCCGGGAATGTGATCTTTACCAAAGGAGAAATGACCATTTGGTGCGATCGAGCTCAATACCATGAAAAGACGGGCCAAGGCTTATTGGTGGGTCATGTCGTCATGGAAAAAGAAACCCAAAATTTAAATGCTGATTCTGTACATTATGATTCATCCAATGATATTTTTACCTGTTACAATTCTGTGCATATCTGGGACGAGGATTATGATCTAACAGCGGATACAGTGATCTATTATTCAGAATTGGACAGCGGTATCGCCAACGGAAATTCACAAATGGTCCAGGAAGGACAAACCATTACAGCCCATCATCTCCGCTATGCCAAACAGGATGAAGAAGATGCTGTTTCCTACACCGCTGAAAAAGATGTGACCATTGTAGAAAGTGACCGCACGGCAACTTGCGGCCTAGCCATTTATGATGTACGGAATGACCGAACATGGCTAAAGATCAAGCCTAAATTAGAGGAAGAAGGCCGCATCCTGGAAGGTAGCGAGATCCAGATGTTTTATGAAAATGATGTATTGGATTATGTCTATATCCCGGCTAAAGCCCATGCTGTCAATTCAGCATCCGGTTTTAGAGAAGTTGAAATAAATGAAAATGATTCAACGGTCGTTAAACGGACTGAAGTTGCATTTGATGACGACATGACCGGGTCAGTCCTAAAAGGGTATTTTGCTGAAGGCAGCCTGGATTCAGTGCGCTTGGAGGGCATGGCGACAACATTATACCATATTTTTGAAGATTCTGTTTATCAGGGCAATAATTTAGCGTCCGGGGATACAGTTATCATGCTGTTCAAGGGAGTAGACAGCGCAGCTGTGGGATTAGAGAATATTCACATTTCCGGAGGTTCACAGGGAGTCTATACTCCGGACACAACCAATAAGGATATGGAAACACCCATCACCTATACTTCTGATGAGATCTTGTATGATATGAATACTGAGACCACTGATCTCACCGGGGAAGCGAATATTAAATACACTGATGTGGATCTGACTTCCGGGTTTATCAATGTGGATTGGAATAATAATTTACTCAAGGCATTTCCAACTGCACCTATGGACACAACTGCAGAAATCAAGAAACCAACCATCATTGAAAGAGGCCGTGACCCTATGATAGGCGATACATTGGTTTATAACCTGAAATCCCGGAAAGGGCGTATAAAGCAGGGCCGTTCAAAGGCAGATGATGGCTATTATACGGGTAATGAAATTCGCAATCGGGACCAGAAAATATATTATATACAAAACAGTTCCTATACCACCTGTGACCTGGAAACTCCCCACTTTCATTTTGAAAGCACCAATATGAAGATCATTAACCAGGACAAGGTGATTGCCCGGCCCATTGTACTCTATATCAGCAGGATACCAATTATTGGGTTACCCTTTGGTATTTTCCCCCATAAAAGCGGTGGTCGCCATTCCGGATGGATCATGCCGGGATACGGTGAAAACAGTTTACGCGGGCAATATATAAATAACCTGGGCTATTTCTGGGCACCCGGTGAACATTGGGGGACAAAATTCACCATGAGCTTTGGGGACCGCCAGGGTTTTGTGTTCAACCTGGATAACCAATACAGATTACGCTACAAATTTAACGGTTCATTGAGGTTGCAAAGCAGACAACTGCTTTCAGCTACAGATAATATTACCGAGATTAAATCAGAGCGTAGTTCAAGTTACCAGGTTCGCTGGAGCCATTCGCAGAAATTACGGCATAATCAAAGTTTAAATGTGAATGCAAATTATTCAACCAGCGGCGAATTCAGCCGAAAATATACATCGGATCCCCAGCAAAGAATGAGCCAGCAGCAAACAATCTCCAACGCCACTTATGCCAAGCGCTGGCCATCCATCCAGGCATCCATGAGTATGAATCTGTCATCCACTACAAACCTGATGGCAAATGATAAAATCGATACAAATTCGGTTTTTTATACAAAACCTTCCCGGGCAGGATTACAAACGAATATCACTACTGCTACCCTGCCATCTATGAATTTTACTTTGGGCCAAAGGAATTTTTTTCCCAGTAAAGGTGAGGATCCAAAATGGTTTAATAATATTACCTGGCGGTATAATACATCTTTGACAAATAAAGAACGATATTACTATGAATCCGAAGAGATGATTATTGATGATACAACCAGTTACTTTCAATGGAATGATGACCAGCAGCAATTCAGGGATAATGTTATGCGCCATTCAATGTCATTTAATTCTCCTACAAAAATCTTGCGCTACATTACCTTCAATCCCAGTATCAGCCTTAAATCAGATTGGGTAAACAGAACATTTTCCGGACGGTTAGACAGTACCAGTAATTCTATTATTTCTACAGAAGTACCGGGTTTTGCCACTCGTACCACAGGGAACTTCAGTGCCAACCTAAATACCCAGATTTACGGCCTCTTCCCTTTCAACGTTGGAAAATTGATTGCAGTACGCCATGTGTTATCCCCTTCCATTGGCTATTCGTATAAACCGGATTTTTCTCAACCCGTTTTTGGAAATGACCTGGGCTACTTTGAATCAATTTTGGATACTTCGGGTAATGAACTATACCACGATCGTTTCAGCGGTACACTGGCTGGAGGTACATCGCGCAACGAATCACAGTCCATAAATTTTAGTGTAAACAATAATTTCCAAGCGAAGNTAAAAGAAGGATCGGAAGATAAAATCATCAACTTGTTTTCCTGGCGAACGGGTACGAGTTATAATTTTGTCGCTGATCAATTCAGGTTAAACAACTTATCCTCCTCTATACGTTCAAAGATTGGTCCGTCCAATATAGACTTGCGTATGACACACGATTTTTATGAATATGATACTGAACTTGGACAGCGTATTAATGTGATTCGAAAGAATTCCAATGGTGTACCACATCCTCGTTTGACGAGAATGAACCTATCAACAGGATTCCAGCTTTCAGGTCAGCAGTTTAAATCAAAAAGTTCACCAGCAGATACAATTAATTCAAATGCCTTAGCAGACAGTATTACAGAAGTTTCTCCACTTGTTAAAAGGGGTGACGGTGCTAAGGGTAAACTCTGGAGCACTCGATTCAGTATCGGGTATTCATTGACCCAGAGTAACCCTGAATTTTCCAAAGAGACATTTTGGCTCAATACCAATTCAACGATCAATATTACCAAAAACTGGCGTGTGAGTTATAATGCCCGTTTTGACCTAATGGAAAATGAACTAATCAGCCATAGTTTTTCCATCTATCGTGACCTTCATTGCTGGGAATTGGCCCTGAACTGGACTCCCAGCGGTTATGCCAACGGTTTTTATTTACGCATCAATGTTAAATCACCCACCTTAAGAGATCTAAAAGTGGAACAGCGTGGTGGATTCAATCGCAATGTGCCCTATTAATTCTTTATTTATTCTCCAGTCAATTCATCGCAAATTCACTAGCAATTAATATGGCTTACAAAACGATAAAAGGCACCCACGACATTCTTCCGGATGAAAGCAATCGTTGGCAGGAACTGGAAAAAGTTATCCATGAAGTCGCAGCCAGTTTTGGTTACAGCGAAATCCGGACACCGATATTTGAGAATACCAGCTTGTTCGCACGCAGTGTTGGTGAAGATACGGACATTGTTTCCAAGGAAATGTACACTTGGGAAGACCGCTCCGGCGGATCGGTGACATTGCGCCCAGAATTGACTGCNCCTGTTGCCCGAGCGTATATCCAACATAACCTTGGAGTTAAATCGCCGCTGCAACGCTTATATTATATTGGGCCTTTATTCCGCAGGGAACGGCCTCAAAAAGGCCGGCAGCGCCAGTTTCATCAATTTGGTATCGAAGCGTTTGGTTCAGAATTTCCCGAGCAAGATGCAGAAATCATTGCCTTTGGAAATACAGTTTTTTCCAAATTGGGAATAAAAGATGTTACCTTAAAATTGAACAGTTTGGGATCTGGTGAGTGCCGCAGCAATTATAAAAAGGCTTTGCAGGATTTTTTAACACCATATAAAAATGATTTAAGCGCAACCAGTCAAAAAAGGTTAAGTACAAATCCGTTAAGGATCTTGGACACAAAAGACCCTGACGAGCAACAACTCATTGCCAGCGCTCCATCCATTACTGATTATTGGACAGCTGATGATCAGAAACATTTTTCTACAGTTCAAGAATTATTGAAAGTCTTAAAAATACCCTTCGAACTGGATCATATGATGGTGCGGGGACTGGATTATTATACACGCACGACTTTTGAATTCATCTCCGGCGGACTCGGCGCTCAAGATGCGATTTGCGGCGGCGGCAGATATGATAACCTTGTAGAAACGTTGGGCGGCAAACTAACCCCCGGGATAGGTTTTGCAGCTGGCATGGAACGCATTTTATTATCCATGAATTCAGACATCAAAGCTGCAAATGAAAAACGGGTCCATGTAATTAATTTGATAGAATCTGAAAGCAGCCATGCACTCCAGGTTGCAAACCAATTGAGAGAGGCCGGTTACCAAGTAACTATGGATACATTACGGCGCAGTTTAAAAGCACAAATGCGGGATGCCAATCGCAGCGGTGCTGTTAAAGCTGTGATTATAGGGGAAGAAGAACTGCAAAAAAATGTTGTACAGGTTAAAGACCTATCTTCCGGCGAACAAAAGGAAATTTCCATTTTAAATCTGGTGAAACATTTCACCGTTTGACTTTTCTGGAATTTATTCTACATTATAATACGCGCGCGAAGAGCGTAAAAAACCTCAAACAAAGCGTATGAGCAAACCACTTATTATAGTTGAGTCTCCGGCTAAGGCCCGGACAATCGAGAATTATCTTAGCAATGAGTATGATGTCTTTGCCTGTGTTGGCCACGTAAAGGACTTGCCCCGCAAAGAATTGGCCGTGGATGTTGAAAATGAATTTGCTGCCAAGTTTGTCGTTATNGAAGGAAAAGAAGATATTATTAAAACAATCAAAGTTAAATCTGCTAAGGCTCCTGAAGTTATTCTGGCAACAGNCCCTGATCGTGAGGGAGAAGCCATCGCTGCTCATATTGAAGAAGAAATCAACAATAAATCCGTTTCCAGAGTGCAGTTTACGGAGATCACCAAAGAAGGCATCATNGAAGGTATGGAACAACGCCATGAAGTTGATTGGGATTTGGTCAATGCTCAATATACCCGCCGGGTGATTGACCGGCTTGTCNGATACAAACTTTCTCGTTTATTATGGAACACACTGCAGAAAACTATGAGTTTTGTGAAAGAATCCCTTTCAGCAGGGCGTGTGCAATCAGCTGCACTAAAAATGATTGTTGATCGTGAAAGGTTGCGGGCAGTATTTAAATCGGCGACCTATTTTGATCTTCAGGCAGTATTGGAAACTGATGCTTTAGAAGACTTTAATGCTGAACTTATTACCTTGGATGGCAAGCGGTTAGCCAGAAGTAAAGATTTTGATACCAATACGGGTAAATTAATAAAAGATAATGTATTGATGCTTTCTTCTTCCCAGGCAAGTGCACTGGTACAGGAATTGCAAAATGGCCCTTGGGTTGTAAACAATGTAGAGGAAAAACCGCGAACGTCCAATCCTTATGCACCTTTTATTACCAGTACTATGCAGCAGGAGGCTGCGCGAAAACTGCGTTTTTCCGCTCGCAAGACCATGCGTATGGCCCAGCGCCTATACGAAGCAGGTTTCATTACGTATATGCGCACAGACTCTATCCAGCTTTCCCAGGAAGCATTGGAGGGCGCCAGGAATGTGATAAAAAAGAAATTTGGCAAAGAATATTTACCCGAAAAACCAGTCAAATATAAAAGCAAGGTTAAGAACGCTCAGGAAGCTCATGAAGCTATACGTCCCGCAGGAGTTGTGTTCGCAGATACGGCTTCAGTAAGTGCAAAAGCAGGTGGCGATGAAGGCAAACTCTATGATCTAATCTGGAAACGGACCGTCGCCAGCCAGATGAAACCAGCAAAACTCATGCAAACGACCGTTGATATTGAAAATCAGAATTCCATTTTCAGAGCCAGGGGACGAGTCATATTATTCCCCGGATATATGAAGGTTTACGTAGAAGGAACAGATAAACGGGATGGTAAATTGGCAGACCGGGAACGAATTTTGCCTGAATTGAAAACAGGCCAGCGGCTGGTTTGTAAAACACTTAACCCTGAAGAACATACAACCAAGCCACCGGCACGGTTTACGGAAGCGTCTGTTATCAAAGAGATGGAAAAACAGGGAATTGGTCGTCCATCAACATGGGCCAGTATTATTGGACGAATTATAGAAAAGGATTATATAAGAAATCAAAAAGGATCTCTCGTACCCACTTTTCTCGCAGTATCAGTAACACAATTATTAGAGAACCATTTTGAATCATTGGTGGATTCACAGTTCACAGCCAAAATGGAAGACAAACTGGATGAAATTTCCCGGGGAGAATCTGAACCCCTTCCATTTATGAGTGGATTTTATTTTGGAAATGATAATACTCCCGGATTTGAGAAAATGTTGGAAGAAAAGATAGATATCCGCAAAGCGTGTACAATCCCCATTGCCAACGGCAGCGCAGAAGAAATTGTTATCCGGGTTGGCAATTATGGCCCCTACATCGAGCAAGGAGATGAACGCCGTAATATTCCGAATGAATTTTCATTGGGTGACATTTCAGTTGAAAAAGCCATTGAAATACTTGCTAAAGATTCTTCCCAAACGCTACTTCTGGGGGTAGATGATGAATCTGGACAATCCATTTATTTGAAGGAAGGCCCCTATGGCCCTTATGTTCAATTGGGAGATTCCAAGACACGAAAATCATTGCCCCGGGGAACAGAAAAAGATGATGTAGACCTTGAACTTGCAATTCGTTTATTGGCAATGCCAAGATTATTAGGAACTCATCCTGAATCAGGAGATGAGATACGAGCTGATTTTGGCAGGTATGGCCCCTATTTAAAAGTGGGCGAAAAAAACGTAAAACTCCCTCACCCCCACGACCCCTTGGTTGTAACCTTGGAAACTGCGCTTGAGGTGATCAAAAACCGCAATAAACCCAGCAGTGAATTAAAAACATTGGGAAATCATCCGAATACAGGTGAGGCAATTGCACTAAAGGATGGCCGTTACGGCCCCTATGTATCTGATGGAAAATTCAATGCTGCGCTGCCAAAGGATATATCTCCGGATGAAATTGATCTGGACACAGCTGTTGGCCTCATTAATGCCCGCCGGGAAAAAGGTCCGGCAAAACGCAGGCGGCGCAAAAAGAAATGAAACATTTTTGGATAATTATTTTCGTATCACTACTTGCAGCTGCTCAGGAAAATGAAGAATTAATCATTGATTTAGAACAAAGTCTCATGGCGCCCTGCTGCTGGAGCGGTACAGTGTTTGACCATGGCAATAAAGAGTTGGAAACTAAAATAAGACTCCTGGTTGCAGATGGGGAAACAAAACAGGAAGTCTTAGATCATTTTGTTCAGGTCTACGGCGAAAGAATACTGGCAATACCTGTAGCTCAGGGGTTTAATATAATGGCTTGGATCGCCCCAGTAATCATTGCCATTGCAGCGTTAACTGTATTAGGATTGTATCTTCGTACACCCCGTAAAATCATTGAAAAGTCACAGACAGCGCACCAAGAAGAGTCATCAATACCATACAATGAACAAATTGAAAAAGAACTGCAGGATTTGGACTAATGGCTGAAACGTCACATTCACTGGATAAGATTGTTTCTTTATGCAAGCGCCGTGGATTCATTTTCCAGAGTTCAGAAATTTATGGCGGTTTTGGAGCTGTTTACGATTATGGTCCATTAGGTATTGCCTTAAAAAATGCCATTGCTCAATTATGGTGGCGTTCCATGACCCAACTCCATGAGAATATTGTCGGGTTAGATAGTGCCATCTTCATGCACCCCCGCATTTGGGAAGCCTCTGGTCATGTAGCTGAATTCCATGATCCTCTCGTAGATTGCAAGCAGTGTCAAGCTCGTTTTCGTGCTGATGAATTAACTGATGGAAATCTTGAGTCGGTGGACTGGTCCTCCATCCAATGTCCCACATGCGGCACAACAGGAAAATTAACTGACCCCCGCCAATTTAATCTCATGTTCAAAACCCAGATAGGANCTGTGGAAGATGAAGGGTCCATCGCCTACTTGCGCCCGGAAACAGCGCAGGGTATTTATGTGAATTATTTATTGGTCCAGGGAGCAATGCGCCAGAAAGTGCCTTTTGGAATTGCCCANATTGGAAAAGCATTTCGTAATGAAATCGTCGCCAGGAATTTCATCTTTCGCACCAGGGAATTTGAGCAAATGGAAATGCAGTATTTTGTTAAACCGGGTACTGATGATGATGAATTGAAAGCATGGAAAGATGAGCGTTTTAATTTTTATACTGAACAGTTAGGAATTCAAAAGGAGCGCTTACGATTTAATCAACATGGTGCAGGAGAATTGGCCCATTATGCTAAAGAAGCATGGGACATTGAATATGAATTTCCTTTTGGCTGGTCTGAAATTGAAGGTGTTCACAACAGAACAGACTTTGACCTCAAGCGTCACCAGGAATATTCAGGAAAAAATATGCAGTATTCAGACCAAGTAGCCAATGAAAAATATTTCCCTTACATTATTGAAACATCCGCAGGCCTCAATCGGATGCTTCTTACTGTTCTTGCAGATGCTTACTGGGAAGATACTGAAAATAATCGAACTGTCATGAAACTGCATCCACGATTAGCTCCTATAAAAGCGGTGATTTGCCCATTGGTTAAAAAAGATGGATTACCTGAATTGGCTGGAAAAATTGTCGATGAATTAAAAGTTCACTTTAAAGTTTTATATGACCAGCAGGGCTCCATTGGAAAACGCTATTATCGGCAGGATGAAGCAGGAACACCTTTCGGCATTACCGTTGACCACCAGTCTCTCGAGGATAATACGGTTACACTTCGGCATAGGGATACGCAAGTTCAAGATCGAATTTCTATAGAAAGTTTGGTAAAAAGTATTGATGACAAGATAAGTCATTGGTCCTAATATACTTCAATGTTACTATAAGCTATTAAAAAATTCCCTAAATAATTATTTCTGATGTTTCTTAATAAGAATTAATTAATTTTTCATTTGAAGAAAATTNTTAAATCAATTAGATGGTTTTTATTAATACTACTTTTCATTGCCATCTGTATATTTTCTTATTTCCAATTTCGCTGGCATCTCCAAGCAAAAACATATCTGAGTATGCTCGGACCAGAAGCTCCAACACAAGTTCATAATTCTATTCAATACAGAGATCTCAACAAAAACGATAGACTAGACATTTATGAAAACCGACATGCTCCCATTGAGGAACGAGTTGAGAATCTACTTTCGCAAATGACACTTGAGGAAAAAGCCGGTCTAATGTTTATCACTATGATCGGGATGAAATCCGATGGTTCAACTATGGAAAAGCCTATCCTCTTTGCTGACAGAATGACTGTTTTCTTTTCATTTTTCCTCAAAAAGAATGCTGAAATGGTTGCAAGTCTAAAAATGAATCACTTCAACATAATCCAAAACCTACCGGTAGAAATTTTGGCAACCTGGAATAATAATATTCAGAAAATGGCCGAACGGACTCGATTAGGAATTCCTGTTACCATCGCCACAGATCCCCGACACGGTCCTGGTGAAAATCCTGGTGCGAATGTTTATACAGAAGATTTTTCCCACTGGCCAACAGCCCTCGGGCTCGCAGCCACTAGAGACACCCTGCTTGTTCAAGAATTTGGGGATATTGCTCGACAAGAGTATACTGCAGTCGGTATTCGATTGGCCCTGAGTCCAATGGCAGACCTGGCTACTGAGCCTAGGTGGGGCCGCATCGCAGGCACTTTTGGAGAAGATGCCGAACTCTCGGCAAAAATGACAAAAGCATATATACTCGGTTTTCAGGGAGATACGATTGATTATAAAAGTGTTTTGTGTATGACAAAACATTTTGCCGGAGGCGGTCCACAATATAATGGCGAAGATCCTCATTTTCCTTACGGGAAAGAACAGGTATATCCTGGCGATAATTTTGATTACCATTTAATTCCATTTGAAAAAGGCGCTTTCCAGGCCAATACTGCACAGATCATGCCTTATTATGGAATTCCGGTTGGACAAACAAGTGAAGATGTTGGATTTAGTTTTAACAGAGAAATCATCACTGGTTTACTGCGAGATAAATATGCCTTCGAAGGCATCATCTGTACCGATTGGAATATTATAACCGATTCGGGAATTGATCATGGCAGAGCTTGGGGTGTCGAACACTTAACGCCCTTAGAACGGACAAAAAAAGTACTGAATGCTGGGTGTGATCAATTTGGAGGTGAATCGTCACCTGAATTAATCGTTGAACTTGTCAAATCCGGACAAATTTCTGAATCTCGCATTAACGAAAGTGTTCGTCGACTTCTCCGGGATAAATTTCGACTGGGCTTATTTGATAATCCTTTTGTTGATGTTGATTATGCTGTTTCCTTGGTAGGAAATGATGAATTCGTACAAAAAGGCAAACTTGCTCAGAAAAAATCAACGGTCCTTTTAAAAAATGAAAACCTATTACCGTTGAAGGAGGGCATAAAAATTTATGTTGAAAATATAAATCCAACGGTCGCATCACGATTTGGAACGGTTGTTAATTCCTTTGAAGCTGCTGATGTATTTATTACACGCTTGAAAACACCTTATGACGAAAGAAGTGACTACATGTTAGAAGCGTTTTTTCACCAAGGCCGATTGTATTTTAATGAAGCGGAAAAAAAGAAAATACTAAGACAAGTCGAACAAAAACCGTCTGTGGTTGGCATAACACTTGAACGCCCTGCAATTATTACTGAAATTGCCGAAGAAACAGAGTCCCTGCTCGCTGATTTTGGGACAGAAGATGAAATATTTCTGGAAATTGTTTTTGGCCGCTTTAACCCTTCAGGGAAGCTACCGTTTGAAATACCTTCTTCACAAGAAGCCGTAGAGAATCAAATGGAGGATTTACCTTACGATTCCAAGGATCCCCTTTTCCCCTTTGGTTTTGGATTACGCTATGATTCATAAATTCTCACTTAACGATTCTCCAGATCAGCTATTTAATTAAATTGGATATCCACTAAGCCCTGACAGAATCTGGCTCCTTTTTTAAGAAACCAATAAACCAGTTGTTTGGTAAATTCCATCTTCGACTAACATTAAAATGATCGTTTCCAATCCATGATTAAATCATCAATATATATTTACTTAACATTTTTAATGAATAGCTTGATATCCAGTCAATCTATTTCACCCATTTTTATGACGGATAAAACGGAAGAGTCTGGAATTGATTTTATTCATTACGCTCCAAGGCCCCGTTGGTGTGAAATCGGACCTTCAGTGGTCGGCGCAGCCACAAATGAAGAACTTAGCCTTGTCTTTAAGGAAGAAAAAGAATTTTGGAAATCCAACAACCGGCTCATGACGATGAATGAGTTTGCCAATGTTCATTTGATAAAAATGAACGGTTCCGGCGGGGCGTGGCTGGATTTTGATAATGACGGTGACTGGGATTTGTATTTAATTAATTGTCAGGGTCCGAAAGAAATAACGAATATACTGTATGAAAATACAGGAGATGGAAGATTCAGACGAATGGAAAAATCAGGGGCTGAAGATGAGGGCGAAGGAATGGCAATTTCTGTTGCAGATTATGATAATGACGGCGATTCGGATTTATTTATTACGAATTATGGAAACTTTAAACTTTTTAGAAATAACGGTGATAAAAGTTTTACGGATATAAGTAAAACTGCATTCCCTGATGGTATCAAGGATAGGTGGTATGGTGGTTCAACATGGGGTGATTATGACATCGATGGAGATTTAGATCTTTATGTGGCTGGGTATGTTGACTTCACTCGTCGGCCCCGAAAAACTAATTTAAGATTTCCTATGGATTTTGGTGGGCTCCCAAATACATTATATCAAAATAATGGTGATGGAACTTTCTCTGACATCACGTCATCAACAAAAGGATTGGATGATGCATCTAGAAAATCAATGCAGGTATTGTTCCACGATTTTAATGATGATGGTTATCCGGATGTCTTTGTAGCCAACGATACGGATGCTAATGGCTTATATCTGAACCGTGGGAATGGCACTTTTAAACCTTTCTCAGGTCCCAGCGGCTTGGGCACCACAGACGGCAGCATGGGTATCGCTGTTGGGGATATCAACAACGATAATCTATTGGACCTAATCTATACGAATTATTCATCGGAGGTCAACATTATCGCTACATTGGTGGACAACAAAACCAAGAATGATGGCCAATTACGTAATGCTATCTTTGTTCATGATTTTGATTCTCCAATGGTTCATAAACTGACTTGGCCAAAAGTCAGCTGGGCACCGGCCCTTTTCGATCTAGATAATGATCGTGACCTGGACCTCTTTTTTGCCAATGGTCATTTAAATTCCGTGAGCGGAGATAATCGTCAATTTAATTTGCTATTTGATAACGATGGTAATGGCGGGTTTTCTGATATTTCTGAATCATCAGGAATATTAGCGCCCGGAAAACGCATTCATCGCGGTGTATGTTTTGCCGATTATGATAATGATGGTAAGGTTGATTGTTATATTACAGTNAACGGNCAGCAAATCGAAAATGGAAAAGGGAAAACAATTTCTGATGAAAACCAAGGGAAAGGAATTTTATTTCATAATGAGTCCAAAACGGATTACAACTGGATTAAAATTCGAATAGCTGGTACAAAATCAAATAGAGATGGATTTGGTGCAAAAATAAAAATTTCTACTTCAACAAGTACTCAAACAAAATCACTTGTCTCCGGGCAGAGTTATTTCTCTATGCATGCAAAGGAATTGCATTTTGGTCTTGGGACAGATAACATAGTAAAAAATATTGAGGTTATTTGGCCCAGTGGTATAGTAGAAATATTTAAGGATATACCGGCCAATCAAACTATTTTTATAGAGGAAGGAATCGCATTACACCAAAATACCTTTTTAAGAATGAAAAAACTGTAATAACCAATAAGGAAGAAATTTAATGAACAAGAAGATTGTATTAATTGGCGCAGGTAGCACAAACTTTGGATTGGGTACAGTGGGTGATATTTTTAATTCAAAAATTTTTAAGGGTAGCACTATTGTTCTTCATGATATAAATGAAAAAANCCTCCATCAAACTGAAAAAATATCTAATCAATATAAAGAAAAATTCAAATTAGATTTCGACATTCAAGCTCATACCTCTAGAAAAGAGGCACTACAAGGCGCAGACTACTGTATAATCTCTATCGAGGTTGGTGATAGGTTTGAATTATGGGAACAAGACTGGAAGATTCCTCTACAAAATGGAATAAAACAAGTATTTGGCGAAAATGGAGGTCCGGGCGGTATGTTTCATTCTATGAGAATCATTCCTCCAATACTGGATATTTGTGAAGATATAACCAGGATTTGCCCGGATGCCTTTGTTTTTAGCTTTAGCAATCCCATGCAGCGGATCTGCCATACGGTAACTACCAAGTACCCTGAATTAAAATTTACGGGTTTGTGTCACGAGATTGCATCCATGGAACGCCATTTACCAGAAATGTTAAATACACCCTTTTCAAACATTGGAATAAAAGCTGGAGGGCTGAATCATTTCAGTATTTTGACAGAGGCCTGGTATAAAGACACTGGAAAAGATGCCTACCCGGATATAAGAGAAAAAGTACCAGAATATTTCAAAAATTTTGTTAATACCTGGGACGGGCAGGTTTCCAAACCTGGTGCTGAAAGAGGTTTATTCTTTGAACTTTTTAACCGTTACAATTATTTGCCAATTACAACAGACAGTCATCTTGGTGAATATCTACAGTGGGCTTATAGCGTTGTGGATCATGAAGGCATCTTGGATTTTTATAATAAATACAAAAAGAAGTGTTTAACATTTTTTTCTGTAGAAACATATGGAGATAATTTTAAGATAGATGGAAATATGCGTGAGAGAATTGTTCCAATATTAGAAGGCATATATGCTGATTTAAATTTTGAAGAATCGGCGGTAAATGTTCCCAATAAAGGCTTTATTAAACACCTACCGGATGGTATCGTAATAGAGGTTCCTGCACTTATTAACAAAGACGGAGTCACAGGAATGAAGCTGGAAAATTATCCTAAAAGTTTCTCTACATTGCTGATGAACCAGGTCAGTGTTATTGAATTAACCACTACAGCTATACTTGAGCAATCAAAAGATGTGGCCCTGCTGGCATTATTGGCTGATCCTGTAGTCGATAATGTTGGCGCTGCTGAGCAACTGCTAGACACAATCCTGAATTTGCAAAGTCCATATCTAGACTATTTACAATAATATAATTATTANACTCTTACGCTGAAAATACTAATTATTGTTTTTTTGCGTAAAAGGGATTAATTCTTCCTACAAGTGAATTTCTCCACCAAGTCCGTATCAAAACGACCGCTACAATAATACATCCCCATGCTAACAGACTTGATTCACCAGGCAGCCTGATCAATAGTTTCCCCGTTCCAATTAGCATCAGAAACAGGGATAATGCAGTAAGGAATGTTGTTTTTAGTTCCTGAATAAAATCCTTTTGGGGCTGAAAGGGGTTATCATTCGCAAGCGTAGCGGTTTTTTGCCAAAAACCAACCGGTTTGATCTGTTTGTAAAATGAAATAAGAATATTTTCATTGGTGCTTGGTGTAAAATATGTGACTGCAACTGCAGCCACTGTTGAACAGATTGCCATTAAGCTTAGTCGGACCCATTCTGCATCCATGATCCATCCTGCATTGGTTGCAATCAGCAAAATAGGAGCAAGAATCAAAGAAACTACCATGGCCGCCAGTTCAGAATAAAGATTAATTCGCTCCCAAAGCCAGCGCATAACCAGAACAGAACCCATACCGGCACCAAAAAGCAAGGAAAGAAACCAGGTGGTCTGTATGGATCCCAGATTGGCCATAATAATCAGGGCAATGATTATAATGGCTATATTCGAAACCCTTGCAGCCAAAACCAATTCGTGGTTTTTCGGCTCACGGCTCAGCCAGTGATTACAGATCAGCCTTTTATACACATCATTGCTCCAATAACTTGCTCCCCAGTTCAAGTGGGTATCAATTGTAGAAGCCAAGGCAGCGAGTAAACCGGTAAGCATTATACCGCGAATCCCTACAGGCAGGAGATCATCAATCCCCGTGACAAAAAGAATTTCCCTGGAAGCAGCGAACTGATCTCCAGCTGCAATCTCTGGAGTAAAAGGATAAATCACCAACAACCCTACGCCAATTATCATCCAGATCACACTGCGGAGAAAAACCTGCATCCAAGTAAAAACCAATGCTGCGATTCGCGCGTCTTTGTCCGTGGCACAAGCCATTGTNCGCTGGGCCAAATATCCCGTCCCATCGCTATTCATTTGGAAAAACCACTGCAAACCAATAATGATAAGAAACGGCATTAGCATTTCACCGCCCGGTGGTCCGAAAGAAAGCAGCCGCCCTGCCAGTTCAGAGCCATAGATATCACCTATTTTTTCCACCATGACCTCAAGACCTCCAACATGATCAACTATTATAAATGCGTAAATCAAGGTACCAACCATGGCCAGTCCAAATTGCATTAGATCTGTTGCCACAACACTTCTTAAACCGCCTGTTGTGGAATACAGTGCCGTGAAACCCATGATCAGCAAAATGCTGATCAAGTTATTTGTAGTAATAATGGCTGGATCTATTGTTGTGGAAATGCCGCCAATGGATAATCCCAGATCCCTGGTAATTGTGAGTAAAAGGTCATATAGTCCTGGCGGCAGCCANTCATTCCAGGGAAGAAAAACTTCAGATATCCTAACAGCGGCTACCAGCACCATGGCAAGTACAATACAGTTAATGACGGTACCATAATAAACTGCCTTGAGTACCCGCAGTGGTAATACCCCTTTCCCGCTATATCGAATTTCTGTTAGTTCTGCATCCGTCAATACACCAGCCCGGCGCCAAGACGCGCCAAAAATAAAACCCATCATCAAAAAAGCAATACCGTATATCCATAACCGCCAAAGCAAAAAGATTCCACCAGTGGCAATCAGCCCCGTGACCAAAAGTGGTGTATCAGCAGCAAACTGGGTNGCCGCCATACTTAAACCAGCTCTCCAGCCGGTAAGGGTTTTTCCAGCTAAGAAGTATTCTTCAAGACTTTTTGATGCTTTTGATCTGGCCCGGAAACCGGCTGATATCGAATACGCTATAAAAGCCAAAATAATAAATAGATCAATCATAATACGTTTTTTCCTTTGCCTTTTCTACGGCATTCAGCCAGTTGGAATACAGTGTTTTTACCTTGTTTTTAGACATAATCGGATCAAATTTCTTTTCAATTACCCATTGTTCAGATATTGCATTTTGGTCTTTCCAAAAGCCAATAGCCAGTCCAGCCAGATATGCGGCACCCAGTGCTGTGGTTTCTGTTATTTGTGGTCTGATGACCGGAACACCCAATAAATCTGCCTGGAATTGCATTAGAAGATTATTGACTGAAGCGCCTCCATCCACTCTTAATTGTTTCAACTGGATTCCAGAGTCAGCTTCCATGGCTTTTAATAGATCAACGCTTTGATAGGCAATAGATTCAAGTGCCGCTCGGGTAATGTGCACACTCGTTGTACCGCGGGTCATGCCTACAATGGTTCCCCGGGCATGAGGGTCCCAGTGGGGAGCGCCCAATCCTGAAAAAGCAGGTACCAAGTATACACCATCCGTATCATCTACCTGTGCTGCNATTTTTTCAACCTCTGATGAAGATTGAATTATTCCAAGACCGTCGCGTAACCATTGTACAATTGCGCCGCCAATGAAAACACTTCCTTCCAATGCATATTCCACTTTGCCTTCCAGTTGCCAGGCAATGGTTGTAAGGAGATTGTGATTAGATTTTACCACCTCCTTTCCAGTATTCATAAGCATGAAACAGCCGGTACCATATGTATTCTTAACCATACCTGGTTCAATGCAGTTCTGCCCAAAAAGAGCGGCCTGCTGATCACCAGCGATTCCGCTAATTGGTATTTCAGAACCAAATAAGTTGTTTACAGTTGATCCATAAACTGAACTGCTGGAGTGTACTTCAGGCAGTACTGATCTAGGGATGTTGAGAATATCCAATAGTTCGTCATCCCAGTCTAGTTCATAGATATTATACAGTAGGGTCCTGGATGCATTGGTAACATCTGTGATATGATGCTTCCCACCGGTAAGGTTCCATATGAGCCAGGAATCGACAGTGCCAAAAGCCAGTTTACCTTGTTCTGCCTTCTCACGAGCTCCTTCTACATTTTCCAGGATCCATGTGATTTTTGTGCCAGAGAAATAGGGGTCTAAGACCAACCCGGTCTTTGACTGGAAAAATGGTTCCTGTCCCTCTTTTTTTAATCGATCCGTTATATTGGCAGTACGCCGGTCCTGCCAGACGATGGCATTGTAAATAGGTTCCCCGCTATTTTTATCCCATATCAGCGTCGTCTCCCGCTGGTTTGTGATACCGATTGCAGCAATATCCCTTTTTTCAACACCGTCCAGAACTTCAATTGCTACCTGCAACTGCGTTGACCATATTTCCAATGGATCATGTTCCACCCAGCCAGCCTGGGGAAAAATTTGCTGGAATTCTTTCTGCGCTAATGCCTTGATCCCACCTGTCTGGTCAAACAGGATTGCCCTGGAACTTGTGGTGCCTTGATCCAGGGCTAAAATATATTTAGCACTCATTCAAANAAAATAAACNTTTATGCGCAGTCATTACCAAAACAATCCAACCAGAGCTAAAGTTATCACCATCAGTACAGTTGAAAGTATACGATAATTTTTATACCAGGGTAATAGTTGCAGTTCTGCGGTTTCTGAATGGTAAAATGCTTTGGTCCAAGTTAATTGGCTTACCTGTTTTTCATTGGGTGATGGCGTCAAAAGGCTCCCAACAACAAGNAAAGTAGAACAAACTACAAATAATATAGGAGCTATGTATAAAAAATGAATATTTATAATTCCGGCAATTTCATTCATATAAAAGAAAACGACTGCCAGCAGGACACCTACTACAATGGACAAAAAAGCACCATGGGCATTGGCCCGTTTCCAGAAAGTGCCGATTAAAAACATGGAAACAACAGGCGGGACGGTATAAGATAATACGCTCTGCAAATATTTCCAGATTGAGCCCATTTTATCTATCTGTGGAGCCCAAAGTGCAGCTAACACCATAAAAATCAAAGTCACCCACCGACCCACTTTCATCAGTTGGTTTTGTGAAAGATCCGGTTTAGCCTTGGCAACAAAATCCACTGTGACCAATGTAGATGCGGAATTCAATGTAGAGTCTATTTGCGACATTAATGCAGCAATAAAACCAGCCATGACCAATCCCAGTAAACCGACGGGCAGCAAATCAAACATGAGGGTGGGATAGACCAAGTCTGCTCGCTCCAATCCTGGATATAGCAAGATTGCTGCAGTTCCGGGTAACACCATTATAAACAGAACTGGCAGTTTAAGTAAGCCGGCAAATAGGCTTCCCATGCGACCATGCCACAAATTTTTGGCACTTAATANACGCTGTACCATAAATTGATTGTTGCACCAGAAATATACCCCCAACAACGGCAGGCCGGTGAACAGCCCAAGCCAAGGGACACCGGGGTCATCCAATGGTCTGATAAGACTAATCATTTCTGGCGAAACTTGAGTGGTAATAGCCTCCCATCCGCCAACTTTTGAAAAAGCAGAAATTGACATAATAACTGAACCAAGGAGTAGCATAACAGTCTGAATCGCATCTGTATATATAACAGCAGCCAAGCCTCCCGCAATTGTATAAATGCCCGCCACTATCGCAAGAGCACCAATGGTCTGCCACATGGGTATATCCGGGAAAATGAGTTTAAGCATCAATCCGCCCACGTATAAACTGGCTGCTGTATCCACGATAATATTTAAAAATAAATTAAGGATTGAAAAATATGTTCTGGCACGACCATCATAACGACGCTCAAGAAATTCCGGGATTGTATAGACCTGTGATTTTAAAACAAAAGGTAAAATAAATATGACAAAGAACACCAGAATAACGGCTGCAAACCATTCATAATTAAAGACTGAAATACCTGTACTATACGCATCCCCCGCTAACCCGATCAAGGTTGTGCTGGAGATGTTCGAAGCAAATAACGAAACTCCAATAAACGGCCAAATCATTGATCGGCCGGCAAGGAAATAGTCTTCAGCAGATTTGTGTTTTTTACCTATCCGAAAACCGAACCATACTACAAATACAATGTAAATACCGATAATGGTTATATCGATGGGATGAAGTTTGAATACTGGCATAGATTAATCCAATCCTATATTGTAAGTCATTTCAATTGAGGTTTTGCGTTGTTTTTATAATTGAGCCCGTCATTTATTTTTTAATTGGTTAAATATGGCTACAGTGTTGTTGTTTCGGGCAACCAAAATCTGGTTTTGGCTATTAGGGGTTTTTATTTTTTTCATCTGACGAATCTCTCCGGTAACTACAAAGCCACTACTTTGAATTGGGGTCGTTGTAAATGCTCCTGTACCGTCACCGAGCAATACACTTCCATAGCTGGCATCATACCTGCCCAAATCAGGAGGCACACCACTGAAATTGCCACCCATTAGTAAATCTTGAAATCCGTCTCCATCGAAATCATCGATCAAAATTGCATAGATTGGAGAGAACTGTGCCTCAATAGGAAGTGTTTTTATGGTGAATGTTTCATTGCCACTATTCATTAATACAACTGAAGCAAATTCTACTACTTTTCTTATTTCGGATGCTTTCAACTGATCCTGGTCAAAAATATCCTCAATCGCTTCACCGGCAAAATCAGCATATTTAATATACTTTTCCCGTAAATAGGGAATATTATCAATAAATTTATCCATGGATGCTAAAGGATACGATTGGGTTCCATTAAAATATGTAAGTATTTGCTCTTGTTTATTATTTCCGGAAAAATCATTAATAAATAACTGTATTGGTCTTTCCTCAGACGTTTTCAGAAATGAGTTCAAACCCAGATTACCAACGGCAAGATCAATAAATCCATCTTCATTAAAATCTCCTGCAGCTAATGTATTCCACCAGCCCATAGTATTTTGAAGGCCGTATTTTTCAGTGACATCCGTTAATATTCCACTATTATTGTAAAAAACTTTGATGGGCATCCACTCACCTACCAACACAAGGTCTTGGTAAGAATCGTTGTTTAAATTCACCCAGATTGCATCCGTAACCATGCCGACCTCAGATAATGCTGGGGCATACGTTGATATTTCATCCGAAAACTTTCCAGTGCCGTCATTTATCAACAGATAACTCTTTGGAATGGTGCCATACTCCCGCGGTACTGAGCGGCTACCCACAAATAAGTCGGTATCACCGTCATTGTCAATATCAACGGGTTTAACACAAGCGCTGTTCGCATAGATATCCGGTAAGGCGGCTTCTGCTTTCACAAACCGACCATTTCCATTACCGATGTACAGGCAGTCTTTTAAAGGTTCCATTCTGGCAAAATATTCATTACCACCTTTGGCTACATAAAGGTCAGGAAATGCATCGTTATTGGCATTAAAAAAAGCAGCATCTACACCCTCTCCATGGCTGTCCCGAATAAACGCTGAATCAACAACCATCTTAAATTGACCCTGGTTATTTTGTAAATGAATTGCACCAGGTTGATGTTTCCCTCCTCCTAGATATACATCAACTAAACCGTCGTTATTAACATCTGTAACATCAAAAGCCGGGCCCTCCATGGATAGAAAATGGGGGATAAATGGTTCACGATTGAACTCTATGAATGTATTTTCCTGGTGTTTATAATCAATGTGTACTCTTTCAGTTACATCTTGAAACATCCTTCCTGTCTTTATTTTGTTTTCATATGTATAATCTTTTGCAGCGTTCTTTTGATCTATACGTAATCTTTGATTTACTTTTAAATTGAATAAAACTTGCTGTTCGCCAGTAGGCCAAATTACCCTTAAGGAATCAATAATTTTTATGTTTCCCAGTCCAAAATTAAGAACCGGTTCCACAGCTGATTGAAACCCCCTGGTTGTCATTAATTCCTGAAAAAACTTTTTTTCATTTGCATATATCAACACTTTGGCACCTATTCCGTTGGTGTTTAAACCTTTGCCTACCAATTGGATTTTAATATAATTGTTGTTATACAAAGAATCAGCTTTTCCCCAATAAAGTAGGTTTTTATAGATAGTTGCAGGACCGTTGGTATTATTTACTACCAGATCCATCCCGCCATCATTATTAAAATCTGCATATGCCGCCCCGCTGGAAAATCCCGGCTCTCCAAGTCCCCATTCTTTAGCGCGATTTATATAGGTTAGGTCGCCCTGTGACTGAAACGCATAATTTGGTATCGGAACACTTGGAACATATTGAAGAATTTCTGCGAGCTTATCACTATCTATTGGTGCAGGCTTAGATTGAAACGTTCGTGAGTCTAATTCCAATCGAACCTCGTTCTTTTTTATATGGTCCAGGTAATCTAAATCGTTTGGTCGTCTATAAATCCCATTACTAACAAACAGATCTTTATGACCGTCATTATCCAAGTCTATAAAAAGAGGCGCCCAGCTCCAGTCTGTTGCATGAATGCCGGCAAGTTGACCAATTTCACTAAACAGATTAAAGGCGGTGTTTTTCCCGGGAATAGGTGTCAATGCATTACCCCGATTCAGAAGCAATGTATTGCGACGATATTGAAAATGATAGCCAAAGCGTTGTTTTACGTAATCAATATTAAATGGATCTGCAAACACTGATGATTTTCTAATATCCTCTCTTTCTGGCATCATATCCACAACCACAACATCCAATAGACCGTCATTATTTACGTCAGCCAAGTCATTTCCCATAGAGGCTCTGCTGGTATGTCCAACGGATGATCTTAATGCCTCTGTAAAGGAACCATTTCCATTGTTATAATACAGGTAATCATCTTCATGAAAATCATTTGAAATATAGATGTCGGGGTATCCATCCCAATTAATATCCCCCACAGCTACGCCTAATCCATATCCCAAGATGCTTTCATAAATTCCTGATTCTTCAGTTACATCAATAAAACGACCATTATCATTTCTATAAAGCTTATCGCCAACTTCATCGTCTTTTTTATTCCGTAGTTCTATGTGTCCATAGGTTCCTTTTGAATGAATTGAGTGATTTAACAAAAACATATCCAGGTCATTATCCAAGTCATAGTCAAAGAAAGTTGCCTGCCTGGAAAGCCCTATAAAATTCAGACCATATTCGGCACCGCTTTCTGTAAAGGTAAGATCTCCATTATTGATGAATAACAGGTTCGCCCCCTTTTTATCAAATAAATTGGAGCGACATACATAGATATCAAGGAACCCATCCCCATTGATATCAGCCATTGTAACCCCCGTGGTCCATCCCTCTATGTCCCCGTATACACCGGCTTCTTGAGTAATATCCTCAAAGTGAAAATTACCTTTATTCAAGTATAAGTGGTTGGGATACATGTTGGCGGTAAAGTATATATCGGCCAACCCATCATTGTTAATATCTCCGACTGCTACACCACCACCATCATAAAAATAAAGGTAATTGATAGAGTTGAACAATTCCTCTTCAATCAGAATGTTTTCAAAATTAATATTTGTTTCCGCAGGTGTAAGNTTCAAAAACAAATTATTATTTGTTTTGGTTTTACCACATCCCTGAAAAAAAAACATAATAATAATTAATGCAATATATGCAGAAGAGTGAAACCTAATGTTCATAGTAATTATTTAATAGGATTATGCAGTAGCTTTTGGAATGAATCTGTGGTTACAGTTCGAGTATTATATGTTTTCATATATGTAACGAATTCATCGTCATCGGGATATAAATCGTTGTGTTCAGGTGGAAAAGATTTCATCCCATGAAACGGTAGTGGGGTAACCGTCTGTCCATGAGCCGTATTTAAATCCCCGTCTTTCAACCAACCATCATTGTAAAAAATAAAGTCTCTGCTCCATCCTGGTTGTAGTTTTTTAGCTTCANTTGCATCAAATGTTATNGATATTTCTTCGCCGGCATTCATGATTACATATTTACTATCTGATTCCTCGAGTAACGGTAACACATCTCCATAACGTGTATATGCCCCAGTAAGGTCTCTCCATTTAGGTACCGTAGAAACACTATTATAATCAGGAATGACCGGACTATATTGTGTTGCTTTGGTTAACTTGGAAAAGCCCCTATAGTGCAAATCAGCAGAAAGGGGAGAAAGCGTTGTTATGTTAATAGAATCACTAGAAACATTAGCAGAAAAATAAATTTGATCCCAATATATTTGCATATTTGTCCGGATACGGATTTGATAATTATTGGTCGGAAAACGCCCGGTTAGATCAACCACCATTNTTTTATTTTTTCCTTTGGGGAAACTAATGTTTTCAATCACTGTCTTCCACTTTCCGTTTTTATCTATAACCTGCAAATGTGGAAAGATCGATTCGGCAATGGACGACTGAGCCATGTTGACGTTTATACTTGCATCGGTGGGAAATAACCATCCATACAGAAAAAGGTGCACGCTGTCAGCTGAAGATATGTCCCCCAGGTCAAGAATAAGATCGTGTGTTTTGGTGACTCCCTGATATGTTGCCGGTGTAAGATTGGAAACATAGTTCCCATCTGCATGCAAAATTCTTTCCAATACGTTATTTCCTTTTTCATCATGAGCTGATAACGGCTGACGTTTTTCTGTAATCGCATAAATGCGAAACGGTGGAAAGGGCGGTGGTATAAATGTTCCATCTAAAACTATATCTATACTGTCAGGATGATCAACAACCAGCAGTTTTACCTGGTCTAAATATGGGGTTTCCCAAAGCTCGGTGCTGAATTGTAGTAAATAGTGCTCATCTTTAGGAATAAGTTTTTCGCCTGGGATCTTAAAATATTCTCTAGCAGAATTCGGAAATGCATAAAACGGTTCTCCAGACATGATACCAAGGGGCATCCCCAAGGCACTGGCCCATAGGACATCTGTAACAAATTCATATTCCTTCCCATTCCACGTAAAAAGCCATGGACATGAGCCCTTCAGAATCTGTGTTTCCACAATGGTTTGGTTTCTCTCCGGGTTGAAGCGGTTTTGCGGCACACCATTGGTCCACAGCACACGTACCACATCAGCCTTATCACGGTCACCAAGGCCAAAATGTGCCATAGGTTCTGTCATAACCCGCATTTGATACAGGTCTCCTGATTTTACTTCTATTTTCGAGCCTATACCAAAAAAGTTGTTTTTAGAACTTCCTGTACGTAAACCGGATAATTGTACATTTAAATAGTTGTATACATTTCCACCATCATTGCGTAATAAACGCAGATTACCCTTTAGCCCAACCAACAAAAGATCCAAATCTCCATCATTATCATAATCAACCACTTCTACCTGTGTGGTGGCAGTTATATTATTTGGAAGAAGTTCAGTAGCGTTTCTGTATTTCCCTTCACCATTATTATACAACAACCATATACCTGAATGTTTAATAACTCTATTTTGAGCTATTCCTGCAATAGCCAAATCCAAAAAACCATCATTATCAGCATCAAAAAAAGCGGCATCTCTGCCGGAAAAATCCCCCATTTGGTCGAACACCTTATCAGACTCATTATCCCTTTGGAACGTTCCATCGCCCAGATTGCGCATTAAGGAATGGTTTTCACCGGTAAGATCGGTAATGAATAAATCCAAGTGACCATCATTATTGTAATCACCTGCAACAACAGCCCCAGAACCTGTGTTGGCTAATCCTGTGTGTTCGGAAATATTCTGGAAATAACCCTGGCGCAAGTTATCATAATATCGATTGGGAGCGAGGTAATTGAGGATGAAAATGTCCATGTCCCCATCATCATCAAAATCACCGAAACTAATATCTCTGCTTGTGACTTGTTGGCCATTCACGCCGGCTTCTTCACCAATATCAATGAATGTTCCATCCAAGTTATTTCTGTACAACTTATTNTTAGAATCAGTTGCAAGATATAAGTCCAAATCNCCTTCCAGGTCAAAATCAGCAAATTTGGCACTCATCCCGCCTGATGGAGTATCAACACCAACAGAAACCCCAATATCTACAAATGATCCATCACCGGCGTTGCGATACAACCTGTTGGCCTGACTGTTGGTAATAAATAAATCTAAATAGCCGTCGTTGTCGTAATCTGCAAAAATTGCTGACAGATCTCTGCTCTGATGCACAATACCCGCATCTGCGGCAATATCTGAAAACGTACCATTGTTATTCCTAAATAGGTATTGCTTACTTGTTTGCTCTTCGATCAGCCATTGGGATACAAACAGATCTTGATTCCCATCACCGTTATAGTCTCCATAGGCCATTATTGTTTGTGGTGTACTATCATTATTGATAGTTTTGTCTGTTGATGAAACAATGCTTAACCCGCTTGCAACAGTGACGTCAGTAAAGCTGAGGGTGTTAGGCAGATCATTTTGTTCTTTTCTTGTTGGGGGCGCTAAATAACTGAAACGATAGATTGGCGATCCGGCGATGGGACCGTTTGTGCCTCTCAATCGTTTAAGTGAGGCCCCATAAAATGATGTTGGNTTCATAATGTTATGAAACATGATTGTGGGGGTGAAGGCTTGCTTTGCTTTTTCTAGGCGCATTAGATCTAAGGCTTGGGAAAATACTTTTTGGGATCCATCTGGTATTTTCGGCAAAATCTGGCGAATTGTCTCCATGTGATGTACTGCATCAGCTGAGTTTTCATTGCCTAAGAGCAATTCTACTAATCGTAAACGGGCAGCTACGTTTCCTGGGTGAATGTTTACTACCAGGGCCAAATAATCAATTGCCTTTTTCTGGTGTTCAGGCGTTTTGTTGTCTCCATAGTATAACGCTAGTTGATACAACGATAGTACATGTTCAGGATGTTTTTTAAGCGTATTTTCAAGCGTATTAACAGCTCGTTGTTCTCTATTGGTTAATTCGTATACTTTTGCTAGCAAAAAACNAATCTCTGGTTGTTCCGGNTCAAGCTTTAACGCTTTTAAAAGCCATGCTTCGGATTGCTCTAGCTCTCCGCTCTTATTTAAATATACATAGCCGAGATTGGCATATCCCAGGGGTTCCCGTGGTATGATTTTTACCAGTTCTTGAAATTCATCAACCGCATCAAGCAACCTGTTTTCTTCTATATAAGCCAGGCCCAGGTTACGGTGTGATACAACTTCTTTAAATATTTCCTGACTAATTTTTATGTTACGTCCACAGCTGTTCACTCCTAGAACAATAATTAGGAAAATAAGCGTTTTTTTGGTTTGTCTAATGATGTCCATTGTGTTTATAAATTGATGTAATTATTTCTTTGTTTTATATACTTGAATTTGGCTGTCATTCTTAGCAAAAACAATTACGTCTTGCTTATTTTGATATCTCAATACAGATATGTCCCGTACTTGACCAAATACTTGCAAGCCGCTTTTGGACATAGGGGAAAATATAAAACGGTCTAATGCGTTTCCGTACAATAGTGTACCATAGCTAGCATCATATCGACCCAGTTGTGGAGTAACACCGTAGAGATTTCCTGCCATCAGTAGATCTTTTGATCCGTNTCTATCAAAATCTTTAGCCATGATAGCATAGACAGGCGACCGTTGTGCTTCTAGCGGAAGCGGTTTTGCTATGAAGATTCCGCTGGGATCACCATAAAAAATAGAAGAACTAAAAGTATTTGCTTTGTTAGTCGTCGCTTTTTCCAGTTGCTCTGTAGTAAACACCTCTGTTATTGCTTTACCCGCATAATCAGCATGCGTTGGAAATTNTTCTTTAAACTTTGGCATTATTTCTATCAAATCAGATCTTAGTATCACAGGATAATTTTTATTTAATTGATAATTACATAAAATCTGCTCCACGGTCCCGTTACCATCAAAATCAGAGATATACATTATCACGGGTTCTTTGGAAGTGGCTTTTAGTTTTGTGTTGTGGCCTATATTCCCTGCAACAAAATCGATAAAACCATCACCATTAATATCCTCACTAATTACACAATTCCACCATCCGTGTGTTTGGTCAAGCCCAGATGCTTCGGTTACATTAATTAAGTGTGAATTATTGTTTTTCAAAATNGTGATCGGCATCCATTCACCGACAACAATCAGGTCTAAATCATTATCATTATCATAATCTGCCCAAACTGCATCCGTTACCATTCCTAGGTTGATTAAGCTGGGTGCAAATTGTTGGGTAACAATTGAGAAATGTCCTTGACCATCATTTTGCAATAAATAGCTCATGGGTGTTTGTCCATACCTCCATGGAATACTACGAGTGCCCACGAATAAGTCTTGATCACCATCGCCATCAAAATCTCCTGGTTTTACACATGAACCACTTTCATAAAACACGGGCAATGATTTACGGGTAAGAGATAAAAAGCCCAAACCATCATTTATATACAAACGGTCTTGGAATGCCGGAGCCCGTCGAGAAAATTCATTTCCACCACTAATGACATAAAGGTCTTGGTCGCCATCCGCATCTGCATCAAAGAAGACTGCACCCATATCCTCTGATATTTTGTTCTGCTCAAACAGTGGTTCTTGTGTGCTAATAAACTGTCCCCCTGTCTGTTGAATATAAAGTCGTCCAGGATATCCTTTTGCCCCACCGATAAATATATCATCTAATCCATCACCATTAACATCACCAACCGCCATTTTAGGGCCATCTGTAGACAGTTTGTGGGGAATCAGTGGCTCCCGTTGAAAATCTATAAAATCGTTTTCTTCATGTTTATGCTGAAGGGGAAATCTATCTGTGATTTCCTGAAAGAGTTGAATAGGCTTTTCTATTTTTTTATTTGTGGTCATTACACTGTTAGATTGCAACAGAGTTATCATTGTATCCACGGGAACATCTTCTAATTTACTTTTTTGTCCATCGGGCCATATAACTATCAATGAATCAACGTAGGTGTTTTGCCCCAAACCGAATGTAAGAGTATAATCATTTGAAGACTGGAATGCTTTCATGGGTGATTGTTCTAAAACAAAAAGCTGTTTTTCTGCACAATGCACCTTAATTCTTGCCCCTATAGCAAAGCGATTTAATCCGCTTCCTTTTAATTGTATTTTTAGGTAATGATTTTTCGTCTGTGTATCTGTCTCGTTTCTATAAACAAACACAGGCTGGTTTACGTTGTTGATCACCAAATCATTATCCCCGTCACCATCCAAATCACCATAGGCCAAGCTGTTGGAAAAGCTGGGAACGTCCAAATCCCATTTCTTTGCCATATTTTTAAACTTTAGATTCCCTTCGTTTTTGAAAATATAATTAGAAAGAGGAGTTGACGGTATTTTCTCTATCAATTCAGGAAAATCAATTTTTTCTCCACTTATTAAACGATGGATATTATCTTCGCTTGCTAAGTAATCCAGATAATCCTGATTAGTAACATCCCGGAAAATGCCATTACACATAAACAGGTCCTTTAAACCGTCGTTATCGAGATCAACGATATCAACCCCCCAAGTCCAATCAGTAGCTGCTACCCCAGCTAACAAGCCAACATCGCTAAATGAAACTTGCTGGTTGGCACCTATATATCCGTTATTGATCTGAAATGTATTCTGGGAAAGTTGGTGGTAATAATCCCAGCTTACTTTTTTTTCATTAAATGTAAATGTTTCAAATGTAAACGTTGTTTTTAGGCGTATATCGTCCTCAGGCAACATATCTGTAGTAAAAATATCCATAAAGCCATCGTTATTGATATCAGCAATGTCGGATCCCATCGAGGATAGACTAGTGTGTTGAAAAACTCCTTCTAGATTTTCAACAAATGTTCCATCTTGATTATTCATGTATAAGTAATCGCGTTCAAAGAAATCATTTGCTACATAAATATCCAGCCAACCGTCATTGTTGACATCACTCACTGTCAGTCCAAGCCCAAAACCTATTACACTTCCGTAAATACCGGCGTATGCGCTTACATCGGTAAATATTCCATCATCGTTGCGATACAAGCAGTCGCCACCATATTGATCCCGTTCATTGCGCAGATTTCTTGAAAGATCAAATGTGCTTAATGGGCGGAATGCATTATTCAAGAGGTACATATCCAAATCCCCATCCCGGTCGTAATCAAAAAAAGCTGCATGGGTNGAAAATCCTTTATTGTTTAAGCCGTATTTTGCTGCTGCTTCTTTGAATACAGGAATGTTGTTATGGTTATTGCCTTGATTTATAAACAGTTCATTGGCTCTGTCATCACCTTCCAGGTTGCCTGAATTGCATACATATATATCTAATAACTGATCCCCATTAATATCAACGAAGGCAACACCGGTAGACCATTTGTGTTGACCAAAAACACCTGCTACTTGTGTAATATCGCGAAAGTGAAAATTACCTTCATTTAGAAACAGCTTATTGGGTAAATGGTTTCCTGTCAAATAGATATCCGACAGTCCATCATTGTTTATATCGCCTACAGCTACACCACCGCCATTATAATAATTACGGTATTTGAAAACATTAAATTTTGTTTCATCAGCCAGCTTATTTTCAAAATGTATCCCTGTTACCTCACTAGGTAATAATGTGAATAGACTGTTTACCTCAATCGTAGAAATTTCCTTTGCGCAGGAACAGAAAAAAAGGATGACAATCCACAAAGAAAACGAAATAATCTTGAGAATACTCATGTTTAGAAAATAAGTTAACCTGCACACATTATTTTGAACAAAAAAAGAGCGGCAGTAAATAAATAAAGCCGCTCTTTTTAACTAATGCTTAACTCCCTTTGGGGGAAGCCATTGCTTTAACCAAGAAAAAACTACAATTTCAGGTTCCTTACTATTAATACCCTGAATTCTGCACCAGGTTCGGATTAGCATCTAACTGGCTTTGGGGAATGGGATAAAGTACCCTGTGTGCCCCATCACTGGCATCCTTATGTGTCCAAGCATCAAGAAATGTTCCGTGTCTGATCTGATCTTGCCGACGGAAGCCTTCCCAAAGAAGTTCATGCCCACGTTCCCAATAAATATCATCAGCAGTAGCACCTGAGAGAGGATCAAGACCCGCGCGTTCTCGGACCAAATTAATATATGTATCTACGTCTCCACCTGAATTTAATGCCGCTTCTGCTTTCATCAGTAATACGTGAGAATAACGGAATATCTGGTAATCAGCACCAGAAAACCATCCTGTCATAGCCGGATCGATAGGCCATTTAAGCATGCGTGGTCCAGCGTGTTCATCGGCATCTATAAGAGGATATTCTACTTGGAAATTCAAGGGATTGCCTTGTCGATCAAAAGCAGAATCACCAGCAGACGATCCGAACAGTACATATTGTTGACCAACAAGTATTTGATCTAACCTAGCATCGTCATCTTCAAAACTATTGTAGAAATCCGTTAGGACAGAAAATCCATTCCATGGGCTTGCAGGGATACAATTGTAATGCAAGGTGGCCATATGACGGAAAGAAGATACTCCGTCCAATGGCAGCGTAGCTTGTACAAAGATATTTTCTGAATTTGCGCTTCCTTCGTTTTCTATTGCAAACACATCAGTAGGAGTAGACATCAGTGCATACAAACCGGAATTAATAACAGCATCACAAGCAGCAGCGCATTCACTCCACATTGCTGTACCTGTATATACTTCAGCATTAAGGTACAAAGTAGCCAACAATGTATTTGCGGCACCTTTTGTTATACGACCATAGCCAGATGAACCGTGTGTTTCTTCTAAGTCATTTAAAGAAGCTGTGATCTCATCAACGATCCAATCAAAAACTTCAGTCCGTGATGTTTGCCCCGGGGGATTTTCCGGATCTGTTTCAGCATCAGTGACCAAAGGTACTGCGCCATATAGATCGATTAACCACCAATAATATAAGGCTCTCAGCACTCTAGTTTCTGCTGTGTAAGTCAGCACCAAGTCGGTCTGTTCCGCCCTGCTTAAAGCATCTAGTGTAGAATTAGCTCTTGCTATACCACCATAAGCGCCAGACCATCCCTCGCCAACAAAACCAAGAGTAGCATCCCAGTCATGCAATTGCAAAGCTCGCCAAACTCCACCATCGTCCCAGTCTCCACCCCGTGTGGGAACAACAATGGCGTCAGAGGAAACTTCCTGTAAAAACATATAGCCACCCCACTGAGCGTTTCCAAGACTGCTATACACAGGAACAACAGCAGCAGTTAATTCTGCTTCAGTGTTGTAGAAGTTATCTGGAGTAACCACGCTATAGGGAGATTCTTCTAAATCCGTACAGCTCCACACCATTAACAGTGTGAAGACCAGTGGAATATGAATTTGATTTTTATTTAGTTTATTCAACATTCTATGGCTCCTTTCTATAAACCAACGTTTAGACCAAGAGAAAATGTCCTGGCTTTAGGATAATTGGTATAATCAACACCTTCAGCTAACCCAGTGTCTGTGCTTACTTCCGGATCAAACCCTGAATATTTAGTTATAGTGAACAGATTGTCTGCGCTCACATATACCCGAAGATTCTTGAACTGGGCAGTGTTAAGAGTATATCCAACGGTTATATTCTGCAATCGGATAAACGACCCGTCTTCAATAAAACGATCCGTAAAGGCCACTGCTGCTTCGGCACCCAGACCGTCTGCTACATCATCTGCAGTTTCTGAAAGAAGATTGATATTATTAAAGGGGTTAGATGGCCGTTGATATTCCAAGGCTGTATTATTCAGGATTTCGTTGCCTTGAACTCCCTGGACATAAAAACTGGCATCTATGGCTCCAAAATTGATATTGCTGGTTATGCCAAACGTAAAATCAGGATGGGGTGAGCCCAATATCTTTCTGCCGTCCTCAAGAGGACCACCTGTAGACGATAATATTTCTTGACCATCTGCATCATAACCTTCGAATTCATAGCCAAAGAATGATGCAAACTCATAACCAGGCATAATAATCGCAGACTGAACACCACTTAAACCGGCGCCACCAACCTGACCTGTAATGATATATTCTACATCATTACCAAGGCTGACTACTTCGTTAGAATTGGTAGCAAAATTGAAACCAACTGACATATTCATATTGCCTGAAGAGATGACATCAGAATTCAATGATAGTTCAAAACCACTATTTTCCACGCTTCCGGCATTATCTAATTTGGTGGTAACAACTGCTGGCTGAGGAACGTTTACTTCAACCAACATGTCCTCGGTTGTTTTGGAGTACATATCTACGGTACCAGTAACACCCATTAGTGCAAAGTCGACACCAAGATTCATGTCGCTGGTGGTTTCCCATTTCAAGTCTGGGTTGGCCAACTGAGTAGCTGAAACACCCGTCAACAGCGAACCGCCAATGACAGCATTTGCTCCAGGACCAAGTGTTACTAATGAACGATAGTTTCCAATCTCCTGATTACCGGTCACACCAAAGCTTGCCCTTACTTTAATATCATCTGTGACTCGAGCACCTAATGATGCAGATGGGAAAACTCCCCATTTATTATCTTCGCCAAAACGGGATGAGCCTTCTCTGCGAACAGTGGCCATCACGTTGATCTTACCCATATTATACACCACGCGGCCAAAGAAAGAAGCCAGAGTGTTTTGGTCTTTGAAGGAAATGGGTGCTGTTGTAAAGTCTGCTGCGCCACCTAAATTATTATATAACCAGGCATCGGAAACAAAACTCTTACTAATAGCGGTAAAACCAGTATTTGTAAACTCTTGAAAATCATATCCCCCTAGAGCTTCTAACTTAGAGTTACCGATTTTAGTTTTGTAATTCAACATTGAACTGAAATAAATGCTTTCGCGCTGGGTATTGGAAACGCTTGCATTTCCTCCTGTAGCAGCAGCGTATGGCAGGGAGTTTGGTTCATAAATATTACGCGTATAGGATTCACGGTCTGTACTCACCGTTGCCTTTGCTCTTAAGCCGTCCATAAGTTCATATTCTGCTGTTGTAGCAACCATCACGTGCATGTCTTCCCCAACGTCAGAAACTTCATTTAGCAACGCAACAGGATTGCGAATGGTGGNTGTAGAGTATTCATAATAAGACCCATCCGTATCTTTCACTGGAAACGTGGGGTTGAACTTCAGAACGTTTGTAAATACACCGCCAAAGTATCCAGCTTGTTGATTATAGGGTGTATTATTACGCGTTTTAAATGTGGGAGAAATGCGTAAACCTAAACGTAACTTATCATTCAGCATGCTGTGACTAACGTTCAAGCGGGCAGAATAGCGTTCCATCGACGAATTGAGAACGATCCCTTCTTGGTCCATATAGCTGAGGGAGGCCCGATACTGCGTGTGTGGGGTGCCCGCACTAAATGAAACGTTGTGACTAGTTGTTGTTGCTGTCCTAAAAATTTCATCTTGCCAGTCTGTGTCTGCCCCGCCATCTTCAATACTGGCGCCAATTTGACTCGCATAGCTTTTATATTCCGAAGCATCCATTAAATCTAATTTATTAGACACTGTTGATGAACTTGTGTTCGTATTATAAGAGACTGATACTTCACCGGGGCGGCCTTCTTTGGTAGTAATAAGAATAACGCCATTCCCTCCTCGAGCACCATAAATCGCAGAAGAAGAGGCGTCTTTCAAAATATCTATAGAAGCAATATCGCCCGGATTCAACATACCCAGAGGATTGTCCTTAGTGCCGTCAGCTCCCGCTCCGCCACCAGTCGTAAACCCTGTTGGTAACGCAGAGGAATTGTTGATTGGGACACCATCTACAACAATAATTGGGTTGTTGCTGGCGTTGATCGATGTTCCACCGCGAATACGAATACGCGGTTCACTGCCGATATCACCATTATTTGCCGTTACCACAACACCTGGAACCCTCGCCTGTAGTAAAGACTGTAAATTCGTCATTGCCCCTTTTGTGAAATCATCTTCTTTCAGCGTAGCAATGGCTCCTGTGACGTCTTTACGGGATTGAGTACCGAAACCAATGACAACAACATCTTCACCTGCAATGGCCTCAGCTGATAAAGCAAAGTTAACTGTTGCAGCTGCTGTAGCGCTCGCACTGGCATAGCCAATCATCGAGGCTGTTATGGTTGCGCCAGCAGGTACATTGGCAATTGAATAATTACCATTTGCATTTGCGGCAGCTCCGAGGTCCGTTCCTTCCACCACCACGTTTGCACCAGCGAGTCCATCTCCGGTTTCAGAGTCAGTCACTGTACCGGATACGGTCGTCTGCGCAAAAAGTTGACCGATACACAGAATGACTAATGTAATTACCAATGGTTTATTCTTCATAATTGTCTCCTTGGTATTTGAACTTAAATAGATAGAAAAATCTTAATATATTTTGATTCTCAAGACTTGTCTAATCAGTATAGCAAAGTAACCACATTTAAATCCTTTACTATATATCGAGCAAAGCTATATAAATAATCATGTAGATGTCAAGTAATTAACATTTCATATTAACCATATTAATTATCAAGAAAAATTTGAATCATTACTATATTAAGGGAATAAAAGAAATATCTGCTAAAACCGGCTACTCCATTTCCACGGTATTATTGTGTTTTATCAAATAAGATCAGCGGAAAATTTCCTGGAGTTAAGACAATTCTTCAAGTTGCAAGAGAACCAGGCTATAACAAATTATCGAGAGGATTAGACTGAAACACCGTGACCATTCGCTATAGAGACACCCAAAAACAGGACCGTATAAATGTTGATTCTCTCGTCGAGATATTAGATTTTGAGATAAAAAATTTCTCCTGATCCTACTGCTTTAATAATAATTATAAAAAATTAAATTTTGTTGCATCAAGCATGTTTTGAGGTATAGCTTTGCTGGATTTAGCTTTTTAAGGCTAAAAAAGTGTGTTTTATATACACATACCAAACAACAAACCAAGGAGAAAAGATGAAGAAACTCATCAGTTTAATAGCTGTTCTAGGGTTGTTTTCTGGTCTCATGGCCCAAGGTGGCTCTATCTACGGTACGGTAACGGACCAAGATGGAAATGCGCTTCCTGGAGCCAATGTGGCCGTTGAAGGAACATCCTCAGGTGCAGCAGCCGATGGAAGTGGTGGCTATACAATTTCAGGTGTAGCGCCAGGTACTTATACATTGTCCGCTTCGTACATCGGTTATGAATCTGCCAGTCAAAGCGTGACTGTAGGTGCTGGGGCAGTTCAAGCTGACTTCGCACTTGATGTTAGCGCATTGGCGGGTAAAGCAGTTTCAGTGATTGGTTCTCGTTTCGCTCACACGGCAGAAGAACAAGCTGTACCTGTAGACGTCTTTACAGCCCAGGAAATCCGCCGTGCTGGCTTTTCAGAAACCGCACAAATTCTGCAATCTTTGGCACCATCATTTAACATGCCCAGAACATCTATAGCAGATGGTTCTGATACAGTAAGGCCCATGACTTTAAGAGGATTAGGTTCCGGTCAGGTGTTGGTGCTTGTAAATGGTAAACGCCGCCATACCACCGCTTTGGTGCACGTGAATAATAGCCCCAGCCGTGGTGATACAGGTGTTGACCTGAATGCAATTCCGGCAGCTGCCATTGAACGCATTGAAGTTCTGCGTGATGGAGCAGCCGCCCAATATGGTTCTGATGCTATTGCCGGAGTCATTAACATTGTGTTGAAATCAGGCAACAGCGGTGGATCATTTAATGTATACACCGGAAACAATGAACACGTCATTGAAGCAATTCCAACAGGCTACGACCTGTATGGAATTAAATATGGTGATGAAANAGAACCTTTTACTTGGAACCCAACAACGGAAGCTAATTATTCCCGCAATGCTGATGGCAATCCTCAGGCAATTGTAACAGCAAGTGAAGATTATACCATTAATGATGGTGCAGTTACACAATATCAGTTAACACGCGGTTTTTCAATCGGTAATGGCGGTTCGCTGCTCATTGCTGCAGAATATCGCGACCGCGGACTTTCCAACCGTGTTGGTGTTGAGGGTGAACAGTATTTTGAACCCAACTCCGATTACTGGAGTGACGATGAAGCTGAATCACAGCGGTTGCAAGCCGGTTCAAACTGGTTCGTAGACCCATTTCGTATGAGATGGGGTGATCAAGCACAGAGCAATATGGGTTTTATGTTCAATGCTGATTTGCCAGCTGGTGACAAACGGTACTATGCTTTTGGNGGATACACATCCCGTAATGGCGATACCGGTTGTTTCACACGTCAGCCAGATCAAGGTAATAAAGTTTGGCTAAGTTCTAACCCCACAGGCTTTGTACCACACATCCAGCCAGATGTAGCTGATTATTCAGCATCCATGGGTGTTGAAGGTGTGTTCGGTAGCTGGAGCTATGACATAAGTAACACCTATGGAATGAATGATTATCATTTCTATATGATGAGTACTAATGCTTCATATGGCCCTGAGCAGCTGCGTTCCTATGACATTGGTGGTTTTAAGTTCGATCAGAACTCTACCAACGTGGATGCAACTACAAAAATGGGGAGCATTGATGTGGCTGCTGGTCTGGAAATGCGTTCTGAAAGTTTCCGTATTTATGCCGGTGAAACTGCTTCTTTTGCCAATGGGCAAGCTGGAACCAGCATTGTTGGTTGGGATTCTGCAGAAGAAGATTCCTTAGGCAATGTGACTTACACTGGCCTAAACAGCAGCACGGCCGGAAGCGGCTGCCAGTGCTTTAGCGGTTTCAAACCTTCCAATGAATTGGCCACCAAGAATGCCGACCGCAGTGTTATGGCCTTCTATGGTGATGCTGAAATGGATNTCGGTATTGCCCGTGTTGGCGGTGCTGTNCGNATGGAAAGCTATGATGATACTCAGTTGGATGGTTCATCAAATAGTTACAGTAACTTGAGTTTCAAAGGAACCGTTCGTTCAGAACCAATCAGCGGTGTGGTTGTGCGTGGTGCCTTTAGCACCGGTTTCCGTGCCCCGGCATTAGCCCAGGCATACCAGGCCAAGATTGCGACCAACTTCCTACCAGATCCTATTACAGGTGAAACGGTAGCCTTTGAAGTAGGTACATTCCCTGTAAGNCACGGCTTCCCGGTAGCGTTGGGAGCTGAAGCACTTACACCCGAAACATCTACAAACCTCAGTGCCGGAACATCACTAAACTTCGGTGGTATCAGAGTTTCAGTTGACTATTACAGCATAAATATCAAAGATCGTATTGTGTTGACTGGAAACTTCACAGGCAGTAGCGATGCAGAGGGCAATCCATTTGGATATGCTGTTCAATCATTGTTGGATGCTGCTGGTGAAAACGCTTCAGGCGGCCGTTTTTTCATGAACGGTGTTGATACAAAAACATCTGGTATCGATCTGACCGCTGCTTATGGTATGGATCTTGGTGGTTTAGGTGCAATAGATCTTTCGTTGGGTTATAATAGCACAGAAACAACAATCGAAGATATTCATCTGCCCGATGGTCTTTCTTCTTCACCTGAACCCACNGTGATAAGTGATGAAGACTTTGTAACAAANGCAAAGACCACCATGTTTGACGAAAGAGAAATGCGCACGATGACTGCTGCCCAACCCAAAACCAATATGGTGTTGGGTGTAAGCTGGAGCAATTATTCATTGCCGGTTCTTGATGTACCCATTGGTGTAAACTTTAAATTGCATCAATTTGGTGAATACCATAGCCGTTATGCTGTCAGTGAAGATCCGGGTTATTTCACAGCAGTGGAATATGATGATGGGTTTGCCCAAGTTTATCCTGCTGTTATGACCATGGACCTTGAAGTCACAGCTGATTTAGGCGCCATGTCTATCGCCTGCGGTGCGAAGAACCTGACAGACGAAATGCCCGAAAAAAATCTACTTACCAGTAGAAATAATGATGGTGCATTCGTCTATCCATCCACTTCACCAAATGGTATGAACGGTAAATTCGTTTACACNAAATTATCCTTCAATTTCTAAACTATATCATTTAGTTAAAAAAAGCCCCGGTTTCTATCGGGGCTTTTTTTATTTAATCAAGTAACAAAACCTGTTAATTTCGCTGGTCTTTTATGAATCAAAAGCTCCATCCGCATCTTAATCAGCTGGCAAGATCTGCCACATTGGCTATCAATGAACGGAGTGCTGAATCAGTCGCTGCAGGAAACACCATTTATCGCTTTGGTTTTGGCCAATCCCCTTTTCCTGTTCCAGATTCCATTGTTGCTACCCTGCAGGAAAATGCTTACCGTAAGAATTATCTGTCTGTTGAGGGTTTATTTGAATTGCGCGAAGCTGTTGCTACTTATCACAATGATGCAGATCAGATTGACATAGATGATGAGGGTGTGCTGGTGGGTCCTGGCTCAAAGGAACTTATGTTCACTCTGCAAATGGCTATTGAAGGTTCCTCACTGATCCCATCTCCCTGTTGGGTATCTTATGTCCCGCAGGCCAATCTCGTTCAAAGAGATAATCATTATATTTATACAAATCTGCAAAATAACTGGCGGTTACAGCCAGACCAATTATCATCAGCAATTGAAAATTCAACTGGTCCTCATTTGTTGATATTGAACTATCCCGGTAACCCGGAAGGAAGCACCTATACATCCGATGAATTGGAAGCGCTGGCTGCAATCGCCAAGGAACATAAACTCATCATTTTGTCTGATGAGATATACGGCAGGTTGCATCATGATGGCGATCATATATCCATCGCCCGTTATTACTCGGAGGGGACCATTGTGAGTTCAGGACTTTCCAAATGGTGCGGAGCTGGCGGATGGCGGTTAGGCCACTTTGCGTTTCCAAAGGAATTATACTGGCTCAAAGATGCCATGGCATCTATCGCCAGTGAAACTTATTCCTGTGTCGCTGCTCCTATCCAGCACGCAGCCGTCGTTGCATATCGAGATAAAGAAACAGTGGAAGAANATTTATNTCATNGTCGTCGTATTCTAAAAACAGTTGGTCAATATTGTTCGAATGCTTTGGCTTCTGCTAATGTAGATGTACATTCTCCATCTGGAGCATTCTACCTGTTCCCTGATTTCTCGAATCATTCCGAAAAACTGAATGCAAGAGGAATAAATGACTCCCCTGCTTTATGTGCACAGTTGTTGAATGATACAGGAGTTGCCCTGCTTCCCGGGATAGCATTCGGGAGACCTGCAGAAGAATTAAATGCACGCATAGCTTATGTAAATTTCGATGGTGGAAAAACACTGCAAACAAGTCGAGAGATTTCAATGGAGCAAAATCTAACAATGGATGATCTAGGAGAAAATGCTATGCTGGTTAAACAAGGAATCGAAAACATTATTAACTGGATAAATTATTAAAATGAAGAAAATCTATCTGCTAATTACACTTGTATTCACAACTCTTAATGGTGCAAGCCCTTACCCTGTATTTTCGGAAAATGGCATGGTTGTTTCCACCAGCCGCCAAGCTTCTGAAACTGGTATTGAGATCATGAAAAAAGGCGGTAATGCTGTGGATGCTGCAGTAGCGACAGGATTTGCACTGGCAGTTACTTCCTCATCAAATGGAAATATTGGTGGTGGTGGTTTTATGGTCGTCCGCATGGCTGACGGGTCCACTTTTACACTGGATTATAGAGAAATAGCTCCTGCTGCTGCGCACAGAGATATGTACCTTGATGAAAATAAGGATGTTATTGAAAACATGTCCTTACGTACCAGAGCTGCTTCCGGCGTACCCGGCACAGTTGATGGCTTGTTAAAAGCCTGGGAAGATCACGGATCAGGAAATATTTCCCGCAGGGAGTTACTGGCTCAGGCCATTTCTCTGGCAGAAAAGGGGTTTGAATTAAGTCATTACGAAGCCAGCCGATTCAATAATTACAAAGAACTTTTTTCAAGAAATGAAGCAGCTGCGGCTGTGTTCATCCGCAAGGATGGTCGTCAGTGGAAAGCGGGTGATCGTTTTGTGCAAAAAGATTTAGCTAAAACATTAAAACGTATTGTGCGAGAAGGACGCGATGGATTTTATTCAGGAAAAACTGCTGCTCTCATTGTGGCAGAAATGCAGCGTGGGATCGGGTTGATAACCCATGAAGATCTGTTAAATTATGAATCCAAATATCGTGACCCCGTAGAAGGACAGTTTCACAATTATAAAATATTATCTATGGGTCTGCCCAGCTCCGGTGGAGCTATCTTGGTGGAAATGCTAAATATGCTCGAAGACTTTCCACTGGCAGAACTAGGTTGGAATTCTTCTAACTATATACACCTTTTAACTGAAGTTGAACGCCGGGCTTATGCAGACCGCGCTGAACATCTTGGTGATTCAGATTACTGGCAACCGCCATTATTTATGCTAGTAAATAAAGAATACGCTAAAGAACGTATTAGTGATTTTTCACCAGACAAAGCAACACCCAGCAGAAACATTTTTGCCGGTAACCCAACTGTTTATGAAAGCCGGGAAACAACTCATTTTTCTGTTGTGGATAAAGATGGCAACGCAGTTTCAGGTACAACAACCATTAATTTGAGTTATGGTGGCGGCTTTCTGGTAAAAGGGGGTGGCTTTTTCATGAATAATGAAATGGACGATTTTTCAGCAAAACCAGGTGTACCCAATGCCTATGGATTAGTTGGCAATGATGCCAATGCCATCGAGCCCGGGAAACGTCCCTTAAGCTCCATGACTCCCACCATAGTACTGCAGGATGATAAACCATTTATCATTCTTGGATCACCTGGTGGTTCAACAATTATAACTACTGTATTACAAACAATATTGAA
>PBZW01000015.1 GCA_002730315.1 Fidelibacterota bacterium
TCCCGAAATCGTCCATGTTGCACCTGATGGCAATGATGCTACAGGCGATGGTTCGACAGATAATCCCTTCGAGTCTATCCAGGCCGCCCTTGATTTTTCCGGGATGGGCGATACAATCCTGGTTGCTCCTGGGGAGTATATAGAAAATATTGAAATAGATAATCAGAACCACGTCATTGCATCCTATTTTTTATTAGCTGGTGATTCCAGTTATATTGAAAATACGGTTATTGACGGCGGCGGACAGGGGCAGGTTATATCCATGAATATGGCTGGGCCCGATACTAAATTGATCGGATTTACTATTACCAATGGGTATACAACTGATAGTGGCGCTGGGTTATACTGTGTAGACAGTTACCCGATGATTGCATTTTGTGTATTTAAAGATAACAATGCCGGTATAAGTAACCCGCTGACTCATGGCGGCAGTATTTCTGCTAATTATTCCGAAATTACGCTAGAAAATGTATGGATTTATGACAACTATGCCGCTGGACAAGGGGGTGCAGTGTATGCTGCTCACAGCACAATAAATGCAACCCACGTATTGGCGGTTGACAATGGTGCCAATGTAAAAGGTGGCGCATTTTCGTTCTATAAATCCAGCGGTACATTAGATCATGTAACGATCGCCAATGATTCTGCCCAAATAGAAGGTGGCGCATTATTCATGCATGAAAGTGAAGTATCATTTACCAATTCAATTGTCTGGGGGAGCAGCCCCCAGCAGATCGCCTTTTCTGAATATGGCGATCGATCCATAGTAAATATTCATTATTCTATTTTAGATGAATATGTAACTGGAGTTGAAACTAATAATAATGGCACAGTGAATTTTGGATTATTCGATGTATTCGATGATGATCCTTTGTTCTGTGCTGTGAACAGCGGTGATTATCAATTGGCTGAAAATTCCCCATGTGTTGGTCTTGGTGCAGACGGTTCCACCATTGGATTCTACGGTGTTGGCTGTGGAGAAATTGTGGCCATAAGTGATATGCAGGAAATTCCTGATGAATTCAAATTGTACGAGCCCTATCCCAATCCTTTTAATGCATCCACTACCCTCCGGTTTTCAGTAGGGACCATAGATCTGTGGTCCCTACGAGTGTTTGATATAACCGGACGTCNAGTAGAAACGCTCATTGATGAACATATAAATCCGGGAGAACACGAAATCAACTGGCATGCAGAAAATGTGTCCAGCGGATTGTATTTTGTGCAGCTGCAAAGCGGGAATTTTGTGCAGACTCAAAAACTTATTCTTTTGAAATAATGGCATCATACTTGAAAAAAAGGATTGGGATGCGTTATCTGAAAAGCTTTCAGCAGCAAATGTCGATTTTGTCATTGAACCCCGAACACGATTCAAAGGTAATGCCGGTGAGCAATCCACTATGTTTCTCAAGGATCCCAGTGGAAACNCCCTGGAGTTCAAGGCTTTCCAGAATGATGATCACATATTTATAAAATAACACCATGGCTATTAAACAAAATGCAAAATAGTTTTGAGTATGCACATAGGAGTAGCTCGTATTAACAGTAGAATCAGGAAAAACTGATTCAGCATTTATTAAGCCCCAGAACGCTTACCTATATTTATCCCCTATCCCTTCTTCGGTTGTTCTGGGGTTTTTGCTATAAAAAATATCAATTGTTGTAACTCATGGAATGATCGTTAATTTCCCGTTCTGATATGAAAGATAATCCATGTCTGATGGCGAGTTAACACTATTACAAAACGTAAAAAATTCTGACAAATCTGCTTTTAAGCAACTGTTTCAGCAGTACCACGCCAGCTTATTCAGATTTATTGTTTACCGGGTGCATGATGAAGACTTGGCAGAGGATATAGTACAGGATACTTTTTTACGGGTCTGGAATAACCGGGCAACCCTGGATCCAAAAAAGTCATTCTTTTCATTAATCGCCAAAATCGGCACCAATTTATGCTACGACCATTTCCGCTACCAGGAAGTTCGAGTACGCCATAAGGACACGGTTCCAAAACCGGAACAATCCCACTATGATGATCCCCAAAAATCCCAGGAATTAAATGAGTTGCAGGAACAGATTAACCGTATAGTTAATGATCATTTACCTGAAAAATGCCGGGAAATTTTTATTTTGAGCCGGCTGGAAGGTTTGGCCAATAAGGAAATAGCTGCAATTTTAAATTTGTCGAGGAGAACTGTAGAAAACCAATTATACAGGGCCCTTAAAATTTTAAAGAAAAATTTGAAGAATTATTTGTAAGTGAGTATGCAGAAAGAAACGTTATATAAGCAGAAACAAAAAACCAATTTTTACATAATAAAAAAATATATTAAGAACTGATTTAAATAATGAAAAACTTTGAAAATAATTTTGATCGAATCATGCAGCGCATCTGGGAGGAAAGCGCCAAGGTTCGTTTACCAGAAGCTCCGGATACAAACGATGCCTGGATGCGGATGGAACAACTAATGGATATTCAAGAAACTGAAACTATCCAAAAAGATGCAGTAAAACCAATGGCACCTACTCCATTTATTAAACCCAAACTTGTTTGGGCAGTGGCAGCTGCGTTGGCATTAACATTGATTTCTCCCTTTTTATATAATAATTACACCACAACATCAATCGTTGCTGAACGTGCAGAATTCAAAACTGTTTCGTTGGCGGACGGATCAACCGTGAAATTGAACGCTGAAAGTAAGCTCGCCTATAAAAAAGGTTTTGGCAGTGATCATCGNAACGTNACATTAAATGGTGAAGCATTTTTTGACGTTGAAAAAGAGGAGGTTCCATTTATCGTGGAATTTGGTTCCGCAGCGGTGGAAGTGCTGGGTACGCAATTTAATATTCATTCCCGTGGTACAGATATCGGTGTATCAGTACTTGAAGGAATTGTAAAAGTTTCCGGGGCTGAAGAATCCAAAAATGTTGTTTTAACTGCAGGCCAGATGGTTGACTTTGATCCTAGCAGCAACCCAGGCTTTCCTGAAAAAATTGAACACAATAAATACCCAGGCTGGATTTATAACAGGCTGATCCTTGAAAGCACAAATCTAAAGACTGTTTGTAATGAAATTGAGCGTAAATTTGACGTGAAAATTGAATTTGCGAGTGCCGACCTTGCTAATATAACAGTTACAGGTGTTATAGAAGCGGATGATTTCAGTCCCGTAATGGAAACACTCGCTACACTAGCACAACGGTCTTTTAAGTTTGAAAAGGATACTTACATCATTTACTAATGGTCGCCTAGTTAACATACTTCTAGTCTTTCTTGCACAGAATCCCGCTTTGCCTCAAGAGCAAAGCGGGATTTTTTTTAATGTTCAAAATCAACCCCTCAATACTGTTCTTGATTCGTTAATCGATCAGTATCAACTATCCATCGTTTACCAGGATAGTTACTTGGAAAATGTAACTATATCAGCAAAATGTTCAGGTTGTTCTGAGGAAGAAGCAATTACTTTGCTTTTGGAAAACACTGGATTACAGTGGGCCAAAAAAAATAATCAATTCATTATCATTTCAGAAAAAGGATGGAATGATCCCTATAATATAACGGGGTATATCCTTGACCAACAGAGTGGAGAGTTTATCCCCCACGCCAGTATCAGCATTGTGAATACTTATACCGGCAGTGTTTCCAATGAAAATGGTTTTTATAATATAGCGGGTATCACAGCTGAACAATGTACGTTAAGTGTTTCGTATATAGGATATGAATTAGAGACTGTACCCATAGGTAAAAATGATGCACGAAATGCCATCATTTACATCCATCTGCAACCGACTATCCTTTCCAGCGAGGATGTTACAGTTACTGGTAACCAAGCGGATATCATGAAACCGGGTGAACAAATAAGCCAGCTATCTTATTCTCCTCGTAATGTCGCCATGCTGCCCAATCTCGGTGAAAACGATGTATTGCGTTCCTTAAGATTGCTGCCTGGCATCCAAGTTGGGAATACTGGATCTGCCGGCCTGTATATACGGGGCGGGACACCGGATCAAAACCTGGTTATACTTGATGGTATGACCTTATATCAAATGGATCATTTTTTTGGATTTGTGAGTTCGATTAATGCACTGGCAGTAAAAGATATTCAAGTATATAAAGGTGGAATTCCCGCCCGTTATGGTGGCCGCATAAACAGTGTAATAAATATGACGGGAAAAAACGGTGATATGAATAAAACTCGGGTATCCTTGTTTACAAACCAGCTGAGTAGCGGTTTCTCGCTGCAGCAGCCGTTGTTTAAGCAAGGTAGTTTTTTATTAACCCACAGAAAAACATTTACCAATCAAATGCATTCAAACTTTTATACTAAAATTCACAGGTATTTATCCAAAGGGAGCGGTTTAAATGTTGGCGAAGAAGTGGTCTTGATAGATTCCACTGCTTCACAGGTTTATAACCCTGAATTTCAATTTTCTGATCTAAACGCTAAATTGACCATCTTGCCTACGTCCAGGGATATAATATCGTTAAGCTTTTATACAAGTGAAGATATACTCTCAGAAAACAGCAGCTTTGAGTTTGAATCGATTGGCGATATCCATTTTCATAAGATTGATGAAACAAAATGGAGTAATGAAGGATTGAGCCTGAAATTCTCACACCAATGGAAAAATGGTGCTTATTCACAATGGCTTTTGTCCAAATCAACGTATAATAGCAATCACGAATTAATGACTGAATCTGTTACAATTTTGACTGATACCCTCGTATTTAATGATGTGCGGGATGAACAAAATGTTATTGAGGATATTACAATGCATTTTAATAATGAATGGCTTATGAATAAGCATAGCTTTGAAAGCGGATTCTGGTTATCTAACTATGCAACGAATTTTAAAGCCAGGCAGCAAAAGTCAATTCAAATAATTGACCGTAATGTAAATAAACAAATTCTTGCATTATATATACAGGACAAAATTGAAATCACACCAGGAGGTACCCTAATTGCAGGATTACGATCATCGAAATATTCTATGGATCAAAAATGGGTATTATTACCTAGATTAACTGTCAGGTATACAATTTTACCCCGATCGGTCATTATGGCATCATGGGGCAGGCATATTCAATATATGCATCGGTTCAGTAACGATTTCATTTCCGGCGGAAGCAAATTCGTTTGGTTATTGGCTACCGATTCATTAAAAACTGCAAATGCTGAACAACTTGTTTTTGGGTTCCAGCGTTCATTTACAGGCTATGATTTGAATATCGAGTATTATTACAATAAAAAATCAAATATAGCAAACTTCTCCAGACTACATCATTACCCAAATTACCTTTTCCCAGCAGATGCGTACAGTTCTGGATTATTGATACTCGGCGAAGAAAAAACACGAGGGTTTGAAATTCTTATGAAAAAATCTACTGGTAAAGTACATGGCTGGGTCAGTTATAATTATGGAATAGCTGAGTGGCTGTTCGATGATTTAAATGCCAGTTCTTCATTTTTGACTGACTATGACCGCACCCATGATTTTAAAACAGTTGCGATGACCAATATTGGGCCCTGGCAGCTCACATTTTCGTGGTTGTATTTTTCTGGCCGGGCATATACCAAGGAAGAAAATTTGGAAATATACGAAGATGACGATGGTAACGTTGCCTTAGAAGCCAAGGCAGGTACGTTTAATGCTTCAAGATTACCTGCTTCTCATCGAATGGATTTTAGCATTGTACGCAATATAACGTATTTTGGGCTGAATTGGGAATTTGGATTATCGCTATTTAATGTTTATAATAATAAATATATTAGTCATAAGCGCTATACCTTTGCCTCAAAGGATCAAGATATTCTAGTAAATGATGTTGAAATTATGGGTGTAACACCTACACTTTTCTTCAAAATCAGCCGTTAAAATATTTTTCTGCATCTAATTTCCCTGTTATATTAAATTTACAGACTATTTTTGAAAGTAAAATCAAAGATTTGAGAATGTTTAAGCATAAAACAATAATCTTTTTACTCGTCGCAGGATTGAGCAATCTTTCCGCCCAGAGTTATAAAGTCGGTGATTATGTTGCTGATTTTACAGATTCCCTCTGTTCTACAGATGCAGAATGGACTTTGTATGATTATTTCGGCGACATTAATGGCGGTGATTATAAAGTTATCTGGTTGGTGTTTTTTAATACAACTTCCCGGCGTTGTCAATTAGAAGCGTCGTATACCCAAACGATCCACGATATGTATGAAGACCAAGGTCTAATTACAATCGGTATAGGTGCCGGTTGGCATGAAACATACGATTGTAAAGACTGGGCCAAGGATTATGGAGTTTCATATCCAATTATTNATGATAACCGTTTGAATTTGAGAAGTTTATTTGCGGAGGGGCCTGTTCCTCACCATGTCATAATAGATCANAATATGCAAGTCGTTTATACTGAAAAAGGCACAATTATGCCCCCACTGGGCACAAGTTTTCTAGCTTCTTTAAGCTCTGCTTTGGAGAATATGAGTGTTCTTTCAGCAATGGATGAGTCATTGCTGCCTGATGAACCGCAATTGAATTCGTGTTATCCGAACCCATTTAATAACACTACAACTATTTCTTATGTAATCAATGAGGAAACACCTGTGAATATCAATGTTATTGATTTGCAGGGTAAAGTAAAAAAATCAATAATGAACTATTCCTCTCAAGCTCCTGGAAAATATTCATTTGCTTGGCATGCGGATCAGTATGCCAGTGGTGTATATTTTATCCAATTAGTCACACAAAATAATGTTCAACATCTGAAAGTATTATTAGTTAAATAAATTCTTATTCTCACAAAAATTTTCATGAAAAAACCACCTTCAAGGTGGTTTTTTGTGATATTTATCACTAAGACATATTGAAAAAAGTCCTATTTTCTGCTCAATAATCTGTTTTATTCATTTCTTTAGTAATTTCTACTCGAAAAAATGACATACATTAATTCGCCACCTCAAATATCTATACCCATTACCGGGTGTGATGAAACTTTTCTTGTTCACAGGATTTTCTGCGTGGGGCGGAATTATCAAAAGCATATTGTTGAAATGGGTTATGAAGAATCNGATACTCCCTTCGTGTATTTTATGAAACCANCNGAAGCTATTGTAAATAATGTAGCCGAAATTCCTATTCCTGGATTTACAGACGATTTCCAGCATGAAGTAGAACTCGTGGTGGCGATAGGAAAGGAAGGGTCCAATATTTCAGCAGGAATAGCATTAGAACATATTTATGGATANGCTGTTGGTATAGACATGACCTGTCGAGATCTTCAAAGGGCAGCAAAAGAACAGGGCAAGCCGTGGTCATTGGCAAAAAGTATCCCAAACTCCGCTCCCATCTCAAGTATAACACCAGCCGAAGAGTGCGGACATATAGACTCTGGAACAATTCAGCTAATAGTTAATGGTGAAGAACGACAGAAGAGTGATATAAAAAATATGGTCCGTAATTCTGCTGCAATCGTAAATGAACTTTCAAAAATATATACATTATACCCGGGAGACATTATTTTTACTGGAACACCTGAGGGTGTAGGCCCGGTTGAGTCCGGGGATAAAATTGAAGCAAGTATTGCTGAATTAAAGCCATTATCCTGCTCAATTATTTAACTTATTTTAATTGTCATATCATTTTTCAGGCCGTTCTAATGGATAGAATTACAAAAATCGTATTTTTCCAAGATCCACCGTTGCATAGAAGTCTTTCCCAAAAAAGCCTTACCATGAACCCCAAGCTGAGTGAATCCCTCGTACTGTATCGAACAACCCTTTATCACCACCAGCAGTATACTGCTGGTGGTATGGTTCATGTTATCTGATGCTGATATTGTTTGGGAGCTTATTATAATTCACTGATTCGATATAACTGGGTAGGTAACCATCTTTCATAGCAATAGCTTTAACGGTTGTGGATCGAGTCAATTGGATAGGCTGGCGGTAACGACGAGCAGTTGGGGAAGGCGTGGTTCCATCTAATGTATAGTAAATGGCCGCCCCGGGTGTTCCGCAATCCATGGTAATGGTCATATCTTTTAAGAATGCACCTGAAGGAGCTGAAATAGTGGGATTCATCACTGCCGTTATTGANACAGACGTTAAGGGCCTGTCTTTTAGGTTAAAACCCCATTCGATGTTAGGTGTGGAACTCATTTCGAAGGTCAATTCACCGCCTTTAACTATATCTCCATGAGAGATAAATGATTTGGAATATGCATTCCCATTCAACATTGCAGATTGAATGTATTTCTTTTCTGATGATGTGCCGGGAGAATTGATCGTAAAAGTTTGTCCATTTTCTAGGTAGATCGTGACCTCATCAAATATGGGAGTACCGATGGCATAAACATCCTGACCAGGNGTGACCGGGTAGAATCCCATGGCTGAAAAAACATACCATGATGACATTTGTCCGCAATTCTCATTTCCACATAATCCATCTCGGGAAGATGTGTAAAGATAATCCATGATCTGGCGGACTCGTTCCTGTGTTTTGAATGCACGACCCACATAATTGTATAGGTAGGCGAAATTGTGGCTGGGTTCATTCCCATGGGCATACTGACCGATCATTCCAGTGATATCCGGCTGATGTCTTCCTGAAAGAGTAGATGAAACGGTAAATAACTGGTCCAACCGATCACTGAAAACTGCATCTCCACCCATCATGTCGACCATGCCACTGATATCATGGGGAACAAAGAAACTGTATTGCCAAGCGTTGGCCTCTGTATAAATGGAATTCACTTCGCTGGGGTCAAAAGGTTCTACCCATGCTCCGAATTTCTTTCCGCGGGAAAACCCTGTTTTTTGGTCATATACATTCAGATAATTCAACGATCGTCGAAAATATTTTTCTGCAATCCCGTTCTTTCCCATTTCTTTTGCCATGACGGCTATACACCAATCATCATATGCGTATTCCAATGTTTTGGAAACAGATTCATTTTCCCGTTCTAAGGCTATATAACCTTCACTTCTATAGGTATCCAACCCCAGGTGGTCCTGCATGGCAGATTCCACCATTGCGTTCAACGCTGCTTCATGGTCAAAATCCCGGAGGCCTTTCATATACGCATCCACAATTACCGGAATGGAATGATAGCCAATCATGGTACCCGTTTCATTGGCCGCCAATTCCCAAACGGGGAGGAGGTTGCCTTCTGCAGCTTTTGTAAGCAGTGTGCGAACTAATTCTTTCGCAAATGATGGTTTTAAGACAGTATACAGCGGATGGGTAGCTCGAAACGTATCCCAAAGGGAAAAAACAGTATACATGTTTTCATTTTCGGGTAGGGTATGGATATTCAAGTCAGCGCCACGGTAGCGGCCATCCACGTCCTGGTATGTATTTGGTGCAATGAAGCTATGGTAAAGGGCTGTATAAAAATTCGTTTTTTCTTCCAGTGTGCCCCCTTTCACCTTTACCAAAGATAATTCATTTTGCCATGCTTGCAATGCCTTTAAGCGAATGTAATCAAAATCCCAACCCTTGATTTCAGCTGCTAAATTTTTACTGGCCCCACCGATGTCAACTGCAGAAATAGCGATTTTAACCAGCAGAGGTTCTTTTAGATCATTAAAAGTAAAAACACCTTTAATGTTACTTCCAGAGGCAGTTAATAGTCCTTTGTTGATTTGGTCATCAATGGCGATGCCAACAGAGTCAAACGGTTTGGAAAATTGGGCTGTGAAATATATGAACTGATCATTAGCCCAGCCCCTGGATCGCCGCATCCCTGATATTTCATTTTCCCCGGTTATTGCTAATGAACTTGCAATAACATTGTCGCCCAAGCCATGCTGCAGGTCAAACAGGAGGTGAGCGGGTTCAGCAGAAGAGAAGGTATAACGGTGCATGCCTGCCCGGGGAGTCACAGTCAGTTCTGCGCGAATATTATCATCATCCAATGTAACAGCATAATAACCCGGTTCCGCTATTTCTGAAGAATGATCGAATGCAGATCGATACCCATTTTTTGGATCAGATTCATTTCCAGGTTGAAGATGATATTCCCCTGACATGGGCATGAGCAATATATCGCCATAGTCAATAGCTCCTGTTCCGGATAAGTGGGTATGGCTGAAACCCAAAATAGTTGGATTGGAGGAATGATACCCGGAACAATTATCCCAACCACTACTGCGCGTGTCTGGTGAAAGCTGGACCATTCCAAAGGGCATGGCGCCGCCGGGAAATGTGTGGCCGGTTCCATCAGTACCAATGAAAGGATCGACGTAGTCAGTAACTGGTACTTTAGGTGCACATGAGTAAAGAAAAAGAAAAAATGCTGTTACAAATAATTGATTATGGTCGCGTCGCGGCAGGTGTCTATTTATCATTGCAATCTGTAAGTGCTATGGTGGTTTTTAGTAAACGAAACAATCAAATTCAATTTTCGGCGTGAAAGTTACAGTGATTTAAACTCCAGGCATGAGGACAAAGTTATAACGGACTCAATCAATCTCTAAAATAGCGTAAATAAGCCCAAAGGCATCGTTAATATTGATGGCTCCATTGCTGTCATAGTCCGCCGGCCAGGATTCCATATAGGTTGGTTCAGAGAGATTCATGGCAAAATCCAGGATTTTCAATACATCAATTATACCCAATATTCCATCCCGGTTTACATCGCCCGGGGTAAACGGTTGCACAGCAGCGTACCATGAATCGAAGAGTACTTGCAACGAATCAATGGGTTCAATTCCGGGAACGACACTATTAACATTCAAGTGCAGGTAAAGGGAATCGGGATCATCATTAGCTTCAGCCATGCGAATAAATGCCGATAGGGATGATGTTCCGTATTGACTGCAGCGTGAATCAGCTCCCGACATATTAGCTCCCTGCAAGGCTGCCATCAGTTTTACCGACAGCGAGCCTTCAGTTGTCAGGAAATTCATTTCCATATTATCCAGTACATCCTGCCCGGAAAGTATATTCCCCTGGATGGCGTAGTTGGGGCCTAAAATATGGTTCTTGTAATCGTAACAATTACTGCCGGTGTAGGCAGCGCTGCGGTTGCTGTCCAATAAGGCAGTAATTCCGTATTGACGAATCGATGGATTATTTTGAGCGTCGTTATTTTCTAAAAGGTTAATTATCTCATCTGGTGTATAGCTCTGCACCATCCAGTTATGGGCATTATTTTGGTTGGCCTGGTTCCAATATGATTGCGTATGGATAGCGCCGGTACCGGGAATAATGTCACTGATCATAATGGAACCGGCGATACATGAAGCACCGGCACTGCCGATCTCCATTGTATTGGTGTCTACAGCTACGATTGAAAAGGTGTCCTGGGCAAAGTTCAGTGTAAGAAACCAAAACCAAATAAGGTAATAATTGTGTTTTAAGATGATGCGCATGTCTCAATGTAGAGCAGATTGGCTCATGAAGCAAATTTGAATCAGATATGTTGCTATGTGTATAAAAATCAGCTAATTTTATCAACTGTGAAGACATTCAAAGAAATCACTATCAAACTGGATTCAAAACTGGATAACAAAGGTAAACTGGCCCTTAAAGAACTGAATTCATTTTTTAATCCCCGTGATTTTATTGTTGAAACCAATGGATCAACGTTAACTGTAAACCTGCGGGCCCTTGATTTCCAGCAATTTTCCCTCATTAAAAATACAGTCCAAGCCGATTGCGGACTGGAAACAGCACCAATCCTCAATGAAATAGAAAAATCTATTCATAATATTAAAAGTTATGGAATAAAGAGCGGTAAACGGCTATATGTTGATTATGACAGTGAGCGCAAGGTAAAAAACAGGATAGCAAAAGAAGGACGCCGAGGGAAACATTTTTATACATTGAATCATAAGTTTAAAGATCAGAACACTGAATTGCCAGAGGAATTCAATAACCAAATCATTTGCAGTGACAGCCAGGATATCCTGCAAAAATTGCCAAATAACTGCATTGACCTTGTATTTACATCACCACCCTATAACTTTGGATTGGAATACGAAGGCAGTGATGATGATCATAACTGGGATGCTTATTTCAAGAAACTCTTTCGTATTTTAGATGAGTGCATCCGCGTTTTAAAATTTGGCGGCCGGCTGATCATTAATGTACAGCCGCTTTTTTCTGATTATATACCCAGCCATCATCTTATCAGTAAGCATTGCATCAAAAGGAAATTGATCTGGAAAGGTGAAGTGCTGTGGGAAAAAAATAATTATAATTGCAAATACACTGCCTGGGGTAGTTGGAAAAGCCCCAGTAGTCCTTATATGAAATACACGTGGGAATTCATAGAAATCTTCTGCAAGGGAGAAATGAAAAAGACTGGTGAAAAAGAAAATATCGATATTTCAGCTGATGAATTTAAGGAATGGGTGGTTGCCAAATGGTCTGTAGCGCCAGAACGGAAAATGAAAAAATATGACCATCCTGCAATGTTCCCGGAAGCATTAGCTGAAAGAGTGTTAAAATTATTTAGTTATAAAAATGACATAATATTAGACCCCTTCAATGGCGCAGGTACAACAACAACTGTAGCTGCAAAATTAAATAGAAGATTTTTAGGCATTGATACTTCAGAACAATATTGTTCAACTGCAACTGAACGATTAAAAAATAATTAGAAAAATGATTAAAATTCAAAAAACAATTTTAATAAATATTGCAATACTATTGTCGTTATTATTTGCCCAAAGCCCGGCATTAGATAATTATATAGCATTGGAGGATACATCTTACAGCTATTATGCAGCGGATACCATTTTTGGAGATAATTATACTAAATATATTTTGTATTTATCATCCCAAACATGGCGCGATACAAGCGAAGTAGACAGAACACTCTGGGAGCATTGGGTTGGAATTATTGTTCCAGATAACATGTATTTTGACAAAGCATTGTTTTTTATTGATGGTGGAAGCAATACGCCAGATCCACCAGATGATGCTAATGAAGAATTAGTAATGATTGCCACTTTAACCAATTCTATTGTAGTTGAATTTGGAATGGTTCCCAATGAGCCGCTTACATTTTCGGATGAAACTGAACCCAGGAGTGAAGATGAAATTATAGCTTATACCTGGGATAAATATTTAAACAGCGGAGATGAAACTTGGATTTTACAATTGCCCATGGTTAAAAGTGCGGTGCGAGGTATGGATATGGTGCAATCATATTTAGGCGATTTGGATGATCCGATCGATATCAATGAATTTGTAGTGAGTGGTGCATCGAAAAGAGGTTGGACGACTTGGCTAACATCTGCAGTCGATGAGCGTGTGTGTGCAACTATACCGCTCGTTTTTGATGCGCTAAATTTAGTCCAATCCTTCAGGCATCATTATGGTGCCTATGGTTTTTGGTCTGAAGCAGTAGAAGATTACGAAGATATGGGTATTTTTGATTGGTTTTCCTACCCGGAAATCCATGATTTAACAGATATTGTAGACCCCCTGGAATATAAAGATCGTTTTACCATGCCAAAATTTCTCATTCACGCCACTGGTGATGAGTTTTTTGTACCCTCATCCCAATTTTATTTTGATGAACTTCCGGGTCCTACTTTCCAACGGTATGTACCCAACACAGGGCATGGAATGGATTCAGCTATCGAAGATATTATTTATAGTTTTTTGGCATTTTATAAAGCAATTCTATTCAATAATGCATTACCTGAATTTTCATGGGAGGTAATGGAAGACGGTTCTATACAATTTGAAACCATTACGACTCCAACACAAGTCAGAATGTGGAAAGCTACCAATGAAAATGCATTTGATTTTAGATATCCAATTCTTGGTGAGGCGTGGACAGATTCAATTCTATCGGATCAAGGCAACGGATTTTATATAGCTGATGTTTCGGAACCGGATTCCGGCTGGTCAGCGTTTTTTATTGAAGCTACGTATCTAAGCGGAGGTCAATTTTCCTATAAATTCACAACCGATGTTAGTTTTTTACCAAAAACGCTTCCTTACGCAACTGATGTTACTTTTACATTAAATACAAATCCATCTTGGTATGAGAATGTAAGTATAGTTGGAGAAATGACCAGCGGACTCCCACAAGAAATGGCATTGGATTCAACTACAGGATTATGGACATTACATATTCCAATAGTTATAGATGGGAATTATTCCTGGTATATAATCGGTGTAGCCAATAATGATTCCATTACAATTACTGATGAGCTACTGTCTTTTTCTGTGATGAACGGTCAATTAACAGGCCAAACGAATTTTGATTATTTGGGAGTAAATATTGTAAATAAACCAGAAACATTTATCGTCCGCAATGCTTATCCAAATCCTTTTAATCCGCAAACCTCTATAGAATATGAACTGCTAGAAAAAAGTGAAGTTACTATTTCCATATATGATATCTTGGGAAAGGAGATTTTCAGTGAAAACAAAAATCAAGTGGCAGGTCATCATCGATTCATTTGGCAAGGAAAAAGTAAAAATGACATTTCTATTGCTTCTGGTGTTTATTTGTTAAGGATTTCAAATGCGTATTCTGATCATATCCAAAAACTGATTTTGCTTAAATAAGTAAAACAGGCAATGGACCTGTGTTTAAAATAAAAGTATCCAATAAGATTATTGATTATGCTAAGTTGTTGGTTGCTGAACATAATTTTGGGAATAGAGGTGTGGCTGATGGTAATCCGCATGAACAGTTAACAGGTATAGTCGGGCAATGTACAGTTCAGACCATGTTTCATGTAGATTTGATCACCGGGGAAGAAGGTTTCGACCACGGTGAAGACTTGGAGTTTTCCGGCTTGTCCATTGATGTGAAAACCATGGGCCGAACTACGGATGTTAAGGATTATTATGTAAATAATTTCATAGCGTTACAAAAGGACTATCCCACGGACGTATTCATTTTCTGCAGTTATTACGAGGAGAAGAAAGAATTGACGGTTTGTGGTTGGCTGCCGAAAGATGAACTGGATGAAAAAGCGAAATTTTTCAAAAAAGGAACGAAGCGATACCGTTCTGATAAAACCTGGTTTAAAACAAAAGCTGACCTGTATGAGCTACCGAATAAGAAATTGAAGGCAGTGAAATCACCTGATGATTTGAAACAGCAACTTAAGGATCTTACACTATTAACTAATAAACAGACGTAAATTCCTCTGCTAATTATTAATATTTTTTACTTTTGACAATCGTATGTGTCTTGTTTAGTCTATACTGCCACTAAACAAAATATTGAACCAACATTAAAAAAATTAAATGAAGAAAATTATTATATTATTTTTGTGTATAACTGCACTCATGGGCCAGCGTGATGGTTCGCGGCAAATGCCGGCCATTGGCATTTTACAGGGTGTTGTTTTGGATTCCGCTAGCAATGAACCTATCGAATA
>PBZW01000016.1 GCA_002730315.1 Fidelibacterota bacterium
TCAAGTTCACTCAGGTCAATAATGGCTTCATTATTTAGCAATTTCTGTTTTCGGTAGATTTGTAAATCGGTTCCTCCTCCGAAATATCTGTAATTACCCGGCCAATCGGACGCCAGGGAAAGAGCTTCTTTGATAGTGGTTGGCCGGAAATAGTGACCCATGTCCTAACCTTTTTCCTGAATCTTTGCCAGCACCTTGTCCGGCGTGATTGGAAGCTCCATCATACGGATCCCAACCGCATCGTAAATCGCGTTCCCAATAGATGGTAAAACAGGATGAATGGGGCCCTCGCCTGCTTCCTTGGCACCGTAAGGTCCTTCACTGTCATTCGATTCAATAATCGTTACATCCATGTCCGGCGTATCTACGCTGTATGGAATGCGGTAATCGAAGAAGTTGGCATTCACTATCTGGCCATTCACGTAGCGCAGATCTTCTGAGATTGCCTGGCCTAATCCCATATGAATACTGCCTTCAATTTGGCCCTCTACAGCCAGGGGATTCAACGCCTTTCCACAATCATGTGCCGCCCAGATTTTTTCTACTTTTACGCTTCCTGTGGAGGGGTTCACTGTTACGTCGGAAATAAAGGCACCAAAACTGTAAGCGGGGCTTAAGCCTGCGCCGGAACCCTTGAAATCTCCCCCCATCTTGGGCGAAAAATAATAGCCACTTTCCACAATAGCTCCCCGGCCAGCCAGGGCTGCTTCGACACCATCTTCCCATGAGATATCGACAGCACCATCCTCTGTAAAGATTTTATTATCCCTGAACACAATATCATCCGTTGAAACATCTTTTTCTTTAGCGATAGCCTTAGCCATCTCATTCCTGAGCTTTTCCGACGCCATTTTTGCCGCATTGCCAACCATGAAGGTGACACGGCTGGAATAACTACCAAGGTCCACCGGCGTAGTTTTGGTGTCGGCTACTTCCAGCTGAACATAATTCATGGGAACACCCAGTTCTTCGGAGGCGATCTGAGTCAGCATGGTATCACTGCCCTGGCCAATGTCGCTGGCGCCGCTGAACATGACGATTCTTCCGTCAAAATCAAGTTTGGCATGAACCACTGTTTGCGGATAGTGATTCCAGATGATGGGAAGGGCACTGCCACTGATGTAAAAACCGCACCCGATGCCTAAACCACGGCCGTAAGGCTGTTTTCCGTAAAGCTTGTCCCAGTCAGACTTTTTCCGGACTGCCTGCAGGCAATCGCGGACACCGTTACTGGTAATGCGCAACTGGCCAACTGTTACCGTATTTTCCTCCAGGAAGTTTTTTTCTCTCAGATCGCACGGGTCAATGCCCGCATCGTGGGCCAGCATGTCCAGGATTACTTCCATGGCATACCTGGGATTTACAGCACCATGTCCGCGCATGGCACCACATTGCGGTTTATTTGTGTACGCCCGCCGTGTCCTGAAACCTAGTTTGTCAATTTTATACGGCCCTTGTAACAGGACACCATTGTAGTAAGACGTTACCACACCGAAACTTCCGTAGGCGCCACCATCAATAATTGTGTCTGTATCAAGAGCTGTTATTATTCCATCCTGATCACAACCGACAGACATGTCTATTGTTGTGGGATGGCGACCGTGATTGTTGATAAACACTTCTTCCCTGGAAAAGGTACATTTAACAGGACGTTTGGTTTTCATTGACAGATAGGCCGTTATCATTTCATGAGCAAACGGGTCGCTTTTCCCGCCAAATCCGCCGCCTAAAGCGGGTTTCTTTACCCGAACTCGGTGCATAGGCAGTTCCAGAACTTTGGACAGGTTTCTGTGCAGATAATGGGGTACCTGCGTAGCACTGATGACCGTCAGGGTTTCGTCTCCATTCCAGATAGCGATGGTGGAATGCGGTTCTGTGAAGGCGTGAGTTACACCTGCAAATTTGAAGGATCCCGTACGCTTGAATGGGGATTGTTCCAGCGCCTTTTCCGGTTCATTAAAACGCAATTCAGCTGTCTTGTGGATATTTTTTCCACCCTTTGTATGGCTGTGGATCTGCTCGGCGGGGTCACACACTTCCAGGGAATCGCCAGGATCGATAAATGCACGAACGGGGTCGTATTCAACAATTATTTTTTCAGCGCCTTTTTGGGCGGCTTCCATCGTTTCCGCGGCCACAGCAGCAACAATCTCACCCACATAACGCACCTTCTCAACAGCCATAGCATTTTCATCAGAACTGATGGGCAGTATCCCAAATGAAATAGGCAGATCTGTACCAACAGTGACTGCAGCCACCCCCGGATATGTTTCTGCGGCTGATGTGTCAATATGCTTGATATGGGCGTGGGCGTGGGGGCTGCGCAATAAGCCTACATAGAGCATGTTCGGGAAACGATAATCGTCCGTGTACATGGCTTTTCCTGTCACCTTCTGGACTCCGTCAATATACGGTGTTGGTTTCCCGATGGGGCCGCTCATCCGTTCAGCTCCTCCGCAGCGTTCTTTACAGCTTCAATAATTTTTTTGTAGCCGGTGCAGCGGCATAGATTTCCGGAAAGACCTTCCTTGATGTCGTCTATGGATGGATCAGGATTTTCTTTTAAGTACGGGATAGCTGTCATTACAACACCCGGTGTACAGAAACCACATTGCATTCCACCGTTCTGAACCAACTGCTTTTGTACAGGATGCAGGTGGTCACCAGAGCTGACCCCTTCTATGGTAACAATTTCCTTCCCCACACAACGTACTGTTGGGGTCAAACAGCCTAAAACAGGTTTGCCATCCATTAGGATTGTACAACTTCCGCAAGTGCCTTCATCACAGCACTGTTTGGTTCCGGTGAGATTGAGCCGATTGCGTAATGTTTCCAGAATAGTTTCATGGGAACCTACCAGGACAACTTGCGGGAATCCATTAACGTTTAACTGTACTTTTTCCAATTGAGAGCTCTATACTAAGCAGAAGGAACTTTACACATTTGCACCAATACTTTTTCCGCCATCTACATGGATTATCTGTCCTGTAATATATTGTGCTTCATCAGATGCAAGAAAAGTGACCGCATTGGCAATATCAGCGGGAGTTCCGGCTTTCCCCCCGGGGATAGCGCTTTGTAATTGGTCATATATTTCCGGTTTCATACTGCGGGTCATAGGAGTATCGATAAGGCCCGGAGCCACTGCATTAACCGTAACATTGCTCCGCGCCAATTCCAGGGCCAGAACCCGTGTTAGACTCACCAAGCCCCCTTTGGAAGACGAATAGTTGGACTGCCCAAAATTCCCCAACCAGGAACGGGACGCAATATTGACTATTCTGCCGCTCTTCTGCTCACGCATGATTGAGGCGACTTCACGGCACATGAGCCACGGACCTTTTAGATTCACATCCATCACTGCATCAAAATCGTCCTCTTCCATTTTCCAGATGACACTATCCCGGATAATACCGGCATTATTGATTAAAACGTCGATTTTCCCCGATGCAGAAACAACATGGGAGATGAATGATTTCACATCTTCCGCATTGGAAACATCACCGGAAGAGGCAATTAATCGATCATTTTCATCCGGAATGGACGAATCGGAAATATCTTTATCCAAGATATGGACAATAGCACCTGCATGAAGGAAATGTTTGACAATTTCAGCGCCAATACCCCTGGCACCTCCGGTAACAACCACTACTATATTTTCAAATTTCATAGATTTTGCTCGTTAGCTGTTAGTCCATTCTGGGTTGCGTTTCTCTAAGAACGATTTGATCCCTTCGTTAGCATCGTGAGATTCCATCAATTCTTCTGTATATAACCGGGCCAGGTCATCCAGATTGGCAGAAAGTTTCTGGTTAAATCCGGTCCGGGCAGCTTTTAAAGCAAACCGCAAGGAAGAGGCACTTTTTGGTAGGATATTATTCTCCACCCATGCATCAGCGCCCTTTATCATGGATTGCTGATCATCAAATAGTTGTGTACCCAAACCGGATTCCATCACTTCTTCAGGTTTTATAGTTTTTCCGGTAAGAAGCAGCTCATCAGCTTTTGTCTGCCCGACTTTCAGCGGTAGGATCAGGGATGCCGGCGGTGCAAAAACACCTAAATTGATTTCCGGTTGCCCCAACCGTGCTGTCTTATCCAGGAAAAGAAAGTTGCACGCAAGCGCCAGCTCAAAACCGCCTCCCAAACATTGCCCGGAAACAAGGGCCATAGAGGGGACCGACAGTTCCATTATTGTTTTGAACAGTCCGTGAAAATGACGCAACATTTCTGGTGCATTCTCCTTTGAATGTTCAGGCACCGATGCTCCAAAACTGAAATGATCTCCTGCACCTGTAAACTGAATAAGCTTAACATCCGTCCCAGTTTCCTCAAGAGCAGACTGCAGTGCCATCATCATTTCCGCATCTAGGACATTTGCTTTGGGTGCATTGAGCGTGAACCGGACCACCTGGCCGCTAAAAAGTGATTCTGTGGTTATTTTCCCCATGGTTATTTAGGCAAAATTGCTTCCACCAACTCATCATCCCACGGATGCCCTTCAGCCAGCATCTTGCGCAGTTTGATGAAGTCCACTTCACGATTACCTTTCGGACCTTCATTAAAAGCCCGAAAACCAGCCCGTGCTTCTGTAACCATGTTTTGCGCAAGCCAGTCACGATTGGTCTGACTGTTTCTGTTCCAATGCTCCAGTTTCTTTTTTCGGAGACTGTTCAAGGTTTTGCTGGTACATTCGGGCATCAGGTACAATATTTTTGTAGCTAGTGCATTCACGGCATCATCCAGCGGTGACAGGTCAATTTCTCCATTCATTAACACTTCTTTGCCTTTCTTGAGCTCATCACCGGATTTATTCTGTCCATAAACAATATCCCCTGCTTCATTTATCCACTGATCCGTCACAAGCAAAGGATTGCGAACAAATTCCCCATCCACTTTCAAAACAGGAATAGCGTCAGAAATGAGCCCAATATTCTTTGCTTTATAGGCTGACCACATTTCGCACAAGATACCGCTTTGCATGGCTCTTTCAATGCCCACATAAAGATCAAGAAAATCGGTGCTGCCACCATCAGGGGCACTGCCGTGTTTGGGCCCAGCCTGGCCAAATACCGCTAGGTCGCTGGCAATGGTGAAGTCGCAGGCCATTCCGATTTCTTGCCCTCCGGCAACCCGCATCCCGTTCACGCGACAGATTACAGGCTTGTCACAGTGCAGGATAGATGTCATCATATCATTGAAGAGTCGCATATATTGTTTGTATTCCATGGGGCGGCCAGCATAATACTCAGCATATTGCTTTGTATTTCCCCCGGTACTGAATGATTTGTCGCCCACGGCTGAGAAAATTACGGCAACAACGCTACGGTCATTGGATGCTGCCCGGAAAGCCAGGATAATTTCTTTCACAGCGGCGGTTGTGTAGGAGTTGTACTGTTTAGGATTATTCAGGAAGATCCACGCATTATTAAGACCATCAACCGCATTCCCATCTTTATCCAGGCAGGGACGTAATTCATAGATGATTTCCTTGAAATCAACGTCTACTAAATTGTGGTTTACTAGATTATTGCTCATATCAAACTCCTAATAGTTAGTTATTCTAGAAATCTGGTACCATTACCGCGCGTCTGTTTGATTGATGTGTCAACATTTGCTGAAAAATTCCGTTGATTTGTGACATAGGGAAGGTTTCAGTAAATGGTTTTATTACAAGTTTGTTTTCGGCGACTAATTCCAGGACATCAGCATACAACTCAGGTTTGCAACCCCACGTGCCAATGATATTTGCATCAAACGCCATCAGATTGCTTAAACGGACTTCCAGCTTATCCATGGTGAAGCCAACGATGGATAATGTGTCGGCAATCCCCAGTAAGGCAAATGCCAGTTCCTGTCCCGGTTTGGTTCCGGACATCTCAAAAATTTTCCATTGATTGGATGGGGCACCCATTTCCCGGCATTTTTCCTTTACTGCTTTTTTGATGTCGCGAATCTCCATGCCGGAAACATTTAATGTCTGGTCAATACCTACCTGTCCAAGTTGGTCCAGTTTTTCCTGTGAAATGTCCAACGCCAGTACTTTTCCGCCAAAAATCTTCGCCAGCTGGGCTCCATAAATTCCCACTCCGCCTACGCCAATAATTATTGAAAAATCTCCTTCCTCGATTTCGCTTTTCACCATCACCTGGTAGGGTGTGGAAACGGCATCGGCGATTACAGCCAGATCAGTTAGTGCGTGGTTTTCTAGAATGGCATCAGATACTTCTGCCAGATACCGGGCAGGCGCAACCACATGACTTGCAAACCCGCCATGGAAATCATTTCCGGGCATCTTTTGCTTCTGGCAAATGTTTCCTCTCCCCGCTTTACAAAGGTCACATTCACCACAGGGCATCACGGCCGGAATGATGACCGTTTTACCTATAAGATTTTCTGGTCCATCTACCACGGTACCGCTGATTTCATGGCCCAGAACCAGAGGGAGTTCATGCCTAGTTGGAACACCGTAATGCCAGAAACTCAGATCCGTGTGGCAAACACCGCAGCCGGCCACCTCCACAATGGCTTCGTCGTCTCCCAACTTGGGGGCGGAGATATCTATCAACTCAAAAGGTTGATCTTTAGCAATCATCTGCCACGCCTGAATTGAATCCATATTACCCTTTTCTTGTCATTCCGGTTTGCGTTCCAGGAGGTTAATCAAAGTCGTGATAGTACGGTTGACGGGTGTCGGCACAGAGTGTTTCTTCCCATATTCTACTATCCTGCCGTTAAGGTAGTCAATTTCGGTGGGCAGATTTTTTTCGATATCGATCAGCATGGACGGTTTATGGCGACCGCCGCCCTTCAGGTATTGAATGCAGTGCTGTGTAAAGCCCTCTCCGAGATCAATCCCTTCAGCTTCCGCTACGGCGATGGATTCATTCACTATATTTTCTACCAAAGTCACTCCCCAGTCAGTTTCCATAATACCTTTCATCGTTCGCCGGGAGAGGGCAGAGACAGGGGAGAGGGCAGCATTCAAAATAGTTTTTTCCCAGCTGTGAGGCCGGATATCGTCTAAAACGATAGTTTGCAAACTTACGGCGTTGAGCAATTCAGCGAACTGATTTCCCGTTTCTACCCCTTTGGGTCCTAAAGCGGCAACGTAGTTGGGCGGATTGAAAAAGGTGACTTGAACAGAACCATCATTATTCAAGTTCCCGGCATAGTTAATAACCATGCGTAGCGTCCGATCAACCCCAAAAATTTTGGCTATTTCAGCTTCATTATCAAGGCCATTTTGGCTGCTCATGACAAATGTTTTTTCTGTAAGAGTTTCTTCAAGTTCAGCCAACACAGATTTGAAATAAGGAGTTTTTACTGAAACTGCAACAAGGTCCAAATCATATTCCCGGAGTTCCGTCGCTGAAAGACAGGTATCCATGATCGGAACTGCTTTTTCAATAGTGTTCGTGAGGCAAATACCTCTCGTTTTAATGCTTTCTATTCTGGTTTGACTTATGTCGCAAGAGACGACGTAAGCGCCGGACTCTAACAGGTGAGCTGAAAGAATTGAACCAACAGGGCCCATTCCTACGACGCCAATACGAACAGTTCCAGATCCGTTTTTTTCATTCATGAAAAGAACTCCCGAAAGTTCGTATAACCTTAATAAACAGAATGGGGCTATTCCATTGCGATAACATATGTTTCCTCAGATATGGGTTTGTCCTCATCATAAAGACTCTCGATCTGGGCTTTGAAAACTTTCCTCACAACATTGGGCGCCAGCTTCAGGGAAGGGGTTAATTCCTCATTTTCCATGGACAGTTCATGGTTAATGAGCATTGCTTTCTTCGGCCGAGCATACTTTGCCTCAATTGAAGCATTCCAATGTTTCAGACAGTTGCTTAAACAGTTGAAATATTGATCCAGATTCTTAGGGCATTTACATCCCTCCATCAGCTGTGACTGATCTGGCTCCTGAAGAAACATGGCCTTGTTAGGAAAGAGGAGAATAACGGGATAGTTTTTACCGTTCCCTGATACATAAGCGTGGGAAAGATAAGCACAATCTTTGGCAATGATGTTTTCAATTTCCGTGGGAATGACTTTCTCGGCATTAGAGAGTTTGAAGATGCGATCCTTGCGAGAGATAAGAAGAAGGCCTGAATCTTCAACTTCTCCCACATCACCTGTGTGGAACCAGCCGTCTTTTGTAAGTACTTTCTTTGTGGCGTCTTCATTTTTGAAATACCCGGTCATGACATTTGGCCCCCGCACCAGGATTTCACCATCTTCCGCCAGTTGCAGGGAAACACCGGGAATAGGCTGTCCCACGACACCAGGCTCACGGGCTATTGTCGGATCAGTGATAGTGCAGCATGGAGATGTCTCGGTCAGTCCCCACCCTTCTACCACCGGAATGCCGTGATCGTCAAAAAGGTCGGCAATATTTTTTGGTAGAGGAGCAGCAGCTGTAAAAACAAATCGCAAGTTGTCATGGAATATCATTTCTTCAATTTTGGGATCTTGCATAATCCGAGTTGCCATTTCTTGATAGATTCGCGGTACACTGAAAAAAACAGTTGGGAGTACCTGACCCCAGTTTTCCAGAAGTAGGTCAATATCTTTTCCGTATCCATGTTCCAACGATAGCACTGCACTATTTACAATTGCTGCGAACTTTTCGAAAATACCGCCAAAACTGTGGTGCCACGGCAGATAAGATAAGAAACGATCCTCTTGAGTAAGGCTCCAGAGAAGCCGCATGGCCGCCTGCTGAGAGAGAATGTTACTGTGGGTCAATTGAACACATTTGGGCTTTCCCATGGTGCCGGATGTGTACATCATGAGACACACCGTATCTCCTGAAATATCCTTTCCGCTTATCTCGGATGTTCCTTCTGAAGATAGCATCTCCCAAAAGCGGGTACATTTTTTCTCAAGCGTCGAGACTGCATCAAAAATGATTGATTCCTGGAAGCGTTCAGGCTTCACCAGTTTATCGTATTGTGCCTGGTCTGCCACGGCAACAAACTTGGGTTCACAGAAGTCAACGAGTGCATTTGCTCGTTCAGAAGGATATCCGGCGAAAATAGGAACTGTTGTACCACCCATGGCCATCACTGCCAATTCTAATTCAAGCATTTCTTGGCGGTTGGGGGAGAGGATAGCCAATCGATCGCCACTTTCGAATCCTCGGGAAATAAGATAGTTCTGGATTGATGTGACGTCTCGGAGAAATCGGTCCCATGTCAAGGGAACATATTTGCCATTTTGGACTTCCTGATACATAGGGCGACTGGCGAATCTTTCTGCATTATCGCTCAGCATCAACGCCAAATTTTGAGGATAGTCTGGAAGTGAAACTTTGCTCTTATATACGTGACTTGCAGTCATTTACATTCTCACTTAACAGGATAAATGAGCCGGGATATATATATTTATGCCGGTATCTAACAGTAGCTGTGAAGGAAATGGTGTTGCTTATTGGCTTTCCCTATTTGGTGTCTGTTGCTGAGCGAGAGAGCGAATAAAAGAATCGAGTTGGGAGCTGATCTTTTCTTCATCAAAGAATCGGGCATCCACCATATCCGCCTCAATCACAAGCGTAGGGATTCCCGCTTTCTCAAGTCCTGACAGGCGCCGTTTCACATAGCTGTTCCATCTGCCGCAACTGTTATTCCAATGGGCAACAATACCATCGGCCTGGTAGTCTTTCACCATGTCTACTGTCCAGTCTAGGATCCACTGTTTTGACCGGTTCATGGTGTTCCAGGCATAGCGCTTAACCAGTGATTCCATGGCCGCCGAACTGTCGAAATCGAACCACCAGCTGTGAGTGTACGTACTGGCAACAAAGGCGGTTTGACGTTCTTCGCAAAACTTGGCCAGCCAGTTTTTTCGCGGCCAGATGGGAATGGCATCCCACACCAAGCGGACTTTCTCATCAGGGACAGCCTCTACTCCGTTGGCAATTCTTTCTTCCAATTCTTTCAAAAGAGATTCATAGTAGTCCGTACATTTCTTATCACCGCGGGCAATTACAATAGGCGCCATGGCAGTAAATGCATCAATGTTCGTCCACGGGGTGGGACGCTTGCGCGCCGTTTCAAGACATTGCTGCCACAATTTATTGGCCCTGTCCGATTCAGCCACAATTTCAGCAAGACGTTCCTCATCAAAACTCAAACCAAAGCGGCTATGAATTTCAGCGATATGTTTTTGTATCTCGCTGGTGAAGTCGTTCAGCTCCTCTGAGGTGTGCCCCTCAGCCTTAGTCAAAGGAGGAGCATGCAACACGTAATGCGGCACATCCTTACCTCGCTCAGCAAAGATCTCCTGGACCTCATCGCCCCATCTCTCTACAACAGAACACTGACTGTCACAGGCATAAAACATATCAGGGTCAGGGAGGCCATTGATAGGAGATTCAGCATCACCCAACAGTATCCCCATGTCACTCAAAGAATAAGTACAAAATTTCGGAGGCTGTAATTCTCTCTTCTTGGAGAGATCAATTGCTTCCCAACTGTAAGGATGATCAGGATTGCGATCTTTTGACAGGGCACCCAGAATAGCAGCGTGATTTTCCGGATAGACTGGAATAATATCCATGGCCATCAAGATTTCTGCAGGTGCAAATGCTGAACACCATGCTATCGGTTTACCGCTGTTCTTTACCTTATCGTACCAGCCAAAGATGTCAAATGTGGTCTGAAGGCGCACCATTCTGTTACTCCTGGTTTATAAATCCAACGCTATGCAACAGATCCATCCAATGCAAACATCTTACTAATGAAATAACCTGATTTGATCTCATATTTTTTTTCTGGTCCAGATTGTTTGCATCTTATCTCCGCAACTAGTGAAGCACGCTTCACAATCTGCCCCTAAGGGACGATCTTCGGACGCCATAGGTTCGAGATGGATTTCCCTCCCCATGGAAGAAAAAAGTTCAACCATTTCCGAGAGGCGCGGTTCACCGCAGGTGAACTGTTTTTCCCACCCATCGGTCTCGAACGCCACATCTCTAGGTGTTTCAGCTACACCACACAGTTCACTCATGACTCTGCTATCACTTTTGTTAGTCGTTGCCGTGCCAGAACAGCGGCCCCTAAGGCCGTGGCATATTGCGGCATGTCATCTTTTGCAACATTGACTTCTCCCTCAAGAGATTCAATGAGCATTTTCACCATAGTAGGAAAGCGAATAATGCCCCCAGCCAGCGTGAACTGCGGTTCCATCCGGACCCGTTTCATCAACTGGACGCACCGCTTAACCAGAGAGAACATAGCGCCCCGCATAATGTCCGCCGGTGCTGAGCCGATGGAGAGCTGGTTAATAACTTCAGATTCAGCAAATACGGCGCAAACACCTGAGATTGAGACACCGTCGTGTGAAGTATGAACCAGGGGGCCAATTTCTTCGGTTGAATAGCCCATGTAGTGAGCGGTCTTTTCCAGGAATGCTCCTGTACCGGCAGCACATTTATCATTGAGTCTGAAAGACTTTACTTTCACCTTATCGTCAAGGCGACTTGCTTTCATGGTCTGCCCGCCGATATCGAGCACCGTACGGGTGTCAGGAAAGAAGAAGTTTGACCCTCGTGCTGTGGCAGTAAGGTCTGTAATGGTAAGATCACAGAAGGGGACACGATGGCGACCATAGCCAGTTGCTATAACATAGTCGACCTGATCTCTGGTCAAGCTATTCTTCTCCAAAACCTCATCATATACCCGTTCAGCTGCTTTATCCAGCTTGAACCCGGTTGAATCCATGGCTCGACCTACAATTTCATTGTCCGGTGACATGACGATTGCTTTGGTATAGGTGGAACCGACGTCAATTCCAGCAACGTAACTCATGCTTCAGCTCCTGCAGGTATCCTGCTGGTCATAATGTGGTCCATGGCGAAGAGGGCTGCACCAAGAGCGCCCATGTAGTGAGAATCTTCACTCACGTTGACTTCCATGTCCATGTTTTGATTAAGAACTTCTATCATGCCGCTATTTTTTGCCACCCCGCCGGTGAAGGTTACTTCATTCTCGATCCCCACCCTCCGCAATAGTGCAATAGAGCGGGAGGAGATGGATTGATGGACGCCCATGAGGATATCTTCAATTTTCTTTCCTTTGCCCAGCCACGATAGAACTTCCGTCTCGGCAAAAACGGTACAGGTGGTACTGATACGGACCGGCTTTTCAGATTCCAGCGCTGTGGGGCCTAAGTCATCTATGGGAATGTCCAGTGCTAGGGAGGCGGCTCCAAGAAAACGGCCAGTGCCGGCAGCACATTTGTCATTCATGCAGAAATCGACAATTTCCCCTGTTTCGCTCACGCTGATGGCTTTCGTATCCTGACCACCCATATCGAGAACAGTTTTCGTTTTAGGGAACATGTGTACCGCACCTCGGCCGTGACAGCTAATCTCTGTCACTTGAGTATTGCCAAAGGTCACTTTATACCGACCATAGCCTGTACCGATGACATAGGCAACTTCCTCTTCCCGCCGTTTGCTATCAGTCAGAGCTTCAAGGTATGCTTGCTCGGCTGCTTTTACAACGTTGGCCCCTGTATCAATCAATGATCTACCAACAATCTTCAGATCTTCATTGATGATGACAGATTTTGTCTGTGTGGATCCTACATCAACTCCTGCTGCTAATGCCATTTTATGCTCCTACTACAGCTCTTGCCTTACGGGATGCTAATCCCTCAAAAAAGGCGTCAATACGATTTTTCATCTGCGCTTCGGATACGACTCTTGAGTCCATCATATCTGATTCAATAAATAGACTCGGCAAATCGCTGTTTTCCATTAATGAACGTCTGTTATCTGCCATGCCGGCTGAGGTTGTTCTACAGCTCTTGATTGGATGATACACCACACCATCAATACTAAACTCATTTGTCTGCTCAAGAACTGTCAGTTCGGGGTGGAACATGGAATCCATTGCATCACGAACGCTAATGAGGACACCTTCAGCCAGAGAATCCATGGGATTGTCAAGATCGTATTGCACTCCCAGATTTGTGCCACCGGCAGCAAACCACAGGTAGGTGGACATCACAAAAGAACCACCCCATTCCGTAAACATTTCATTGAATCTTCGAAAAATGGGATAGCAAGGGACTCCGATGAAACTCAAACGGTATTTCTCATCTGTAAGTGTTCCTATACTATTTGCAGACATGTATTCCATTTCTTCTACAAGTCTGTCGAAAAACAAGGCTCCCTCGGGTGTTCCCCTGAATACATTGGACATCCCTAAATAAACTGTCCCGTCAGTCAGTGCATTAAAAAGGGAAGGTCTACTCTGATTCAATTCAAGCACCCGTTTCCATCCGCTGCTCATGGTATTGACATGCCCCAACACTTCCCGCAGGCGGTCAATATCAAATTTTTTCCCGGTCATTTTTTCACAAATTTCGATGAGTTCCTGCAGTTGAACTTTTACGTATTTCTTCTCTCGTTCAAATTGTTCATCACCCGGCCAGCTGCGCGTGCCTGCTTCCCGTGTCGCCGGCACATCGATGGAAAACATGGGAATATCATACATCCGTTCCCATACCTCGCCCCACTTCAGGTATGTGTTGCAGGCATTGGTAAGGACCGCTATGCCCGGCTTTGGAATGCGACCCATGGGATGATCACCACCTCGCAGCTGTATTGCAATATCTGCTTTGACGTAGCCGCAGATGTCTGGCGAGTAGCCATAATCCTCAGCTTCGTTAAGGAAGTCATCAGATACATGACGTACAGCGGTCTGCAAAGAGTGGATTTCCGGAAATACCATCGGCAGATCAAAAACCCGCAGGATTTCAGCAATGCTCCCCATAACAAAGACGTAAGCCGCCGAATTACCCGCCTCAGCCTTCTGCGAAAGGTCCTGGAACCAATCTCTGAACAGCGAAGCCCCTTCCCGCGTGCCACGTCCTACAATACCGTTACTTTCTGTTGTTTTCATTCGTCACCTCAATCAAACAATATGTTTTCAACAAAGGTCTCCAGCTGGATCTCCAGATGGTCAAAGCTGGTCATATTTTCCTCAAACTCGCTCACAAAGTAGGGGATATCCTTTTCGTCCAAGGCGAGAGTATAGGTCACTTGTTCTTCCAATCCCGGTTCACACATCTTGGCAGCTGTTATGATAGCGGCCTCGGCATTGCTGTCTTCCATCCTTTGCAACAACATCTTTTCTTTTGGTTTGCGTAGATCGTGCTGCACGGGACTGTAAGATGATTTTTCAATATAGGCCTCCGCCAAAGCACCTAACGGATCGTCTCCGGTTTTTACGTCTTCCAGAATCCACCGCAGACCGATGAGAAGATCATCGTCCACAACGTAGCACGATCGTCCTACAGTACGCAGCATATCGAGGGGCGGCTGTTCACAGAATCCGCCCTCAAACACAACCCGGATACGATCTTGCTTGCGAGCCTCGCGTTTTTCAAGAAGTGGCAGAACTGCTTGTAGTAGCTCGTTGTGCTCTTCCCGCGGGATCATGCCGCCCAGGGCAGTAAGGACATAAGCTTCATTCATGGAAACCAGCCACGGCTCGTTTCGCTTCAATTCATACAGACGCCTCAACAGTTCCCTGTTTTCGTTAAATACTTGAATAGATTGGCATAAATCGTCGTCGCTGATTTGGTATTGTGCCACCTCCTCGATGACCCCTTGCAATCGTTTATACTCATCAGTCAAATATTGAATGGAGTAGCTGGAATTAGGGTTCTGCGGTAAGTATAGGATTTGACAGGGATAATCAAAGTTTCGTCCCCAGATGGGTGCCAGGTTCCTGGCGGCATCACAGATGGGATGGGTGACGAACATGTCCAACTCTACCCGCCCGGAAAGCACCTGTTCGAGAGAGGTCTTTAGAATGGAACATAGGTAAGAACCAAAACGACTGGCGGCATGCTGAGGCTCCACAGGTGCACCAAACATCTTCAACGGTAACATCTTTGCGGCGTGAGCGATCTCTTCAGGAAAATAGACCTGAAAATGTCCCGCAACCTTTCCACCGGCATCGCGCCATCGGCTCACCGTCGGCATTTCCGGATCTTCAACCGTCTCCTGGCAAAGCCACAGGATCTCATCCAGTGGTTTCCCAGCCCATTCCTCCATTGTCTTTACAGTCATATATTCTATCCTTCGATTATCAATCCGGGTGCTGAGTGCTTTTCAGAGACCACTCGCACTTTTCCAAATGCGATTCAACATGTGGCGAAACTGGGACACTTCAGCAGGCGTTAAAACATTTACAAGCTTCTGATCAATCTGAGTTGCAATCCCTTCTGTCTTTTCTGCCAGCGCTCTCCCTTTCTTCGTCATAAACAGTTGAATGACTCTTCTGTCCTGAGACGTCCGCCGCCTTTCCACCAGACCATCTTTCTCCATACGGTCAGCAATGCCGGTAACGGCCGGTTTATCGATGAAGACCCTTTTTCCAATTTCGCTCAGTGATAATCCATCATCCTCCATGAGGGTGTTGAGGACAGTGTATTGGGATGACGACACACTATATTTATTCAGTTCAAAATCGAGCATTTTTTTCATGCCACGAGCGGTTCTATAGACTAGGAATCCAGTCCTTTTTTCAATTTCCGTTAAGGCATGATTTTCTGCCATAATACGCTCCTAGACTGCTCTTGCCGTTATTTTACATCACAGCCACCCAAATATAGTTCAGATGCAAACTATTTGCAAACGAACTATATGATTTTGGGAATAAAGGGAGAAGAAAATAAGAGAGTTTATTTACTTTATTTGACTAAGACAGTCAATGATACGTTGGTTTGTCTCACTTTGACCAATAGTGATACGGAGGGATTTTTCTTGGCCAAATATTTCCAAATCACAAACCATTAACCCATCTTTTTCTAAAGTCTCATATACATTATTTTTCTGCTCATTATCCTGGAAAAGCAAATATTGGAAATTGGCTTGAGACTCATTCACAACAAATCCAAGCTGCTTTAATTCATTAAATAAATAAGCTCTTTCCTTGGAATTATAACTTGCAGAATGGTTAATATATTCAACATCATCTAACGCAGCTTCAGCTGCTTTTTCACCCAATAAGTTAATAGAGCGCAGGATTTGATTTTTTGCGAGTATTTTAACGAGTTTCTCACCCGCAATTCCATACCCAATCCGGAGACCCGCCAAACCATATATTTTAGAAAAGGTGCGGAGAATAATTAGGTTAGAGAAATCTTTTTGTAGTTGCCGGGAATCGGGATACGATTCATCGGTAACATATTCGCAGTATGCTTCATCTACAACTACTAATACATTATCTGGTACAGTTTCCAAAAGATTTTTTAATGAATCATGAGTGACAATGGTACCAGTTGGGTTATTCGGGTTGGCAAAGAATATCACCTTGGTTTTATTTGTACATAGAGAAATTAAATTCTCCAGATTGCAATCAAGGCCTGACATATGCGCAATTACGCATTTTCTGCCATTACGTTTTGCACTAAGACTGTAGGCGATAAATGTATTATCAAAGGTGAGTATCTCTTCATCCCGATTCACCAAGAACCGTGAAATAAGATTTATAAGTTCATATGAGCCGGCGGAAACTATAATATTTTTTGGAGGAACTTGATTTTTTGCAGCGAGTTTTTCTTTTAATGTTTGTGGTACCCAGTCTGGATAACAATGAACATTTTGACTTTGTTCATTGATTCCCGCCAAAGCCTTGGGTGAAGGGCCAAAGGGGTTTTCATTAGCCATTAATCTTACAGGTTCAATATTATTCTTAGTCATTTAGGTTTAGGGTTCTTTTAGGTATTAATAGTTCTTTTGAGCGTAGCCTGAATTACCAGAATTGAAACTCGAAAATATAAAGCATATTGATAAAGGTTAATAAAGAAAAAGCTTGATTATTGTACCTCCATGTCCTGATATTCTATTTAACATAGGTGGGCGATTTTATTGCTCGCATTGTGGGGTTTTTTCGCTATTTGTTCTGTGGAAAACCATCTCAATTTCTATTGAAAGGAGATCAAATGAATCAAAAGAAAATTACATTATCTGAACAGGACATTCCAAAACAATGGTACAATATTGCTGCCGATATGCCAAACCAACCGCCGCCCATTCTGCATCCCGGAACAGGCCAGCCTATTGGGCCTGATGATTTAGCTCCCCTTTTTCCAATGGGATTGATTATGCAAGAAGTCTGCCAGGACAGATTCGTTGATATCCCTGAACCAGTATTGGAAGCTTTACAGATTTGGAGGCCTTCGCCCTTGATTCGGGCAACCGGTTTGGAAAAAGCGCTTAATACGCCGGCAAAAATCTATTATAAATATGAAGGTGTAAGTCCACCGGGAAGTCATAAGCCAAACACTGCTGTTGCTCAAGCCTTTTATAATAAGGAAGAAGGGGTAAAACGGCTGTCGACGGAGACCGGAGCCGGCCAATGGGGCAGCTCGCTTGCTTATGCCGCCCAGATGTTCGGCCTTGAATGTAAGGTTTACATGGTTCGCATCAGTTTTGATCAGAAACCATACAGGAAAGCCTTTATGGAAACATTTGGCGCGGAAATTGTTGCCAGTCCCTCCACGGATACCAATGCCGGAAGGACAATCCTTGAAAAGACTCCTGATACACCAGGAAGCCTTGGCATTGCTATCTCTGAAGCGGTGGAAGACGCAGCCACCAGGGACGATACCCGTTATTCACTTGGTTCAGTCCTAAACCATGTTCTGCTCCACCAGACTGTCGTTGGGCAGGAAGCCATAAAACAGATGGAGATCGCCGGTGATTCGCCGGATATTATCATTGGCTGTTGTGGCGGCGGATCCAATTATGCCGGCTTAGCATTCCCATTTATGAGGGACAAGATCAACGGCAAGGATATCCGTTTTATTGCCACGGAGCCTGCATCATGCCCCACATTGACAAAAGGTGAGTTTCGCTACGATTTTGGTGATACTGGTCAGTTAACACCGCTGTCGCCCATGTTTACACTTGGACATCAATTCGTACCTGCGCCCATCCACGCCGGTGGACTGAGGTACCACGGCGACGCACCCCAATTATCGCAGTTGGTTAAAGATGGTCTTATGGAAGCAGAAGCGTATGGCCAGGTAGATTGCTTTGAATCTGCAATTACGTTTGCGAAAACAGAGGGGATCATTCCTGCGCCGGAATCAAGCCATGCTGTTCATGGGGCAGTGAAACATGCAAATGAAGCCAGGGAGGCCGGCGAGGAAAAGGTTATACTCTTTAACCTTTCAGGACACGGTTACTTTGATATGGCAGCCTATACCCAATTCTTAAGTGGTACGCTGGAAGATCATGCATTGACCGATGATGAAGTGTCTGAAAGCTTAAAAGCGCTGGAGGGATTGCCTAAAATATAATTACTGATCATCAGCGACTATTATTTCCTTGACAGGTTTTGATTTTCCTATATATTTATAGGTACAAAGACCATCTACATCAGATATAATTGTAGTATTGTTTTTAGCGTTTTAATTCTATCACCGTCTTAACAAAGGAATGTATCTTGGTTCACACTGAGACAGAAACATGTTGCCGTATTGAAGTTCTGGCATCTATGCTGGAAAGATTTGATGAGGTCCTCACCAGTGACGCATTGGATTTTGCAGCTCACCTGCATATGAAATTTAATCCGCGGCGATTGGAACTCTTATCGAAACGAAGCAGTCGTCAAAAAGAGATAGACGATGGCCTTCTTCCGGATTTTTTACCGGACACGGAGCATATCAGGTTGGGAGATTGGAAAGTTGGACCAATCCCCCATGATTTAATGGACAGGCGTGTTGAAATCACAGGCCCCGTGGAACGGAAAATGATTATCAATGCCTTGAACAGCGGTGTAAAAGTCTTCATGGCAGATTTTGAAGATTCAAATTCTCCATCCTGGAAAAACACCATCAATGGGCAGATTAATTTAATAGATGCTGTCAGGAGAACAATAGCTTTTACAAATGCCAATGGAAAACATTATGCATTGAAGGATGATACAGCAACTCTAATGGTTCGTCCCAGGGGCTGGCATCTCAATGAAAAACACGTGCTGGTAAACGGCGATCCCTTTTCAGCCAGCATTTTTGACTTCGCACTTTTTTTCTACCATAATGCAAGTACGCTCATTGCCAATGGGACGGGGCCATATTTCTATCTACCAAAACTTGAAAGTCATCTGGAAGCCCGTTTGTGGAATGACATTTTCAACACCGCACAAGATGAGTTGGGGATCGCTCGAGGCACAATCAAAGCCACCGTCCTCTTGGAAACCATTATGGCCGCTTTTGAGATGGATGAGATATTATATGAACTAAAGGAACATTCTGCCGGACTGAACTGCGGCAGATGGGATTATATTTTCAGCTTTATAAAAAAATTCCGGAACCAGAAGGATTTTGTGCTTCCGGATCGATCTGTAGTAACTATGGACCGGCATTTTCTACGATCCTACGTCAATCTTTTGGTGCAGACCTGTCACAAGCGTGATGTTCATGCAATGGGGGGGATGGCAGCCCAGATCCCTATTAAAAATGATCCGGGAGCAAATAATAAGGCTTTAAGTAAAGTGCGGGAAGATAAAGAACGGGAAGTCTTGGCAGGCCACGATGGCACCTGGATCGCCCATCCTGGGCTTGCTGACATCGCCCTGGAAGCGTTCGATGCCGTAATGCCGCAAGCCAATCAATTTGACATTAAGCGCGAAGAGGTAAACGTAACAGCTGATGATTTGCTGAAAGTGCCAACGGGTGAAATTACTGAAGAAGGATTTCGTCACAATATCCGTGTGGGAATTCAATACCTGGCGGCATGGCTTAGTGATAATGGGTGTGTTCCATTATATCATCTTATGGAAGACGCGGCCACAGCAGAAATTTGCCGCTCACAACTTTGGCAGTGGGTAAAACACAGTGCCAAAATGAATAGTGGTACAACAATAACAGCGGATTTGTTTAATGAAATGCTCATGGAAGAATTAAACCAATTGAAGAACCCTAACAATGAAAAATTGGAACTTGCTGCTAACCTCTTCAAAGAAATGGTATTGAAAGAAGAGTTCGATGAATTTCTCACTTTACCTGCTTACCATCATTTGAATTAACAAAAAACCAGAAGGATACTTAAACATGAATACTGTTGAAGAAAAAATGACATCTTTATTTGTTGAAGAAAGAGCCCTTGAAAGAGAAAAAAACATTTTAAGTCATATGGTCGATAATGAAGACGTAAAACATCTGGAAAATCTATGGGGAAATGATCCCCGATGGTCTGGTATTACCAGACCCTATTCACCCGAAGAAATGCTCAACCTACGAGGAACCTTAAAGATTTGGCATACATTTGCACAAGCGGGAGCAGAACGGTTATGGCATCTTTTGCAAACAGAAGATTATATTATTGCTCTTGGGGCCATGACGGGCAATCAGGCGGTTCAGCAGGTGGAAGCCGGATTACAGGCTATTTATCTCAGCGGTTGGCAGGTCGCTGCCGATGCTAATCTCGCTGGAGAAATGTATCCCGATCAAAGCCTTTATCCCAGCAACAGCGTGCCGGCGGTAGTGAAAAAGATTAATAATGCTCTCCGCAGGGCAGATCAAATACAAGTTTTGGACGGTCGCCATAATGGACCCTATTGGTTCGCTCCCATTGTAGCTGATGCTGAAGCAGGGTTCGGCGGACCCTTGAATGCCTTTGAGCTGATGAAGGGCATGATTGAAGCTGGAGCTGCCGGTGTTCATTTTGAAGACCAGCTTGCTTCTGCAAAAAAATGTGGTCATATGGGGGGGAAAGTGTTGGTCCCCACCAGTGAATTTATTACCAAGCTTATTGCGGCTCGGTTGGCGGCGGATATTGCAGGTGTACCTACAATACTTATTGCCCGTACTGACGCCGACGCTGCAAAACTGATTACCAGCAATATTGATGAAAGAGACCATCCTTTTATCACAGATGAGCCCCGTACTTCGGAAGGATTTTATCGCATAATAGGCGGCATCGATATGGCAATTGCCAGAGGCCTTGCCTATGCTCCACATGCAGATATGATATGGTGCGAAACCTCCCGCCCTAATTTGGATGAAGCTAAACAGTTTGCTGAAGGAATAAAAAAAGTATATCCTGATAAACTGTTAAGTTATAATTGTTCGCCATCCTTTAATTGGAAACACCATTTGGATGATGCAACCATTGCAAAATTCCAGCGGGAACTTGCAGCGATGGGTTACAATTTTCAGTTTGTTACACTTGCAGGTTTTCATGCATTAAACCTGGGGATGTTTGACTTGGCAAAAAGCTATAAAAAAGATGGGATGTTGGCCTATTCAAAGTTTCAGGAGCTGGAATTTGAACATGAACGCACAGGGGGATATATGGCAACAACCCATCAGAAATTTGTTGGGGCCGGTTATTTTGATCGTGTGGTCAGCTGTGTTTCAGGCGGAAAAAGTTCGGTTGGCGCATTGAGCGGCTCTACTGAAGAAGCCCAGTTTTAATCTTTGCACTAACAACATCGTCAAGTAAACCGATACTGGGGGCAATCGCTAAACCGGTAAATTATAAATAACTGTTTTTCAGGTATAGACTAAAAAATACTTTTACTGATATTCCACAATACCTTGCGGCGGTACCAGGCTGAAGCCCTGATATCCGTTATGGGATTGGCGTATTCCAAAACGAGATTTGCGAATTTTTCACTGTCGGCTTTTGTTAGCTGATCTACATTCTTTCCCAATAAAAATTCACTGGCGGATGCTGTATAGCGAATCGTTTCTGCCACGGAACCTATTGCTGCACTTGCAGAAGCAATCACCCCATCTTGATCGGCCGTGATATGATAAGCAAAGGAGGCCAGGGCAATTTCCATGGAATTTCGGTTGCCGATTTTGATGAATCCGGACACGGTTCTTTCTGAGGACGTAAAACTAGGAATCAACACGTTTCTTAATATTTCATTTTTCTTCAGAACTGACGTTTTTATACCGGTAAAAAATTCGGCAATGGGTACGGTTCTGATTTTTCCTCCCGTATTCAGGATTTCACAATCAGCGTCCAGCGCAACCAATGCACAAGACACGTCGCCTGCCGGCGAGGCGGTGCATATGTTTCCGCCCACAGTTGCCACCGACCTGATCTGCACAGATGCTAGGCTTTCTACCGCTTCAATCAACGCGGGGAACTTCTGGAGAGATTCATTGAACAACACATCCGTCATCGTGGCCAGTGCGCCTATCCTGCTACCTTCTTTTGAATCACTGATTGACGTGAAATCTTTATCTTTNAGCTTTGCCAGGTTAATGACGGTTAAATCATCCTGTTTTTGCATTTGCAATTCCGGGATCAGATCCGTGTACCCGGCACCGAATCGGAAATGGTTTTCCTGGTTCTGTTTGATTGCCTCCAAAAGCTCTGTTGCCGTTTGCGGGCTGACCGTATAAAAATCCATGACTTAATCCCTGTCCTTTTCTTTATCGCAAATGGCTTTCAACACTTTCTCCGGGGTGACCGGAAGAGAGTTTATTTCCACATCCAAAATATTTGAAACTGCGTTGGCAATGGCGGCGGGGGTGGGCACCAAGGGAGCTTCCGCCACGCCTTTGGCGCCGAAAGGACCCGTTTCCTCGTTGGTCTCCACAGGATAAAAGCTGATTTCTGGGATGTCCCTTGCAGTGGGCACCTTATAATCATGAAACGTTGGATTGCGTAAATATCCATCCTCAAAGATCATTTCTTCACTCAAGGCGTAACCCATGCCCATAACGACACCGCCTTCTATCTGTCCTTCAAGCCCTAACGGATTCAACACTTTGCCCACATCCTGGCCCATATGCACGTTCAACACATCCACTTTGCCGGTTAATGTGTCCACTTCAACTTCCACGGCCTGGGCTGCAAAAGCATAACACCCGGAGACGTTTCCTTTATAATTCTTATCCTGAAATTCACTGGATGGTTCATAAAAATAAGAAACTTCGCACAACTCATGTGGCGGTTTAAAATGCAATTCCCGAACTATTTTATCAATTTTGAAAGCATCTCCGGTTTTTCCGGACCTGATCTCGCCTTCTTGAAACACCAAGTCGTCCGGGGTTGTATTGAGTAGCTGAGCCGCTTTGGTGGACAGTTTTTCCTTTAATATCTCCAGCGCTCCTAAAAGAGAATTGCCGGCAACAAAGCTGGTTCTGGAAGCATGGACGCCTACATCCCAGGGTTTTACACTCGTATCCGTATTGATGACCTTTATTCTATCTAAGCCAATGCCCAGTTCTTCCGCCGCCATCATGGCCAAGACTGTCTCCGACCCTTGCCCTATCTCACTGGACCCGGTGATGATGGTCAAAAAACCGTAGGGATCCATTTTAAGCGTCGTGCCGCAGCCGTCTGAAGGATAGATTTTTGCGCCGCCGCCTACATGCAGCATGGAAGCGAAACCGAAACCCCGTTTATATCTCTCACCATTTTTATTTTCAGGGTAGCCGCTGTTTTTTACAACAGCTTCCAAAGCCTGTTTGTGACCGCATGAATGATATTCCAGGCCCTGTCCGGTGACTTCTCCGGGGAAATTGGCATTTAGCAAACGGATCTCGGATCTATCCATGCCCAGCTTATGGGCCATCAGGTCTATGTTCCGCTCTAACGCAAAGGTGGCCTGGGGATTTCCAAAACCCCTGAATGATCCGGCAAAAACGTTATTAGTATACACCGCATCGGCATCATACACGCAGGCAGGCGTCTGATACAGGGATGAAAAGGTCTGCATCATCACAAAGGACGACCGTGCTCCCCAGGAAGTATATGCCCCATTGTCTTTTATGATTTGCACTTCCCGAAAGGTGAATTTTCCATTTTTATCCGCGCCGGTGGTCAAATTAATGGCCATGGATTGCCGAATGGCGGAGTATAAAAATTCTTCTTCTCTGCTATATAGGATCTGGACCGGTTTCCCGGTTTTAATGGAGAGAAGCGCACAGATGGGTTCGAAAGGATGGAGATCAAGTTTACTTCCAAACCCGCCGCCAATGATGGGCTGGACAACCCGTATTTTCGAAGGATCCATTTTGAGAACCTGGGACATTTCTCTCTGGTAAAGAAAGGGCACC
>PBZW01000017.1 GCA_002730315.1 Fidelibacterota bacterium
ACCGTTTTCTACACAATCTATTAAGTTTTGGCTGGAATCTAATCCCCACCGTAACGGACTGTTTGGACAGCAGGTAAATACCGCCATTGGTTTGTTGATAAGATCATTTTTATCTTTCCGAAAACAGGTCATCATCTCCGCCATGGGCGGTACTCCATGGTGAGTGAAAGCACCTGTTACTACCGGTTTACCACTATGAGTCAACATCAGGTAAAGCCGCCAGGCGTCGGCAATATCTTGGGGAACATCATCGGTGCTGAAAGCGGAAGCAGGATAAGAAATATGTTTCAGTTGATTGACCACTTTGATGTATTCAATAAAGTCGGGTGTTTGTGCACGTCGTCGTTCACCCGTTTGCCAATCTAAAATATTCAACGCCGATGAGCCCGGAACAAAATGAGTACTATTTCCTCCAATGGTTGAAAATAATTTGCCACTACGGTCATATAAATCAATGACTGATGGAAGAGACTTAATACTATCCTCTACAATATGTTTTGGAAAGGTGATTCGATTGGTATTTTTATCAACCAGTAAACCGGCCGTTTCCATTCGTTCCATCAATGCATCACATTGCACTTCCACACCAGTGTCCTGAAGTACTAATAGCGCTTCATCTATGATTTTTTCTACTAGATTATTGTCTAGTACTTTTAATTCAAGCATTGTTTTTTTTAATTATGATTCTGTTATTTTAACATTTCTCTTGCAGCATTAAATCCATTGGTTCCGTGTAACCCGCCACCGGGATGGGTCCCAGGTCCGCAAAGGAATAAATTATCGATGGGCGTTTTGTACTGAGCGGTACTCATAGTAGGACGCATAAACATGAATTGATCCAATGTCATTTCACCGTGATTCAAATTTCCTTCGGTTAGACCAAATTGACTTTCCAGATCGATAGGCGATAACACAGTTGAAGATTTAATTTTCGAAGAAATTCTTGGAGCATAATTTTCCAAAACACGAATCACATTTTCTTTCAATTGAGATTTCAATTCATCAGACCATTGTTGATCCCGCAAATGATAGGGTGCATATTGGACCGTTGCAGAAAGCACATGTTTTCCATTCGGTGCAAAATCAGGATTAATGACCGATGGAATGGTGAACTCCACATAAGGATTTTCAGGAAGCCGTCCATATTTCACCGCATCGGATGCCCGCTCCAAATATTCAATGGATGGGGCGATGGAAAAAACGGTTCCCAGTTGATCAGCTAAAACGCCGTTGATCTCCGGGAGGCCATTCAGGGCAAAATGGATTCTAGCAGTGCTGCCACGATAACGAATATTTTTCAGTTGAGTGTGGAAATTAGGATTCAGGTTAGATGGTCCCACCAGATTGATGAACGTATTGTTCGGATCTAATCCAGATATAATTTGATCCGCTTGAATGGGCCTTCCATCGTTCAAGGTGACTCCATAGCAAATGCCATTTTCTACATTGATAGCATCGACTTTTGCATCGGTGCGGATCTCAACGCCTGCGGATTCAGCAGATGAGCTCAAGACATTTGCCAATTCACCGGTACCGCCTTTTACAAATTGTGCATTATGAAACACACCACCGCCATGCACATGCTGGTGGAGAAGATTATACCCCGTTCCCGCAGCAAAGGGTCCGAAGGAAGAATGATGAATCCCCGCCGTGGAAACAGCGGTCCGGAGCAATTCATTCTCAAACCATTCATTCACCAACTCCGGCATCATCATGGGCGTCACGCGCATAAGATCCACCAACCCTCGAGTACCATGTTTTCTGATAGGTCCTAACATGGACCGCATCCCAAAGGCATCTTTCAGTCCCACATTGGGCAGATTAGGCGGTGTGAGTGCATACAGTTTTTCTAAAAATTGGGCCAGTTTTTGGATGTATTCCGTAAACTCTTGCCAGACTTGTGCATCTTTTTCTGAATGGTTGGCGATGGACTCGGCGGTTTGATTTGGATCACAATGAAAGGCGATATGATTGTCATTTTCTCCTAGTGCAATTCGCGGTACATCAGGCTGGATCAATTCCAGTCCGTGGCTTTCCAGATATAGTTTATCCATAACTCGTGGATCGATCCATTGCACCACATCATTGATCACATTGCATTTAAATCCCGGTATGAATTCAATGGTGGATGCTAATCCGCCAACTTGGTCTCTGCTTTCAAGCACCAACACTTTCTTTCCGTCTTTTCCCAGCATATTTGCGGCTACTAAACTGTTCACACCGCCGCCAATCACAATGACATCATACTGGCTCATGACCAAATCCCCAGAATCTTTTTGGCGGCCATTTCACCGGGCGATCCTGTGATCCCGCCGCCGGGGTGTGTTCCCGAACCGCATTGGTAATAATTCTTGATCGGTGTGGAATAGTCCGCCCATTTTACCGCCGGGCGCATGGCGAACAATTGTTGCAGCGTCAATTCGCCGTGAAAAATATTCCCTTCGGTGAGTCCAAAAGTGGATTCCAAATCCGCAGGGGTGAGCACCTGCCGATGCAAAATAATATCCTTGATATTGGGCGCATATCGGGCAATGGTATTAACCACCGCATCACCGAATGCTTCCCGTTTCTGCTCATTCCAGCCACCCTTAATATCGTAAGGTGCATACTGAACAAAACAGGACATGACGTGTTTCCCGGGTGGCGCCATTTCAGGATCAAGAACCGATGGTAAAATAATATCCATATAGGGGGCTTGAGAGAAGTCGCCGTACTTGGCATCGTCGTAGGCCTGCTCTAAATGATCATAACTGGGGCTGATGGAAATGGCCCCACGGAGATGATGGCCTTCACCCGGGAGACAAGTGAAGTTGGGTAATCCATCCAGGGCCAAGTTCACTTTTCCGGATGAACCGCGGATGCGGAAGTTCTTTATATCCGTAACAAAGTTTGATGGAAGATCACTTTCGTCCACCATTTTCAGGAATGTCAATTTTGGATCGAGCCCGGATATCACCATTTCTGATTTGTATTCATCGCCATTTTCCAAAACGACACCAACCGCTTTCCCATTTTTTACGATGATCTTTTCCACAGGTGCTTCTGTCATAATTTCGGCACCGAAATGTTCTGCGGATCTAGCAATGGCCATACTAACTGCACCGGTGCCACCCCGTTGGAATCCCCAAGCCCGGAACGCGCCGTCAATATCACCCATGTAGTGGTGAAGCATCACATAGGCTGAACCGGGAGATCGTGGCCCCATAAAGGTACCAATGATCCCACTGGCAGACATGGATGCTTTCAATGGTTCGAACTCGAACCATTCATCCAGAAAGTCCGCAGAACTCATGGTCATGAGTTTGGTCAAATATTCGAATTGTTCCGATGAAAGTGTTTTAAAATGATCCAATAATTTTTTGGCCTTGGACAGATCCGACAAAGATGGCCGGATAGCGTTAGGAGCGATCGTCTCCAGGATGGGACGGACTGCCATTCCGATCTGACCCATGAGCGGCCCGAAGCGCATGTATGTTTCCGCATCCCGCAAGCAGTGGCGGGCGATCTCACGATAGGTCTCGTCTGCGTCGGCTGTGCGGATGAGATAATCATTATCCAATGGCGTAAAGGTGCTTTCAAGTGGAAGCAGTTCCAACCCGAATTTTGGCAGCATGAGTTCCCGCATCACATTGGGCTTCATGAGACTCACTACATAAGAGCAGACTGAAAATTTGAATCCGGAAAAAATTTCTTCTGTGACCGCCGCACCGCCGAGCACGTACCGTCGCTCCAACACCAATACTTTTTTCCCCGCTCTCGATAGGTAAGCCGCTGCGGTGAGCCCATTATGTCCACCGCCGATGACGATGGCGTCGTATTTTTTTACACCGGGCATGATCGTTTCCTTTCCGGATCGAAGAATGGTGTTTTGACCACTTTGGCCGGTGTGAATTTCCGGAAATGTTCCACCTTTAACTCAAACATGAGTTCTGACCCTTCACGAGCAAATTGTGATTTCACATGGGCCAAGGAGATGTACCGTTTCAGGATCGGGGACCATGCGCCACTGGTGGCATAACCCACTTGTTCGTTGCCTTTAAAGAGTGGTGTGCTGGTACGCCAGGCGGTACAGGGGAGGCCCGGCGCCAATCCCGCTTTGCGGAAATGTTGTTCCAATTCATCCCACTGGATCTCGATGCCCACAAAATCCCATTCCGGTCCGCGAGCCGCTTCTGCTTCTAATGCTTGTTTACCGATAAAATCCTTTTTCTTCATTTTCACGGCCCAGCCCAATCCCAATTCATAGGGTGATGATTTCCGCGATTCAATAATGGCATGGCGGGATGATATATAATCCACATCTAACAAAATCAGCCCTGCTTCGATCCGGGCGATATCCAAAGCGTGGAGTCCCGTGGGCGTGATGCCGTAAGATTTCCCTTTTTCCAATAGTAGATCCCAAACGGTTAAAGCATCCTTGAGATCCATCCAAATTTCGTAGCCGAGATCACCGGTGTATCCCGTGCGGGAAATGGAAACGGGGGTATGGCCAAATGTGGTATTCATCAACCAGAAGAATTTGAGACTATCTAATTTATCCGATGCCACCGCATTCAGAATAGCCCGGGAGTTTGGCCCTTGGAGTGCCAATGCCGCCGTAGCATAGGAATCATCGGTAATGGACAGATCCATTCCGGTTGCGTTGAACTGGATCCATTCCAGATTGGGTTCGGCACTGGTGATGCGAAATTTATTTTCAGATAATCGTTGGACAGTTCCATCATCAATCTGCTTTCCATCTTCATCGCACCAAGGGGTGTACATGACCTGCCCCACCTTGCAGATGCCAATGTTTCGTGTCACCAATCGGTCCAGGAATCGCTGGGCATCGGGGCCTTCGATGATATATTTTTTCAGGGGTGTGATATCTAAAAGGGCGGCTTTTGTGCGAATGGCGAAATATTCATTATCGTGGGTCAGTTCATAATTGGTGGCGGCCAAGTAGCCACTCCAACGCCGCCATTCCTGGGATTCATTGAGCTTGGATGTGCGCTCAAAAAAGGGGGAGAGCCTTAACTGGGTGTTGGCGGTGAATTCGTTATAGTAGCTCATTCAGCTGATCTTAAAAACGGCCGTGTTAAACAGGTGGGCCCGCCGGCGCCTTTCAATGAAATTTCACTACCATCATAGGTGTGGACTTCCACACCTTCTGCTTCTAATCGTTTTTTAGTAATGGGGTTACCTGCAAGCATGATGCATTTCCGTGGGGCTACTGCCAATACATTACAGGCCATGGTGTTGTATTCTTCATCTGGGACTTCTATCAATGAAATATTTCGGATGAGAAGATATTCCCGGAATGGCACCGTCAGCAAGCGAGAATAAACGAGATACAGGTCATGGTCAATGGGTGATAGGTTACTCATGAGATGCAGACAATCTGTCGGGCCGGTCAAGTGGGGCAATGGGACAGATATAACTTCATCCACTAGGTTACCCAACAAGGCTTTGAATTGGCGAATCCCTTCTGCATTGCTGCGATATCCTTCGCCAATGGCCACAGTTCGTTCATCAATCCAAACGATATCGCCCCCTTCCAATGTGCCCGGTGCTTCGATACGTCCCAGAATAGGAACATCAATGGATTCAAAATAAGATGCAATTGCCTTTGGCTCCGGGAGTCGGGCTTCCTTCCCCATCGTACATAGGATCACACCACCATTGGAAACCGCACATGGATCGTGGGTATATACAGAATCGAGAGACGTAAAATTATCCGATGGTAAAAAATGAACTTCAGCACCGGATGATTCCAGGAAACTGACCAATATTTCATAATCGGTTTGGGCCTTTTCAAAATCCGGAAACCCGAAATAATTTAATTCAGGTGATTGTTGGTCCACTTGGGATTGGTTTTGATATGCATCCCTGGGATGCTTCATTAAAACTCGGCGGATGGGATCCACCATATTTTGGCAGCCGTAAAGATTACTCAATTGAGCCACCACACCAGTCTACGATCAGGTTCGATATAATTTTGATACATGTTAACACTTCTTCTATTTCAACATATTCATTAATAGCGTGAGCTTGGCGCACATCCCCGGGACCAAAAAGAACAGCAGGAATTTTACAATAATTAGTAAACAGAGCCATGTCAGCTGCATACGTCACACCTTTAATGGTTGGTGCTTGATTGGCAGATCGTGAATAACAATCAGTAATCATTTGTATAAAAAGATGGTTGGGATCCGTATACCCGGATTCATACTGCCCCTCAAACCATTCCACGATGGGTGGATGATCTTTCAACCATTCGTCTTTTTGTGAAGCCTCATGGATTTTCGATTCAAAAGCTTTACGGGCTTCACCTACCGCTTCACCAGGGAAAATACCAAAGCGTCCCTCCACAACAACCGTATCGGGTACGGACGAATGCCAATCACCCCCCTGAATTGTACCCAGGTTGATTGGCGCTGCGTAGATATAGGATTTATAATATTCATTTTTAAAGGCGGCATTTCTCTTGTGCTCAAATTCCTGAATAGATTGATGGATTACATGGGTTTTTTCAATGGCGCTAACACCCTCCCAACGCATACCACCATGTGTCGCTTTGCCGGGAATAGTTAACCGGAAATTGAGCGCGCCGGAGTGCAGGGGACATATATTCAAGGAAGTGGGTTCTAATATAACCGCTCCATCTGCAGTGTAACCTTTTACAATATTCGCCAAGCTTCCGCAACCACCAGATTCTTCTCCCACTACCGATTGAACCATCACATTTCCATTTGTTTTAAACCCAATTTGTTGGAGAATTTTGATTGCAAATATTCCAGATGCAAGTCCTGCTTTCATGTCGCAGGAACCCCGTCCATAGATGCGCCCGTTTTTAATGGCCCCAGACCATGGTGATTCATCCCATAATTCCAACGACCCGGTTGGCACCACATCCACGTGACCATTGAGAATAAGGGATTTCCCCCCACCGTTATTTTCCCAATGACCTAGTACATTAAAACGAGAGTCTGGAGAATACCCGTCGTCATTAAATGCTTGGTGACCTTTTAATTCATCAAACAGAACCGGAACTTTTTCAGCTTTGAGACCGATGGATTCAAGTTTATCNAAGATAATTGATTGTACCGGTCCTTCATCATTAGCCACACTGGGAGATTGAACGAGTTTTTGAACAAATGTAATGATCTCATTTTGCATGCTATCAACTGTTGCATCAATCTTGGTTTGGTAATTAGTCATGTTTCTTCCAATAAAAGTAGAGGGGAAGTCCCGCCAATATAATTGCAGTGCCGATGGCCGCATCTCTAGGTGCTTCCAAAATGGTATTAATAGTTAAAAAGATTGAGAATAAAATGAAAATAGCCGGAATCCATGGGTAGAACGGTGTTTTGTAGGGCCGGTCCAGATCGGGTCTTTTTTTACGGAGGACAATGACAGCCCCTGCAGACATGCCATAAAATATCCATGAAGCAAAAATGATATAGGTGATCAACTGGTTGAACGTACCGGTAAATGTTAGAATGCAAGCCCAGACACATTGGATGATCAGGGCGTTCGTGGGAGATTGAAATGTTGAGTGGATTGTGCCTGCTTGTTTAAAAAATAATCCATCTTTAGCCATAGCGTAATTGATCCGGGCGCTAGTCAAAACAAACCCATTATTGGCGCCGATAAGAGAAATTAAAATAATGATTGTTACTATAGTGGCGCCCACATCTCCCAAAAAGACTGATGCAGCATCTGACATGACTAGGTCAGAACCAATCATGCCATTGAATCCTAAAATATAAACGAGAACAAAATTAAGTGCCAAGTAAACTGATACAACAATTATCATGCATAATATTATAGATAACGGAATATTTCGTCCGGGATCTTTGATCTCTCCAGCTACATAGGTCACGAAGATCCATCCGTCAAAGGTCCAAAGTACTGCCACCATAGCCAAACCCAAAGAACCAATTAAAGTGGAAAATGAATTTTCAGTAAAAAGAGGTTCAAGGTTTGAAGCACTCCCACCATCCAAAGAGAGTCCCAATACAATTATCCCAAAAATGGCAGCTAGTTTTGTTAAAGTAAATAAGTTTTGAAATTGTGCACCAGACTTAACATCTATAATGTTTATAATCGTAAGAATTATGATCATTAAGACAGCAATGAGTTGAATAGACAAAGTGGACATGGGGATAAAAAACCCAAGGTATTCAGAAAACGCAACGCCTACAGCTGCGATTGAAGCAGTATTAATTACAGCTACAGCAGCCCAGCCATACAGGTATCCCCAGACAGGGCCATAAGCTTCAGAAAGATAAACGTATTGTCCACCGGCTTTAGGCATAGCAGCACCAAGTTCTGCTACAGATAAAGCACCAAACAGGCTGACAATGCCACCAAAGATCCACACTNAGAAAAAGAGAGAAGAGGACATGGTATATAAGGCAACCGTTGCTGGGACCATAAATATACCGGAGCCAATGATGCCGCCTGCATTGATCATAGTGGCATCCATGAGTGAGAGGACGCGTTTGAGCTTAATATTTTGGAAGACAGATTCCATAAGAAAGGGGAGTTTATGAAATTATATGAGGTGATCCCAATATAGAAAATGGGAAAAACTATTTATAGAAATCTAACCCTGATTATTATCAGTAAAAGAAATAGATGTTTGTGATTTNAGAATATCGNCTTTTACAGCAACAATTTCTTTCTTTTCAACAGGTGGAGCTTTTTCATCTTGATCCAACATGGCTGAGTTACCCAAAAAACAAAATAGTACCACTATCGTTAATATGTATTTTTGTTAGCTATAATCTTACTATTCAATATATAGTATATATGAATTCTTCTTCGAGGAACAGAATAAAATAATAAATTCAAATTATAATGTACAATGTGATCCCGGTGCGACTCGAACGCACGGCCAATGGCTTAAAAGGCCACTGCTCTACCAACTGAGCTACGGGATCAAATTAGTGAAAATTCGGGGCGGAAAATTACAAGAAATCATTCCCACATGCACAGAAAAAGACTCGGAACTTTGCCCTTTATTCTCTTGTAAAATTATAAAAGTGAATGTTATTTCCANACACATTAATAAGATAAAAAAAAAGAAAAAGGTGTAGCTAACAATGGTATTAGGAATTATTGCTGACCTTTCACTTGAGTACGAAGTCGGAGACTCAGTGTTTATTGATAATAAAGAATGGATCATTGCTGAAGTACTAAATGGCAAGGTAAAACTTCAGCGTGATGGAATTGATGGTACAAGCAGAACGATGGACGTCACTAGGAGTGAACTGCAGGAATTAATGAAAGTGTCGCAACATCAGTTCGATAACTGAAACGGTTATTAACAGTAAATCAATCTAACGAACCTTCGATACAAGTTGTATCGAACCCTCCCCGNGTGTTGTAAATAGTCATTACTTGTAAACGATCAGTTTCCAATACTGATTTTAAATCATTATAAATTCGTTTAGTAGTCCCCTCTTGATAGATACCCACATTGCGGTAACTAATAAAGTAGTATTTCAGAGATTTGAGTTCGACACATTTTCCACCTTCTGGAAAATATTCAATTTTTACATAAGCCAAATCCGGTAATCCACTGAAAGGGCAGACAGCGCTGAATTCATCAGTTTCCGTCTTGATGTGTTGATTTGGGCTGTCAAACTCAAATGTTTCCAGGAGTTCCGGGCGAATTTTATCTTCGCTGTCAAACTCAAATAATCGACCTTCTGCTTTTACCATAATATTTTCATATTTTGTGCCCGCGGAAGGATTCGAACCCTCGGCCAAGTGATTAAGAGTCACCTGCTCTACCAACTGAGCTACACGGGCATTTTCCTTTCACAATGAGCGGGCAAAGTTAGAAAACCATGTACCTAAGTCCAACAAGATTGCAGGTCATTAAAAGAGTACAAAAGGAGGACTAAAAATTAAATTTTTTTCATTTTCACTCTTGCTCAGAATTTTCCGGCCATGTATTTTTGATCTGCCTTTGAGCCGTGAATTCGTGATTTTGAGTTTGCGTTTGAAGAGGTTAGCAAGTAAATAGTGAAATGGCTCCGGGTTGGCGTTCGGAGCCATTGTCTTTTATATTATGTGTAAATTCTCACTGTTATTTGAAAATGGGGGCGACCGGTTTCGACGGGATAAGATCGTTGTTAAACTGCATGCGGAGATCCCGGAATTCTCCTAAATCATCCGGACATTCATACATGCCGATTACGGCTACATGGCTGCAGCTTAAGACTGTGGCTCGTCCTTTATCCGATTTGTCTGTGGTTAGGTAAAAGGGCGTCGATCACACAGACTGGTTATTGTTTTTGCCCTAAAACAATAGTGAGACTTTAAGGGCTGGTTCCGCTGACTGTCAGTCCCTGGCCATATGCGGAATAAGATCTTGCCAGGAGACTAAGCATGTAGGTGTTTTTCAAGGGTTTATTTCGGACGGGAGTTCGAATCTCCCCGCCTCCACAATATTATTTGTAAAATACTATATTTACATGCGCTCTGGTGCAGTAAGGCCCAAGACATTAAGACCATTTGCCAGCACTATTTTTGCAGCTTTTATCAAAGCAACTCGCGCTGNAGAAAGATCATTATCATCTGTTATAACCCTACAGTCCACATAAAAGCGATGAAAACGCGCAGCAAGGTCCTGTAAATAATTGGCGATATCCTGGGGTTCCAGCAGCTTAAGAACAGAAGACATGATCTCGGGGAACTGTTCCAACGTTTTTAATAGTTCAATTTCTGAAGGATGTGTTAATCGGGCAGGATCAAAATCACTTGTAAAATCTTTGCCTAAACCTGCACCGCGCTTTATGATGTTGCAAATCCTGGCGTGGGCATACTGTAAATAAAATACAGGATTTTTCTCTGACTGGTCGGCGGCCAGGTCAAGATCGAAGTTCAAGTGGGAGTTCATACTACGCATAATGAAAAAATAACGTACCACGTCAGGTCCGACATCATTTACCAATTCTTCCAAGGTGACAAAATCTGCCTTGCGGGTAGACATTTTTACTTTTTGACCGCTTTTCAACAAGGTCACAAATTGGTGGATAAGCAATTTGAAATGATCGGTCTTATAGCCCAATGCCTTAACAGCAGCTACAACATCCGGATATGTGTCCACATGATCAGATCCCAAGATATCGATAATCAGGTCAAATCCCCGTTCAACTTTATTAATATGATACGCCATATCGGGAAGACGATATGTGGGTTCACCGGAACTTTTGATCAACACGCGGTCCTGATCCATTCCCAGGTCAGTCGTTTTAAACCACGTGGCATCTTCCGCTTCGTAAACCAGGCCTTTATCACTCAGTCCGGATGTTACTTGTTCAACCGCACCAGAATCGTAAAATGTTTTTTCATTGGAAAATTTATCGTGTTGAATGCCCAGACTGTTTAATGACTTTTTGATATCATCAAAAATAGCATCTTCAGCAGATTTACGAAATATTGGGTCACCTGTTTCAAGGTTATCCCCCTGCTGCTTTTGAATTTGCAAGGCTATTTCCCTGATGTACTCACCTTGATAACCATCTTTAGGAAATTCACTTTTTCCATCTACGATTTCTCGATAGCGTGCTTCTACTGAATCCCCAAGCAAGCGCATTTGCCGGCCAGCATCGTTGAAATAATATTCTCTTGTAACTGTATACCCGTGGCTTTCCAGGATATTGGCCACTGTGTCTCCCAGTACAGCATTCCTGCCATGGCCCACCGTCAGCGGGCCAGTGGGATTGGCGCTTACAAATTCGACATTTGCTGTTTTATCTTTACCAACTTCAGATTGTCCGTAAGTACTGCCCGCTTTTATGATTTCACTGACTAGGGATTGGTAATAGGAAGGGTTGATTTTAAAATTGATGAATCCCGGCGGTGATGGAAAAATATCGGCAATAATATTTTCATCTTTTTTGCAATGGCTAATGACTGCCTCCGCAATATCCATAGGTGGTTTCCCGGCTGCTTTGGCCAGTGTTAAAGGCAAGTTGGAGGATACATCGCCATGCTGCTCATCTTTAGATGAAGTAACAATAACAGCTTGCGGAGCAAAGCCGGCGTTTTCAGCTGCTTCAGTCAGCAGTTTTTGAAGGTGTTTCTTCAGGCTCATCTTCATATTTTTTAATCGTTGCATCCGACCAAAGACTTTCCAAATTATAATATTCTCTTTCTATTGTTCTAAAAATATGGACAACTACATCTACATAATCAAGTAATACCCAATTGAGTTGTTCATAGCCTTCAATTCGCCAGGGCTTATGGTCTGTCCCTTTACGAATATTATCAGCAATTGCTTTCACCTGCACATCTGTATCTGCAGAACAAAAAACGAAATGATCGGTTATACTCGTAATTCCACGCACATCAAGAGAAATGACCCTTTGAGCTTGTTTTTCGAGTGCAAGATTAGCAATACCCCGAGCCAGTACACTGGCCTCATTATTGGGCGTAGAAGGGGTGGGTGTCAATGCTATTGTAAGTAATTTACCAGAGGTTTGATTGTGGTAAAATCACTGCCGATAATTACAGTAATGTCAACGCTTAACTGGTCATCAGGGATATGTTTGATGTTGTGTGCGTCTTGTTCATCAATACCGAATGATTGGGCGATTTTTTTCAAACCGTCAAAATTTTCATTTCTTAAAATAAGCAGTGTTTGCTCATAATTATAGTGATCTGCATTTTCTGAACGCACAACATCCATTTGCTGTGAACGTAAATAATCGGAAACTTTACTAGCTAAGCCGGGGACCCCGCAGCCGTTTAGGATCTCAACTTCTATATCCAAAATCGGCTTCTGTTCATATATTTCAACAGCAAGTTTGGGTGTATCCGGAAGGGATGGAAAAGTGATTTCGATGGGAACGCCTGTTTGAATCTGGCGGTTTGAAAATGAAAAAATAAACGCAACCAGCAGCAATGAAAGAATAACAATCGCTGAATTAACCAACGTTCTTTTAATATCCCTGCGTTTTGTCGGGCGGGATGATTTTGGACTGAAAAGGAATTTGTTTTTTTTGTGACGTTTTATTCTGGCCAAGTGCTAGTAGCCTCTTAAGTGAAGGTATTGGTTTGGTCTTTGATAATATGTGGGGTAATTATTTAATTGAAAACTGAAATAACTGTTTTCTGTAGCTTTATAGTTTAGTCCTACTCCATAAAAAACATTACCTTGATTCTGATATCCATTCAGGGTTGGCTGAACGAGGCTTATTTGGGTATTCAAACTCAGCCTGGGAGTTATAGCCATGGAAAATGCATTGGTGTACGCGCCAACACCTACGGACATACCACCCATATTCATCATGGACATGGAAAAGCTGTGGTTCATCTGGAAGTTTTGCGCATCCAGCAAACCTGGGATGGTTGGCCCACCGGTAATTGATTCCCTGACATTTTGATGGGGTACATCCGCTTTGAATTGGCCAAATGCTGGTGTTGCCGTTACCACCAGTATAAAAACTGAGCTAATAATGATATAAAGTGGGTGTTTTTTCACGGTGTTAATTTCGCTTTAATTTGGCCTCTTTTGCAATCCCCCAATTTTAATTTAGTTCCGTTTTTCAATAGTCCCTCCGCCAAGGCAATTATCACCGTCATAAAATACAGCTGCCTGTCCCGGCGTAACTGCAAATTGTGGTTCAACAAAGTAAACGTCTGCAGAATCGTTGTTCAGTTCAAAAGAACATAATTGGTCTTTTTGCCGATAGCGGATTTTGGCTGTTAATTTACGCACAGAAGGTACTTCATTCGCTACCCAGTGTAAATCCTCAACAGTGAGTTGCGAGTGGAATAAACCAGGATGGTCGTGTCCCTGGGCAACAATGAGCTGATTGTTTTCCAGGTTTTTATCCACTACGTACCACGGCTCTTCCTTTTCACCATGGCCCCCACCGATTCCAAGTCCTTGTCTTTGTCCAAGTGTATAGAACATTAAACCATCATGTTTGCTCACTGTTTTGCCATCAACTGTAACCATATCTCCCGGATCAGGTTTAAAGTATTGGTGTAGAAATTCTGTGAAATTCCGTTCCCCGATAAAACAAACTCCAGTACTGTCCTTGCGGTCATAATTTGGTAGCCCTTTTTCTTTTGCCAAAGTGCGTACATCTTTTTTGGACATCGCGCCAATGGGGAATATGGTTTTTTCCAGCTGTTGCTGATTGAGCATAAATAAGAAATAGCTCTGGTCTTTATTCTTGTCGATTCCTTTACGCAATTGTATAGTTCCATTATTTTTTTCAATGCGGGCGTAGTGACCAGTAGCAATACGGCCGGCACCAAGTTCCAGGGCGTAATGTAAAAATACATTGAATTTGATTTCTTTGTTGCAAAGGGTGTCAGGATTGGGCGTACGCCCTGCAGCGTATTCTTTTAAAAAATGATCAAATACATTTTGTTTGTATTCTTTGGAAAAATTGACTGTATGCAGCTTTAATCCCAAATGATCACACACCAGCAAGGCATCTTTGTAATCCTCTTCCGCGGTGCAGGATTCACTGTCTTCCTCCCAGTTTTTCATGAAGATGCATTCAACATCAAACCCCTGTTCTTTTAATAATAGTGCCGCAACGGCGCTGTCCACGCCGCCGCTCATACCCACAATAATACGTTCAGACATTTCAGGTGGCGGAACGAATCTGTTCCATGCTTGATGTTAAAGCTTGAGTTAAATATTCCACATCGTCCATGTTATTTTTCGTGCCGAAGCTGATACGCAAGGTGCAGATGTTGATATCGTCCGCAATGCCCATGGCCGATAGAATGCTTGAAGGCTTAATGTCCCCAGAAGAACAGGCGGAACCACTGGACACAGCAACTCCTTTGCGGTCGAGATGAATCATGAGCAGATCACTCCTGAATCCCGGGAAGGAAATATTGATCAGTCCGGGCAGGTTTTTTTCGGGATGGCCATTAATGACAGCATCCGGGCAGGCTTTGATGATTTGGTTTTGGAATGCATCTGCCAGTGAATCCAAATGGGATTGTGTCGCAGTTATGTTTTTTACAGCCAATTCAGCGGCTAATCCCAACCCCGCAATACCAGGGGTATTTTCTGTCCCGGCCCGCAAGGATCGTTCCTGGCTGCCCCCAATAATAAGGGGCTTGAGCTGCAGTCCTTTGCGCATAAATAAGGCGCCGACACCTTTGGGACCATAAAATTTATGGGCCGAAAAACTCATGCAATCCACCCCAAGCTTTCTGGCATCAATCGGGATTTTTCCTAGTGCCTGGACTGCGTCAGTATGCATCATGATTCCATGATCTTTTGAAATGGCTGCTATATTTGCAATAGGCTGGATGGTACCCATCTCATTGTTGGCCAGCATGATGGATATAAGGCCAGTCTCTGCTGTAATGGCTTTTTGAACATCAATCGGATTTACCATTCCTGTTTTATCTACAGCAACAGCCGTATAGGACACGCCGAATTCATCCAAACTATCTAAAACATTCAGCACAGCAGGATGCTCGATAACAGACGTAACCACATGTTTTTTCTCATGATGGATCAAATCCCAAAGTACAAGGTTATTGGCTTCAGAACCGCCCCCAGTGAAAATGACCTCATTGGAATTGCAGCCAATGGCCTTGGCCATTTGACCCCGGGCAGTCTCGATCAATGTTTTGGCTTTTTGTCCGGAGGCATGAATGCTGGAAGGATTGCCAAAGTGGAGTCCGCCCACTTCATCCATGAGTTCTTTTACTTTTAGGTGTAGGGGTGTTGTAGCGCTGTGGTCAAAATAGTGCATATTTTATCGGATTTTAGACGAGGAAATTACAAAAAAACGTTTATTAAACGTCGTTTCGAATAGTGGCGTATTTGACAGTATTCTGGAGGTTTTGATAAAAGGGCGGGTGCCTGTCTTCCAACAAATCAATCGTGATAGACTGGTCATATTCATAACGGACTACATCCCAGTCAAAGGAATCACCCTCAACCGTTAAAAAGGCCACCGAACCGCGGGTGTCCTCATCAAAAGGCAAACCGGTGGCGCCCTGGCAGAGGATGGTCAGGTTTTCTCCTGTTTCATTCCTGGGGGTATGGGCGTGTCCATGAACAAATACAAATCGAGAAACATGCGGATGGGCATTCTGTACATGATTGCGCCAGTTCAATGCCTCTTCCATAGTGGGCGGCATATCATCGCGCTGGTACCAGGCGTGAGTGAACTCAACTAGGGTATTATCTACAATTTCGCGGTAGGCAATATTCATGGATTTAGCGAATTCAACACCAGCCTCGCCTACCTCACCGGCAGTCCATTCCCCATTGGCAACGATGGCCTGGCAAATGGGGTCGTCAGGGTTCATGCCTTCCAATGAGGGGCGTTCTTGTTCCCATAGTCGTTCAATTAGATAGCGGTCATGATTACCGCGGATAAAAATGCAGTTTTCAATGGACATGAATATATCAAGCGTTTCTTTTGGAGAAGGTCCCAGAGCGAAGTAATCACCCAGGCATATTTTCTGATCAATGTCTGTACGAGCATCGATAATGCCTAAGGCTGTCTCTAAAGATGCTACATTAGAGTGTACGTCGGTAATGATAGCAAAAGTTTTGGCTGGCATAAGTAGATAATATACTGTATTGTACTAAAAGAATACAAGCAATGAAGGATATACTTGTTGTCGAAGAGTTAAAGCTATTAAACTGGCAACCGTAAATGGGTAATTCAAACTTACTGATCACTGGCTCCATTGCTATAGACACAATTGAAACACCATCCGAAAAGAGGGAAAATGTCCTCGGCGGTTCTGTTACGTATGCTTTAGCAGCTGCACAACGCTATTGCCCAACCAGCGTGGTCGGTATTATTGGTTCAGATTTTCCGGATGAGGACCGAGAGCTGTATCAATCTTTAGCAGTAAACCTGGATGACCTTCAAGAAGTTGAGGGAGCAACATTCCAATGGGGCGGCCGCTACCATGAAAACTGGAATGACCGGGAAACTCTATATACTGAACTGGGAGTTTTTGCCGATTTTTCTCCAAGGTTATCTGCAGAAAACAAAAGTGTAAATACAGCGTTACTGGCCAATATTCATCCTGCATTGCAGCAATCCGTTATAGATCAATGCAGCGCAGACTTGATCGTGTTAGACACCATGAACTTGTGGATTAATACTACGCGCGCCGCTTTGGATGAAGTGTTAAGGAAAACTTCAATTTTACTGTTGAATGAAAGTGAGGCAGAACTATTAACGGGTATCTCCAACCCTGAAAAAGCTGGTCAAAAACTCATGGAATACGGGATGGAAAAAATTGTTGTTAAACTAGGCAGCCATGGGGCAATATTATTTGATTCAGAGAATCAAATTCGTATTGGCGCTTACCCGGTAAAAAATGTGGTTGATCCCACAGGGGCAGGAGATGTGTTTGCCGGAGCCTTCGCGGGTGTATTGCATTCCAATGGTGCCGCGAGAGAAGCTTTGGTGCAGGCTTCCGCGTTGGCATCTATATGCGTTGAAGGTTTTGGAGTAGACAAAATCCTGGAGGTTGATCATACTGAAATCACCAAGAGAACATCTTATCTTGAAGGGACTCTAGACCTTTGAAAAGCGCTGGTTACTGGCTATTTTCTGACCCTTATTTTTTACCATAATTATTAAAGAGGATTCATGTTGCAAAAAAGTCAATATAAAGTAATAATAATCTTGGTATGTGGGATTCTTTTTTGGGGCTGTCCAAGTGAGGAATACACATCCGCAAAATTATACTTACAACAGAAGGATTTTGAAAAAGCGGAGGAATTCCTGGTGAAAGCAATGGCGGTTGAAGTCGATAACCCGGAAATACCATTTCAGTTAGGGCACCATATTTATGGAAAAGACGGCCGCTGGGCTGAAATGAATGAAGTGTATGAAAAAGCCCTGGCTATTGATCCGAATCGTAAAATCCTTGACGGCAGTACCGTTCAGGATATGATTAATATTTCCAGGTACGGTTATTGGAGTGATGTATACAACAAAGCTGTAAAGGTCTATAATACATCAAAGGGTTTGGATGATCAAGAGCGAAACGCACTTATACGTGATGCTATAAATGAATTTCAAACAGCCTTAATAATTAAAGCGGATGAAAGTGTCAATTACACCATGCTGGCAACGTGTTACTTTGAACTAGGCGAAGCAGATAAATCGTCTGAATTCATTAGCAAAGCAGTAGAAATGGCCCCGGAAGATTTTAATGCCAATATGGCTGCAGGGCAAATCTTTGCCCGCAATAACCAACCGGAAAATGCGATACCTTATCTCCAAAAAGCTGTACAACTGGATCCGGGTAACAACGCAGCAATACGTAACTTGGCGCAGACCTACTATGATATTGGTGATACCGAGGAATCCATTGCTACGTACGAAAAAGCAATACGCATCTCTGTTGATATGAAAACAAAAGCTGACCTGCATTTCAATTTAGGTGTTCTGTATAACCAGGCTGGAGATTTTGATGCTTCAGAAGATCATTTTATTTCAGCACTGGACCTGAACCCGGAAGATATCGAAGCTATTTTGGGTATGGCACAAACGTTTGAAAGCAATGAAAAATGGCGTAAAGCTGAAAAATTCTACAAGCAACTCATTTACCTTGAACCGGAAGTGGCTACTCATTACAGAGGCATTGCCCGCGTCTTGCTCCAACAGGGCAGACAGGATGAAGCGCAAAGGTATTTCCAAAAATCGAAAAAATACGAATAATAAAATATTACATTGATTTATAACTATCCCCCATGAAAACGGGGGATTTTTTTATCCCAATTTTTGGCGTTTATTGATGTAGTTGTTTATTGCTTTATCTAGGTTTTGATCTGTAAATAAAGGCACATAATCTATCAATTGCTCTCGGCATTGCTTTTTATAATCATCCTGCAAATGCAGTATTCGTTCTTTATAGGTTTTTTTAATATGCCAAGGTTCCGTTGTGAGTTGTGATCCGCTTTCCATGTCTTTGAAGCGGGTACGTGTACTGAATTCAAAATCCAATTCATTTCTATCCAATATGTGGAAGAGAATAACCTCTTGCTTATTGTGTCTGAAATGCTTCAACCCGCTTAAGATCGATTCCGAATCATCCATGAGGTCAGATATGAGGATGACTAACCCCCTTTTTTTAATGCGTTCTGCCATTTCATGGAGGACGGTACCAATAGCAGTGTCAGAACCAAATTCAGGTTTTTCCAAATGGAGTAAAACTGTATTCAAATGGCTGGAGGTCGAACGCGGGGGTATAAATTTCTTGATCTTTTTATCGAATAGAATTAAACCAATACCATCATGCTGTTTTAACATCAGATAGGAGAGGGCTGCGGATAAATATGAACCATAATCAAGTTTTGTAACTTTACCGCTGGTGTATTTCATTGAACGACTCGTGTCCAGTAAGATATAGGCTTTGAGGTTTGTTTCTTCTTCGTACTGTTTTACATAATATCGATCCGTTTTACCATATAGCTTCCAATCAACATGGCGGATCTCATCCCCCGGGCCATAGGCGCGGTGTTCAGCAAATTCTACGCTGAATCCATGGTAGGGACTCTTGTGCTGGCCAATGATGTACCCTTCAACTACTAAACGAGCTCTTAATGCCATATTATCCAGTTTGGCAACAGTTTCCGGTTGTAAATATTTTTTAGTATCTAACATCTAACGTCCATCGTCTAGCGTAATAGTTTTATAATAATATCATCCACATTCACACCTTCAGCTTCAGCATTAAAGTTGGTGATCAACCGATGACGCAAAACCGGTAACGCCAAGTCTTTCACATCATTGATATCTGGGGTTGGGCGACCATCCAATGCCGCTTTACCCTTTGCGCCTAATATCAAATATTGAGATGCTCTGGGTCCGGCGCCCCAATCGATCCATTCCTTGATAAAATCTGGTGATGTGTCTGCATTTGGCCGAGTGTTCCCAACCAGGTCCACAGCATATTCCACGACATTTTCTGCCACTGGAACACGACGAATCAATTTCTGGAACTCCAGCAACTCAGATTTGGTGATCATGGACTGAAGTGCCTGTTCAGTGCTGCTTGTGGTGGAATGAACAATGGACACTTCTTCATTTCTTGATGGATAGTCGATCTTAATATTGAACATGAAACGATCTAATTGTGCTTCTGGTAAGGGATAGGTTCCTTCCTGTTCGATGGGGTTTTGGGTGGCCAGGACGAAAAATGGTTCATCCAGCGCATAGGTTTGTCCTCCGGTAGTAACATTATATTCCTGCATGGCCTGGAGGAGAGCGGATTGTGTTTTTGGCGGCGTACGGTTGATCTCATCTGCAAGGATGATATTTCCAAATACTGGACCTTGAAAAAATCGAAATTCTCTTTTTCCGGTAGTATGATCTTCTTCGATGACTTCTGTCCCTGTAATGTCGCTGGGCATGAGATCCGGGGTGAATTGGATCCGGCTGAATTTCAAATCCAGCAATTCCGCCATGGATTTGATCAGCAGTGTTTTTGCCAATCCGGGGACCCCCACAAGCAATGTGTGCCCTTTACAGATCAACGCAATGAGAAAATGATCTAATATATCCTGCTGCCCAATGATCACTTTACTGATCTCCGATAAAAATCTTTCTCTAAAGTCAGTGAGGGCCTGTACTAGTTTTGAGTCGTTATGTGTCGTCATATATTCTTCCTGATTCAATGATTAAAATAGGTGCATAACTTAATGGTGAGGCAAAACTGAAACAAATCTTAATGTCTTGTCTACCCATAAGAGATAATCGAAATTCACCCCCCGTGACAGATCCAAAAGATCAAAAAATTGCCTTGATGGGAATGACCCTAGAGCAATTAACATCTCAAATGAATGAGTTAAATGAGCCAACATTTCGGGCAAACCAATTATTTGGATGGCTATATCGGAGTTGTGTGGATACATTTTCAGAGATGAGAAATATCCCCAATAATTTGAAACAGAAATTCGAAAAAAAGTTCATCGTCCATCCGTTGGAGGTTGTTCATGTAACAGGTTCATCGTCTGAACCCACTCAAAAGTTCCTTTTTAAACTACAGACGGGCGAAATGGTAGAATCAGTATTAATGAGAGATGGAGATCGAACAACCATTTGTGTGTCGTCCCAAATAGGCTGCGCAGTGGATTGTGACTTTTGTGCAACAGCATCTATGGGATTTCAAAAAAACCTGTCTGTGGGAGAGATTGTTGATCAATTCATTTTGGTTAGCAAAGCATCCTTAACTCGGATCACCAATGTTGTTTTTATGGGTATGGGCGAACCCTTTTTGAATTACGACAGGGTCATTACAGCGGCTGATCTGATGAATCACCAGGATGGTATCAAATTAGGCGCACAGCGGATCACCATATCGACAGTGGGGATCGTGCCCAAGATCAAACGATATGTAGAAGAAAAACATCGGTATAAACTGGCTATCAGCTTGAATGGTTCATCACAGGTAAGCCGGTTAAAGACCATGCCCATAGCTAAAAAATATCCATTAGACAAATTATTGGAATCCATTGATTATTTTTCATCTCGCTCCAGACACCCTGTTACGCTGGAATATGTATTGATGGCCGGAGTGACCGATGCCAAAGAAGATGCACATAAACTGCTGGATATGTTGAATGGCCGCAGGTGCAAACTAAATGTGATCCCATATAATGAGATAGGTGGTAAATATTCCCACCCAAGTGATGAACGGATCGAAACATTTATCAATGTGTTAGAAAAAGCTCATTTCCCCGTAACCGTTCGCAGGAGCAAGGGTACGGATATTTCCGCAGGCTGTGGACAGTTAGCAGTTATGGAATCAGCTGCATAAATGGTTTTATATTATAGATAAATATGTCAATAAAGATCTTACCACAAGTTGAATCAATAGCTGAAGAAATCATATCTATTCGTCGGGATATCCACCAACACCCGGAATTAGGATTTGATGTCCCCCGCACTGCAGATATTGCTGCAAACATGCTCAAGGATTTGGGCATGGATGTTCAGACCGGTATTGGCAAAACGGGTGTTGTAGGTAATCTAAGATGTGGTGCTGGACCAACTATCGCCTTAAGGGCAGATATGGATGCTCTACCTGTTCAAGAAACAGGTGATTGCGAATATAAATCTGTTAATGACGGTGTAATGCACGCCTGTGGGCATGACGGTCACACAGCTATGTTATTGGGAGCAGCAAAAGTATTATCAGGCCAAAGAGATCAGATCAATGGAACTGTTCGTTTTTTATTCCAACCTGCAGAAGAAGGGGAGGGTGGCGCGCGCTATATGATCGAGGATGGATGTCTCGAAGGTGTAGATGAAGCATACGGCATCCATTTATGGAATTACCAAAAGTATGGTGAAGTGGGTGTAAAAGAAGGCCCTATACTTGCCGCAGCTGATCAATTTCAGATCACTATTAAAGGTTTAGGCGGTCATGGTGCGACACCTCAAGGTTCAGTAGATGCAGTAGTCGTTTCAGCCCATTTAATAACAGCTTTGCAAACCATTGTAAGCCGTAATACCAATCCACTTGAAAGCACAGTTGTTTCTATTGGGATGATTAATGGTGGTTATAATTTCAATATTATTGCAGATGAGATTGTTCTTAAAGGAACCGCAAGAGCTTATACTGAAGAAAATCGAGTGTTGATCAAAACACGAATGCAGGAAATTATTGATGGTATAGGTCAAACATTTGGTGCCGCAATTGAATTTGATTACCGTGATGGTTATCCACCAACAATCAATGCTGAAGCTGCGTTTGAAAAGCTGTTAGCGTCCGCGACAAAGATTGTTGGAGATGGCGCCGGTTATCCCTATCTATCCATGGGCGGTGAGGACTTCAGCTATTATGCCCAGAAAGTCCCAGGGTGTTTTTTCTTTGTGGGGTCAGCACCGGAAGATCAGCCATTTCGCAGCGTACCTCAACATTGTTCTCATTTTGATATTGATGAAAGAGCATTGTTGGTTGGGTCATCTATTTTTGTGCAATTAATCGAAGATCAATTGATGGTATGAAAAAATTATTTTTAATCTTTGTTAGCTCGTTTCTGTTTGCCCAAATAAACATAAAAGATCTTGTTGATAGAATAGATTTAGATGGTACATCTCGCAAATATCTGTTAAAAGATGAATCTCCTTATAGTGGAATTGTATTTTATAATTATACTAACGGAAAAAAAGAATTTGAAGGATTATTAACAGAAGGAATTCAAGATGGACGATGGATGTGGTTTTATGAGAATGGAACAAAAAAACAGGAGGGATTTTTTTATATGAATCAGCAGACGGGACTATGGACAGAATGGTTTTCCAATGGGAATTATAAATCTGAGGGTGAATATGTTAATGGAATGAAACAGGGGACATGGAGTTTTTGGCATGAATCAGGCGGTATAGCTTCTGCTGAACCGTATAGAGAGGACAAAGTTCACGGCAAATTGGTTCTATGGCATGATGACGGTCAAAAGGAAGGTGAGGCTCTTTTTGTTTATGGCCGTAAAGATGGCTATGACCGTGGTTGGTATAAAGACGGCTCCAAACAATGGGAATTTTATTGGAGTGGTGATAGTAAAGATAGCGTGCATACAAGATGGTATCAGGATGGACAATTATTATACATTCATCATTATACTAAAGGCGTTCCTCATGGTAAACAAGTAGAATGGTTTTCAAATGGTGTAAAAAGTTTAGATGGTGAGTTTCATAATGGAATATATATTGGTCATTGGACTTGGTGGTATCCAGATAAAACTGTTGCTATGGAAGGTGAATTTGCTTTGGGCAATCCTAGAGGTAATTGGATTTGGATTACTCCGGGAGGAGACCTAGAAAACTCTGAATTTCCTGCGTTGAAATGGGTGGAAAATAAAATTCAGGTTTGGGAAAGAGCGGTTAGCCAAAGGGCAAATCAGTAGCCTACTGCCATATTTTCGCCCCGGGTATCTGCGGCACCAAAATATCCCTTTTCATTTATTAGGATTGCGTTCATTTCACCAATTTTATTCCATTTATAAGGCGTAATTATATGGCCTTTACTCTTTAGTGATTTTTCTACATCTTTAATTATACTGTATGGT
>PBZW01000018.1 GCA_002730315.1 Fidelibacterota bacterium
CTCACTGACAGGTTCTCTTTTGGATTGAACATCAAATTAGTCCAGGAAAAGATATGGCATATGAATGCCAATGTTATCGCAGCTGATGTTGGTTGTTTATTTGTGACAAAGAATAAGGGTATCCGTATTGGTATGAGTATATCCAATTTTGGCGGCAAAATGAAGTTAGAGGGGTATGATACTGAAAGAGATTTTGATATTGATGAAACCATCTTTGGTAATAATGATAAAATTGACTCACATTTAGACACACAGGGCTGGCCGTTACCATTGGTATTCAGGGCAGGAATCAGTAAAGATGTATTAGATGATAAGATGCATAAGCTGACGCTCGCCGGTGATGCAATCCATCCCAATAATAATTATGAATATTTAAACCTGGGTTTGGAATATACCTTCATGGGTATTGGTTCTGTACGCGCCGGTCAATCTTATGTCTTTTTAGAAGAGCACGAAGAGGATGATAAGCGGGAAGAAATGACAAATCAATTTACCATTGGTGCAGGGTTGAACTATAAGATTCCACGTGGTCCGGGCATCCAACTGGATTATGTTGTCCGTGACTTTGGTGTGCTTAAGAGCGTAGGTAGTTACTCTCTAAATATTTCTTTTTAATCTTCTTATACTATGCCTGAACTGCCGGAAGTTGAAACAGTTGTTAGGCACCTTAAACCTGACCTGGTCGGTCAAAAAATACTATCATTTCAATCCATTTGGCCCAAAGTCCTTGGAAACGTACACAAAAAATACTTCAATGATGTAATAGTAGGCAGGAATATCCTTGATGTAAATCGACGAGCTAAATTTATTGTTCTGCACCTTGATAATGGGTTTATCCCTATTCACCTGCGCATGACAGGGCGATTGTACACCAATGACAATATTCCCACTGCAAAACATATATCTGCTGTATTCCGCTTATCTGACAAGATGTTGATTTTCCAGGATACACGCAAATTTGGGCGCGTCTATTGGTATGATCAATGGGCAGAGTTTGATCAAAAACACGGTGTTGAACCATTGGGAGAATTGTTTACTAAAAATTGGCTGCAGCAGTCATTACAAGGCAGGAAAAGACAGGTTAAGGCGTTGCTCCTGGATCAACACATTATTGCGGGACTGGGTAATATTTACGTGGATGAAGCGCTGTGGTCAGCCCGTATACATCCCTTAATCTCTTCGAACAATATTTCTTCCGTTAAATCAAATAGATTACATGAATCAATTAAAGTTATACTTGAACAAGCCATTGCCTACAACGGGACCACATTTATTAATTTCACTTTCCAAGATGGCGTTCCTGGTTCATACCGTAACCAATTGCAGGTTTTCGATCGGAAAGGATTGCCATGTAAAAGATGCGAAACGGTAATTAAAAAGATCAAAGCTGCCGGCCGGGGAACGTATTTCTGTCCCCGTTGCCAAAAAATTTGATAACCATTTAAAAACTGTATGAATAAAATCCGTAAGGATATTAAAGAAAATTTACCCCATGTGGATAAAGCATTATCTGAAGCTGGTGACAATATCCTTAAAGCGCTGGATACATTCCTGACCAATGTAGTTGAAGGAACCGGGCGATTTTTCGAAAGCCCGTTTAAGGACAAAGAAAAAAAGCCAAAGTCTTAACAGGTTTTTTTATATTCATAGCAATTAATTATTGATTGCTGTGCGCATTTCTACATTATTCATTTTCCTGGTTCTTATATCAACTTCATGTATAGAACCGTCGAAAGATACCGAAGTCCTTTGGGATCAATACGGTATTCCCCACATTTATGCCCAAAATCCTGACGATCTTTTTTATGCCTACGGCTGGGCCCAGGCGCACGCACATGGAGACCTTTTATTGCGTTTGTACGGCCAGGCCCGCGGCCGCGGGGCTGAATACTGGGGAGAGAATTTTTTAAACAGTGATAAATGGATGTGGACCAATGGTGTCCCGGCGCGGGCTAAACAATGGGCTGTTGAACAGATTAATCCCAACAAGTCCATGTTGGAAAGTTACATTGTAGGTGTCAATGACTATGTTGCAAAACACCCGGAAAATATTAGTGATGATTTTGAGGTGGTATTACCCATTACGATGGAAGACCTCATGGCCCATGCGCTGCGGGTGCTCCAATATACCTTTGTCATCAGCCCGGATGATTTACAGGAAGATGCAAAATCATGGTCAGATCAAAAAGGTTCTAATGCTTGGGCAGTTTCGCCATCAAGGTCGGCATCGGGACATGCCATGCTGGTGGCAAATCCACATTTGTTCTGGGGTGATTTGTTCACCTGGTTTGAGGTCCATTTAAATCTTCCTGATGTAAATATTTACGGTGCCAGTTTAGTAGGTTCTCCGGCACTGGGCATCATGTTCAATGAACATCTAGGCTGGACCCATACAGTGAATGCCCATGATGGCGCTGATCTATACGAGCTAACACTTGCTGATGGTGGTTATGATTATGATGGTGTAGTTAGACCCTTTGCAGTGGATTCTATTGAATTACACATCAAGGAAGGCGATTCCTCACGAACAGAAACTTTAGTGGTAAAGAGATCTATCCACGGGCCGGTGGTTAAAGAGGATGAGAAGCACGCATTGGCATTACGTGTTGCCGCACTGGACGCCAGCCAGATCTTCACAGAACGCTGGAATATGGCCTTAACAACCAACCTGGAAGAGTTTGAAGCCAGCCTGCAGGACCTGCAAACACCCATGTTCACGGTTATGTACGCAGATAAATCCGGAAATATTTTGCATTTGTTTGGCGGGCAGACTCCCCAGCGACCGGCAGGAGATTATGACTGGTCTGGGGGCGTTCCGGGAAATACTTCTACGACATTATGGAATGATCACCATCCCTACGAAGATTTACCCCGGGTGCTGAATCCTGAAAGCGGCTGGCTGCAGAACGCCAATGACCCGCCGTGGACCACCACCTTTCCTGAAGAAATAGACGCCGATGATTACCCCAGTTATATGTCACCACGAAAAATGGGTTTTCGGGCCCAGCGCTCAGCCAGGATGCTGGACGAGGATGACAGCATCTCTTATGATGAATTGGTGGAATATAAATTTTCCACGCGCATGGAATTGGCAGACCGATTGTTGGATGACCTATTAGATGCTGCATCTACAGCACGGGGCCAGGAAATAAAAGACGCCGTCCGCGTGCTGGAACGCTGGGACCGTACTGCAGACAACGCCAGCCGGGGCAGTGTATTGTTCAAGACGTGGGTGGATGACATGGAATTCCCAGGTGATTTTGCATTAAAATGGAATGAGCACAGCCCGACCCAGCGGCCTGATGGACTGAAAGATCGCAGCATGGCCGTCCATAAACTGTTTGGTGCGGCAAAAGAGGTGAAAGAGAAATACGGCCGTTTGGATGTTTTCTGGGGTGCAGTATTCCGCCTGCAGCGGGACAGCCTGGACCTGCCGGCTAACGGTGCTCCCGGTGACCCCTACGGTGTTTTCCGGACGTCTTATTTTTATCCCGGAAAAGATAATAAACAGTTCATTGTTGCTGGTGATACCTACGTATCTGTGGTGGAATTCGGAGATTCAATCCGTGCCAATGGTGTATTGGGTTATGGAAATTTCAGCCAGCCGGGTTCGCCCCACCGCACTGACCAATTGCAGTTATATTCTGACAAAAAGTTGAGGCCCATTTTATTTTATCGTCATGATGTAGAAAAAAATGTAGTGGCAACGACCGCGTTCTAATAATGTGACGATTCCAACCGATCCTACCATTACCCCAGCCTCGGACCGCACATTATTGCTCCATTTTGGTGAAGATCATTCACCTGAAATTCAAGAAGCTGTATTTCAATTATCTCATTATTTATTGAACAATTCTATGGAGGGAATTTTAAATATCCATCCCGGTTATAGGTCCGTGATGGTTACAGTGGATGTAGAAAAGAAGTCTATTCAAGCTGTCCAAAAAAATCTGCAGCAGGTGTTAAAAAATGCCCGTGCAATGGAATTGCCGGAACCGTCAGTGGTAGACATTCCTGTTTTATATGGTGGTCAGCATGGACCCGATATAAATAAAGTTGCTGAACATACTGGCTTGAGTACAGAAAAGGTCATTGCATTGCACAGCAGCGGCGACTTCCAAGTCAGCTTTATTGGTTTTACACCAGGTTTTCCATACATCAGCGGTATGGATGAAAAACTGGCCACACCACGTCTGCAGAATCCTCGCAAGCGCGTGCCGGCTGGCTCCATAGGAATTGCCGGAAATCAAACAGGGATATATCCATCATCCACACCGGGAGGATGGAATCTGATCGGACGAACACCCCTCCACATTTTTGATATTCAACATCCTGAAAAAGCGCTCCTGAAGATGGGCGACCGTATCACCTTCAAACCAATTACCGAAAGTGAATTTGAGCGTTGGCAGCAAACATGAGTATTACCGTATTAAAAGCTGGCACGCAGACAATAGTCCAGGATTTGGGCCGGCCGGGATTTGCCCATTTGGGTATTTCTGTCTCCGGCGCTGCTGATGCTTTTTCATTTCGAATCGGGAATCAACTCGTAGACAATGATCCTAACACTGCGGCGTTGGAAATAACACTGACTGGGGGAGCATATGAATTTGGTTCTAATGCAGTCATTGTAATCACGGGGAGTACTTTCGATGCCGCGATTGATGGTCAGCCTATTGGGAACTGGAAGGGATATAACATAGAAAAGGATCAATGTTTACAGATTAACAGCAGTCGTGATGGCGCCCGGTGTTATGTATGTGTACAAGGTGGATTCGATGTAACGCCATTATTGGCCAGCCGTTCCACCCATTTGATGACCGGTTTGGGTGGATTTGGAGGCAGAACACTACGAAAAGGTGATATGCTGGAATTGGGGCATGCAAGTGAATCACAATGTGCAAAAATGAATAATGTGAATGAAATACAAGGGCAGCTCAACCGTAACAAAATTCGTGTTACAAAAGGGCTGGAAGGAGACTGGTTTAATGACGACACCTGGAATTCATTTTTAAAAAATCAATTTACTGTTTCCCAGGCATTCAGCCGTATGGGCATTAGGCTTGAAGGGAATGTTATAGAGTCATCAAAAGGGAATGAAATTTTGACGCAGGGCGTCCCGTTGGGTGCGGTGCAGGTCCCTGGCAATGGGCAGCCGATCATTTCCTTTGTGGAACACCAGACTACCGGCGGCTATCCCCGCATAGCCAATGTTATCAGCGCTGACCTGTGCAAAGTGGGCCAGCTAAAACCTGGCGACAGGTTTCAATTTGCATTGGTGTCTATGGCAGAGGCGGAACAGCTTTATGCAGAACAAATGAAAATTATCCATAATTTAAAAGCATCATGAAACCAATAATTGATATTAACAGCGATATGGGTGAGATCCAGAAACTGCTGGATGACGGCACCTATGCGGCCATGCTGCCTTATGTAACATCCATCAATATAGCCTGCGGCGGCCATGCCGGGGATGATGATATGATGGCGGATATGGTATTATTGGCCAACGAACATGGTGTAAATATAGGTGCCCATCCCAGTTACCCGGACCGTGAACATTTCGGGCGCAGAGCAATGGTAATGACTTCTGCTGAAATTGCTGAAACGGTAGCAGAACAGATCCTACGCTTGCAGAATATTGCTGATAAAAATGGCTGCGCGCTGACTCATGTAAAACCACACGGTGCCCTGTATAATACAGCTGTCCATGATGCTGGGGTGGCTGCCGCCATTGGAGAAGGAGTTCAGTCTTTTAATGAACATTTACCTTTGGTAGGTCTGGCTGATGCAAACATGCTGACCATTTGGAAAAAGATGGGCCTGGAATCAATAGTCGAAGGTTTTGCTGACAGGACCTATGAAAGCGATGGCAGCTTGCGCAGCAGGGAGTTTGACGATGCCTTGATCACTGATCCAGAAAAAGCAGCGCAACAAGCAGTGAACTTGGCTAAAAATGAAACATTTTCTGCTGCTGATGGTACTGAATTGAACATTTCGGCAAATACAATCTGCATCCATAGCGATACGCCCCATGCAGTGGAAATTTCCAAAACAGTTTATTCTGCTTTATCTGCATAACAACAATGGCGCAAAAATTCCAGGAATGATAAATTAATAAGAGCATAATATGGAAAAACTATTTCATAAACTGTCTGAAAAACACGGCGGAATGAAGGCCGGGACAAAAGTCCGCCTGCTCAAAGACCACCATGAGATCGGCGGCAGTGTCACCGCCGGAAGTGAGTGTGTTGTTGATGCCATTATTCATTATCCTACACGGTATCGCCTGCATGATGACGCAGGCAAAATATGGACTGTGCCTATACATTCTGTTGAATTGGTCACTGCTGATACAGAAGAAACGGCTGCGGAGGATAAAGGGGAGGCAGACCAAATAGGTAAGTGAATTCGACAACCAAGGAGGTAAGATCCGCCTCCCTCAACTGCAATGTAACCCTGTTTTCCTGTAATTCACTGTGATGAAGACCACATAATGTTAGTCAAATTTTTCAAATTTCTGTTCAACCTGTCACCTGCTATTAAACGCGCCTTATGGCGCAAGTGGTACCAGGTTATGGCGAAAAAATACCAGCTGCCGGACTGGAATTTTATGAATTACGGCTATGCTGAATTGGATGGCTCTGAATTGGATCTCCATGATCACCAGGAAAAAGAGCGCTACTTTATACAGTTATATCATTATGTGGCGGCAGCAGTTGACCTGGACGGCAAGAAGGTCCTGGAAATCGGATCCGGACGGGGTGGTGGCGCCAGTTATGTGGCCCGAGTATTATATCCTGAAGAAATGGTTGGCTTGGATTATTCCGCCAACGCTGTGGATTTCTCCAACAAAAATAATGCCGGTGATAATTTGTCCTTTGTGGAGGGCGATGCAGAGAACATTCTATTTGAGAATGAGTCTTATGATGTGGTGCTGAACGTGGAATCATCTCACTGTTACGGCGATATGCAGCAGTTTGTGCATGAGGTGTACCGCATCCTAAAACCGGGTGGTTATTTTTCATGGGCGGACCTGCGGGGTGCAGAGGAGGGGCTTGAACTGCCCGGCATTTTCAAAAATGCTGGTTTTGAAACAAAACAGGAAGGCACAATCACACCCCAGGTTTTGCATGCCCTGGATCTCATCCATGATCGAAAAATGGATATGATCGAGGAAAATGTACCGGTATTTATACAGTCTGCTTTCAAGGATTTTGCTGGGGTGAAAGACAGCAAAATCTATAATGCCTTAAAGGATGGATCAGCGGTCTATTTACGATATGTCCTGCAAAAGCCTGTATAAAGCCTTGATTTGATAAATACACATTCTCTTGCGTAGTTTCTCAAAACGTAAGGAGGGAAGCTTGGCTTCCAAAAACCAACATAGTCATTCTGATCGCGTGCACGAAATCTCAAGTATACGTTTATTATGAAACTTTTGTTTGAGATCCTTCTCCCTCGGTAAAGTATGACAGTGTATATTCAGATATGAGTTTCTTCGAAAAAGCGCCTGGCCGCACTGCAAAAAGTTAGTTAATATTTGACCAACCCCCACGAGATCCTCGAACCTTTGAGCGCCATATGGTGGCAGACCATTATCTGGTCAACGGTCGTCATTGGCGGTATTCTTTTCACTGCAAAATACCTGCAGAAAACACAACTGGAATTACTAGCAAAGGTTATTGGCGTGATACTCATCGCCCGTTCTATCCTTGTTCATCCGTACGTGGATCACGTGGTTGGGTGGGACATCTATAACAATTTGCCATTACACTTATGTGGACTTGCGGCCATCATTGCCGGGATCATCATGTTCTACCGCAGGCAGTGGCTCTATGAATGCCTCTATTTCTGGGGTATCCCTGGTGCGTTCCATTCCTATATAACACCCGAATTCACCCAAGGAACAAAAGAGTTGCTGTTTTTAGAATATTATATTGCCCATGGGGGCATTATTTTATCAGCACTGTTCTGCACGATGTTTTTGGGCTTTTCTCCACGAAAAGGATCATGGTGGCGAATCTTTCTCTATTCCCAGGTACTGCTGCCTATTGTAGGTGTTTTCAACTGGCTGATCGATGCCAATTATATGTACATCTGCGCACCGCCAATTGTGGATAACCCTTTTATAATTGGTGATTTTCCAGAACATTTAATTGGCATGGAAATCGCGGGCATTTTGCATTTTGCCCTCGTTTATTTACCCTTTGGAATCAAGTATCGACGTGCATCAAAAGCTCCAGGGACTCCAGCTATTTGACGCCCTCCACGTCAGCTATTTGCTGGCGTGGCTGGTTATCTGGATAGCGTTTCCCATTATTGGGAAGAAATTACTCAATGCGGACCAGCACAAAACAGTCGTCTGGGCCATGCTTGCTTTCATGGTAGGGCAGGAGGTCATCGATTACTGGAACCGTGCCCAGGTTCGTGACCTGAACCTCGTCTTGGACCTGCCACTGCATTTTTGTCACTTGTCCTTATTTTTTGCAATATGCTTGCTCATTAAGCCCAGTAAATATTTGTACGAGATCACTTATTTCTGGGGTTTGGGCGGCGCCTTTCAATCCATGTTGGCGCCAGACATGAACGGCTTTGATAATTACCTGGGCGTGTTTTTGTTTTATGCCCACCACGCTATGATCATCCTGGTGTGTTTATGGCTGGCGGTGATCGACGGCTACCGTTGCCGGAAAGGTGCAATATTGCGTACCATGATCTTTAGCAATATAGTCATTTGGCCGGTGTGGCTCATTGACTGGCTGGTAGGAGCAAATTATATGTACCTCATGGAGCGTCCCCCTACAGAGAGCCCCTTGGTTTTCGGTGAATGGCCATGGTATATTATCAACGTTGAGATGGTTGCCTTCTTCATAATTATGGTCATTAACCTGCCCATGATATATTTACGCCGAATGACATTGCAGTCTGAATCCGCTGCAGTCTAAATTCAATCTACATGTCAACACTATTCCTGTATTTTTTCCTGGCCTTGAGTGTTTCGTTCCTGTGTTCCCTGCTTGAATCTGTATTGCTTTCCATGAGCCGCTCATTTATTGGTGTACTAAAGAAAGATCGTCCATCCTCAGGCAAACTCCTGGAAAAATTGAAAGAAAATATTAATCGCCCCCTGGCAGCGATATTATCATTGAATACCATCGCCAATACGGTTGGAGCTGCCGGAGTGGGCGCTGTGACCTATAACATGCTAGGCAGCAAGTGGGTGGCTATTATGTCGGGCATTCTGACGCTTTCAATTTTGATCTTTTCCGAGATTATTCCCAAGACCATCGGCGCCCATTACTGGAAAAGTTTGGCTGTCCCTTCCGCTTATATCATCCGCGGCATGATGGTGTTAATGTATCCTTTCGTGGTGCTGTTGGAAGTATTGTCCAATTGGCTGAAACCCGATGAAAAACAGGATGTTGTTACCAAAGAGGACGTGATCGCCATGGCAGAAATAGGAGAGGACGAAGGGACCATTGAAGAAGATGAAAGTACCGTGATCGAAAACCTGCTGCGGTTAGATAATATCACTGCCGAAGAAGTGCTCACCCCGCGGTCTGTTGTCTTTGCCCTGGAAAAGAATTTGACGGTGCGTCAAGCGCTGGATGAACACGAGAATCTCAATTTTTCACGCATTCCCATTTATGATAAAACTATGGACAATATCATCGGTCTCGTGCGGCGTTATAACCTGATCAAAAGCAAGGCGGAAGATAAATTTGACATCACCATGGAAGAACTATTGAACCCGGTGCATTTGGTCAAGGAGAAAGAATCTGTGGGAACGATTCTGGATGAATTTGTCCGCCGCCGGGAACACCTCTTTGTCGTGGAGGATGAGTTTGGCCAATTTGCCGGCATCATCACGCTGGAAGATGCCATCGAAACATTACTGGGTATCGAGATTGTTGATGAAACGGATTCGGTGGTGGATATGCGCAAACTGGCAGCCAGCCGCAGCCAGTCGAATAAATAAATATTTTATAATCTACCCGTTTCCTCTGGTAGACAGTTAAATTAAATTAGAGGGTATGAAGCGTGCCCTCTCTGTCTTCTCCGTTCTGCTTTTTGCACTCATTGCGTCCGCTTCAAACACTACCATACGTTACTTTTTAACTGAACTCGATTTTCGAAGTAATCAACCCGTACCGGAATCAGAAGTTCGTTACAAAGATTATATTAGCGCAGAGTATGAAAATAATAACATTATTAAAAAATTATATGTTAACCGCAGGGGAGAAACAACCCGTGCAGAACTTTTTCTTTATGATTCAACAAATACATTAAAAAGTACAAATGTTTATTTACCTAATGATCAATTGGTACGGCAGATACTCTTTGGATTAGAAGAAAAAGCTGTAGAATACATTGAATATGTTTATGGAGTGGATACTGTTAAAGATTGGACTGATCGATTTTCTATATTGGACTTTAATGAAGAATCATTACTGAAAAGCCACGGTTTTTTTGATGTTAATGCATTTCGATACGGCCATGTAGAGTTTGAATATGATTCAACAGGAAGATTAACACATGAAGCTTGGGTACGCCATCCTGCAGGTAAAACCATGCGATGGTGGGATCATATATTTGATCCAGAAACGCAACTTACCAGGATCATGGAATTTGACTCCAATGGTGTACTTGTCCAGGATTTTCAATTAAGCCCAGATGGCACCGAATCCATTTTTTGGTATACTGAACTTGTAGATTCATTATTCATTAATCATACCAACCTGCACTTTAAAAATGTAAGTAAACTGGAGTGGGGATCCCTAACATGGTATGAAGTAGATACCGGGGAAGTATTCCTTGATTCTATTGAGATATTTCTCCCTAAAAATATGCTCAAAGAAGGAACGTTTGCTATCAATATGGAATTGGATTCATTATTGAATGACAGTGCAATGTATAATGTGGTTTTTAATGGAAAGGGTAAAAGTGGCTATGATGCAACCCAAAGAAGCGTATTAGGACTGACCTATGATGTATCGTCACCAATTTTATCCATAGGCACAAAACCATATATAAATGAACCAATTGTTCAATTCGACCAGTCAGAACCATTAATTACAGCGCAATTGACCTGGATTGATATAAGTGACTCTGCTAAAATAATTGTAACTGAATTTGATAGTTTGGATTTAACCAAAGCCGGATCAAGACTTTTTCGTCCTTCTGCCCAGGCAGATTTGCAAGACAGTACATTTTATAGATTATCTTTTATTGGTACAGATCGCGCTACAAATGTATCAAAACCAACGATAATAGACTCCATTTTATATGATATAAGAAAACCTGTAACTGCCATGATTTCACCTTATAATGGAGAATATAGAAATATTACGACAATTTCATTTAGTATAGATGAACCGATTCAATCATGGGATATAGCGGTTAAATCAATGGGTGGTGAGCCTGATCCGGAATCTCCATATTATTATCAGGCAGATTCGTCATTATATCTTTCAGATACAGTATACAAGGAACTATCAGATGAATTTCTTTTAAATGATGGTACTAAATATTATATGGAAGTGAGAGTCATTGACAGGGCAGGAAATCAATCAGAGTCAACCAGTGTGGATTCTGTGACGTATGATATTACTCCGCCGGTAATTACAACCATTTATCCCCCTTCAGGATCAGCTATTAATGTTTCTACCATATCATATAGTAATAATGAACAATTGCGAGCTGGTGAATTCCGCTGGGAGCAGACAGAGGGCACCATGGATTCATCAGCTCCGCATATTATAGAATTAATTCCATCTGAATTAGAACAGGGTGATCATATACAAGTACTGTTAAGTAATCAAACTGAACTGACTGATGGAACATTATATTCATTAATGTTTGTCGCCCAGGATCTGGCAGGTAATGAGGGAATTGCTCCACCAAACACAGAAATATTATATGATGCTGTACCTCCTGAATTTACTGATGTTTTGCCTGTCAAAGGAAATGCACTTAATCATCAGCATGTTTCCTATACGCTTTCAGAAAAAGTAGCATCGGGTACTATCACCTGGACTTGGACCGGTGGCATAAAAGATGGTGCAACGCCTCATATTGTTGAGTTAATAGAAGATGAACAAAATCGTGGAGAACATGATTCATTATTGTTAGCGATGAATCCACCACTCGTAGACGGCGGTATCTATACATTGGAATTCAGCGCTGCTGACAGGGCCGGTAATACTGCAGAAATCATTGTTGTGGAAAATGTATTATATGATTTTACAGCCCCGGTGATGACAGTTACCTATCCTGCATCCATGTTATTTTTACCCAAAAAGAATTTTACCTACACATTATCTGAAACGTTGGAGGAAGGAGCGTTTTTACTTGAGCGCAAAGGGGGTAAGGATGATTCCCGCGCACCCCATAAAATACCATTAAGTACAAAAGAGAAAAGCAGTGGTGAACATCAAGATATAGAATTACTGACCATGCCGGAGGTGGTGGAAGGAACCATTTATAAATTATCATTTTCAGGCCGTGACAGGGCTAAAAATTACACCGCACCCATAAGCATGCCCGGTATACAATATGATTTTACTCCTCCCATACTAACATTGAACACACCATTTGACAGTACAGATGTAAATCATTTATTGATCGATTATCATTTCAATGAAATAATGCTAGAAGCCAATGCAATATGGGAACATACAGGTGGATTACCAGATCCAAAAGAAAGGCATATTCAAGCACTCATAGATATAGAACTTGAAGAGGGGATTCACGCAGGAACGACCTTGTTGAATTCACCATTGTTAGTAGACGGAGCAGTGTATTCAATTTCCTTATCAGGAAAAGATCGGGCTGGAAATGAATCCAACATTCCTATTGTTAAAGATATTTTATACGATATCACGCCGCCGGCAATTGCTCTCACAGATCCCAAAGAGAGAACATACGTTTCCACACCATCTATTACATATACTCTCAGTGAAAAGTTACAGAAAGGTATCATTACATATATGCAGAGTGGGGGGCAAATTGATACACTATCACCCCAGGAAATATCCATGGATTTATCTTTAAGGCAAAGTGGTATTCATGAAAATATATTCGAGGTAGAAGGAGTAGAATTAACTGAAGGGTCTATCTATACAATATCAATTTCAGGCAAAGACAGGGCAGGAAATGAAGGGTCTGTAGCGAGTATATCGGGTATTATATATGATGCAACACCTCCATTATTAACAATTACAACACCAGACTCTACATTAGCAGTAAATCACAACCGTATATCATTTACTAAAAGTGAAAACTTGGAAAGTGGCAAGATTATTTGGACGGCAACAGGTGGTATACCGGATCCTGGTTCGCCTCATACAGCAAAATTAATTGATCTTGAATTGAAAAAAGATCCGTCTGAAAATATAAAATTGAGCAATGCTCCTGTATTACATGATGGCACTATTTATTCAATATCATTTTCAGCAATAGATTTTGCGGGCAATACAAGTGAAACAGTGATCATGGAAAATGTGTTATATGACATTTCTCCACCTATACTTCAAATAGTTTCTCCAGGCGATAATCATTACACCATGAGAACGGAACTTACTTTTGTACAATCGGAAGATTTAGACTTTGGCCAGATAAAATGGGATGGAATTAATGAGGAAAATGAGCCTTTATCTACAACCTGGGAATTAAATGAAGCAGCTCGATTTTCTGGTGATCATGTATTAAATAATTACCATGAGCCAGTATTAATTGATGGGGGAGATTATAGCATTCAATTTGAAGGTAGAGATCCTGCCGGAAATGAAGCTGTACCCGTAAAAATTGTCCATTATAAAGTAGATCGTACACCACCAAAATTAACAAATTTAAATCCTGCTAACGGGTCATACGTAAACCTGGATGAAGTTGGGTTCACTTTAAGTGAAAATATTGAAAGTGCAATTGTATTATTTTCCAGCAATAATGATGAAAAAAAGATTTCTTTGCAATCAGACGAAATGAAGGAAGGAATCCATCCATTAGGTAGATTAAAAGCACAAGAACCATTGCTCGATGGGGAAGTTTATACTATAGCATTTTTTGGTATTGATTTTGCAGGCAATAAGTCTGATACGGTTACGATTGAAGAATTAACCTATGATATTTCTCCGCCTAAATTTACAGTTAAATCGCCACTTTCTAATTCGTACATCAATTCTTCTGAATTAATTATCACGATAAATGAACAATTGCAATCTGGTCAAATTATCTGGGAGCCAGGTTCAGGATCCTTGATATTAGATTCTTTAAAAACAAACCATTTACTTCCTGAAGAACATACAGTAGCATATGAATTTAATTTAGAAGAAAATATTCCATATAGCATCATTATCCGTGGAATGGATTTGGCAGGGAATACTGGAGAATCTGAATTTGTTGTAAATGTATTGTATGATATCACACCACCAGAAATCTCATTTCAATCACCAGAGGCTAATGATGTGGTAAACCATGTTCAAGTCAGTTATAGTATTAATGAAGATTTATCATCTGCCAATATGTTTTGGCAGGATATAAGTGAAAAAGATCCAGAACCAGTTCATGAGTCGGAGTTAAAGGAGACAGAACGTCTTCAAGGTCAATATATTGATCTAGAAATAACAAGATCTCCAAAATTATTTGATGGAGCAGAATATATGTTGCGACTTGAAGGAACTGACCTGGCAGGAAATACTGCAAATGCAGAAGCTGTCCCTTCGTTTAAATACGATATTACACCCCCTGAATTCTCACATATAACACCCCCATCCGGCTCTTTGATTAATGAGGCCAATATTGCTTTTACAAATAGTGAAGATATTGATTCGGGAAAAATAACTTTTACACGTGTTCTTGGAGCAGAAGACCTAGGTAGTCCTTATGTTGTTAATCTTGTAGGTAGCCATTTAAAAGAGGGGCAAAGGGGAGGAAAATTGCCAGAATCAATTGTACGATTAACAAATGGGTCTGTATATAGTATTGAATTTTTTGGTAAAGACTTTGCTGGAAATATGTCATCAGAAACTCGTATTGACAGTATTCGGTTTGATAATGAACCTCCGGTAGTGTTTTTAAAATCACCTTCTTCAAAATCATATACCAATTCTTTGGCAATCGATTTTTTAATCAGCGAAGATTTAGCAGCAGGTAATTTAGACATAAAAATAAAAGATGATAAAAAATTCAGTATTGAACTAGATGAAGCATATAGAAAAGCAGGAGAATATTCTCAATTTTTACCAAAGGAATTATTAGACCTGAACGATGGAATTGAGCTTAATATGTCGTTAACAGGAATAGATGCAGCAGGTAATGAAGCAACACCTTATAAACTAGAAAATATTAAATATGATACAACCCATCCCTCTATAACTATATTAAAACCTTCAGCAGATGATTTTATTAATTATACTTCAATTTCATATGAGCTCAGTGAAAATATCAAGGAAGCATATTTAAATGTTATTCAGATGGGTGGTGTATTGGACTCTAAATCACCACATAGAATTCAATTATCTGGAAATGAGTTAAAAGAGGGGAAAAAAGAAAATATACAATTGAAAAACGGACCAATATTAATGAATGGGTCTATTTATTCATTTGAATTTTCAGGAAATGATTTTGCAGATAATGAAGTGCAGTCCACTAAAATTTCAAATATTACATATGATAATGAACCTCCTTCTATTTCATTAAGCAGGCCTATTGATTCTGAACAAATAAAGAATTCAGAAATCAGTTATATTTTGTCTGATAACCTATCTAAAGGAGTTGTGATATTTAAAAATACAGGAGGAACAACGGATCCTGCTCTACACCATGAAGTCGAATTAAAAGGTTCACAGCTCAGGCAGGGTACCCAAATGAATATAGATATGTTATTGATGGATGCTTTGGCTGATGGTGGGCGATATTCCATTTCAATTCAAGGGTGGGATAAAGCCGGTAACGCATCTGAAAAAGCAACGGTAAAAGATGTATTATTTGATGTACTGCCACCGAACTTAGCTATCCATGAACCAAAAAGTGGTTCAGCTTTTAATGAACCTATCATCAGTTTTGAGATGAATGAAAAACTTGCAGAAGGAACATTAACATTCAGCAGAACTGGTGGGGGAGAAGATATAAATAGTCCGCACGAAGTATTAATTCTTCCTCCTTTTAATGACCAGGGTAGACACGATGGAATCAGCTTAGCCAATGATGTAACATTAAAGGATGGTAGTGTATATGAAATCACTTTTAATGCCCGGGATCCGGCAGGCAATGTCTCTGCGCCCGTAAAAGTTGAAAATATATTATATGATATATCTCCACCCACCATTACAGCTGATTCACCATCTTCAGGCTCATTTTTACAGAATTTGAAATTACAGTTCTCTGTTGATGAGCAACTAGCGAATGGAGAAATTACTGTAGAATATTTGATAGGTACTGCTGATCAAAACAGCCCCCACGTTATTCCATTGCAGGAAAGTCAATTATTGTTGGGTAGTCATGAAGTGTTGGCTCATGAATTGACAACATTAGTAAGTGGTGCAGGATATAATGTATTTATTAAAGGAAAAGATCGTGCAGGCAATTCAGCGATCCCCGGGGAAGTTGGACAATTACATTACGATATAGAACCACCGGTTATAACTATTCACTCTCCAAATACAGGGCAAAAAGTCAATCACACAATTGTTGGATTCAGCATTGGAGAAAAATTACAAGATTTAACTATAAAATGGGCAGCCAGCCAGGCAGAAGAGCAGAACATTATTCTTCCGAAGAAATATTTTCTCCCTGACCAGTATAACCAAGTTGTTTTACCAGAGCCACCTGAATTAGTATCGGGAGAAAATTATTCAATTCATTTAGCCGGTACNGATATGGCAGGTAATATAGCTGAAACTCAAATTGATAATATTGAATATGATATTACGCCACCTNCATTTAAAACAGTTAGTCCCCAAAATGGCTCCTTTCAAAATCATACAAATATTGTATTTACTATTACTGAACCTTTAAAAGAAGGACAAATTATTTGGAATGCTNTCGGTGGAACAACTGATCCATTGAGTCCAAGAAGTATTGAACTATCATCAGATGAACTTGTTAATGGAATGTCTACNCCAGCAAGTCTGACAAATCAAACCGCACTTCAAGATGGCAGCATCTATCAATTATCCATAAATGGTATCGATTTGGCTGGAAATGAAGGAAGTGCAGATTTAGCCAATGATATTCATTTTGATATATCACCTCCTGTAATTCAACTTTTATCTCCAGATAATGATGCATATGTGAATCATGATAATATAGAATTTTCTAACAGCGAAAATTTAAAATCAGGGAAAATCACTTGGAGCAGAAGTGGTGGTGGAGTTGATCCAACCAAGCACGAAGTGAACATGAAGGAAGGTTTATTAGCTTCAGGAACTCATAACACTGGGGAATTGCAAGATTTGCCTTTAGTGAGTATGGTGGACTACAAAGTTGAGATTACAGGAATAGACCTTGCGGGAAACAGCACAACTGCTACCAGTTCAAGGACGTTCCATTATGATACAACTCCACCGGCATTAACCATACTTGAGCCGCAATCAGATGCTTTTATAAATCATTTGAATGTTGCATATACACTTTCTGAACCATTACAGAGCGGCATATTTCAGTTTAAAAATCAAACTTCATCTGCTGTCGGTAAAACCATGTTACAGGGGAATGAACTGACAACACTCAATTGGGAAAGTAATCCATTAAGTTCACCTTTGGCTATTGTTGATGGCGGAACGTATACATATAAAATGGTTGGCACTGATTTGGCAGGTAATACAGGTGAATCGGTTGAGATTACGAATATTCGTTATGATATTTCCAAACCTGTTTTTACTATTACACGTCCTCTGGAGAATTATGTGAATGTGGAAAGTATTACCAGTTATTACCTTAATGAAGATATTGTTTCTGGTACTGCAACCTGGGTTCGCACAGGCGGAAAAATACTGGGANCAGTTGCAACAGCCAATAGACCACAAATTATGGAATTGAATGGAAATGAAATGTTGGAAGGTGATCACAAAAATATATTATTCACAAATTCACCCCAGTTAAATGCAACTACAGTTTATAAACTAACATTACAAGGTATCGATTTGGCAGGGAATGAAAGTCTGCCAACTTCTGTTGATGGAATAGCATTTATTCCAGCATTAAGCGGTAATTGGTTTTTTCAGGGTGCGATTATGACAGTGGTTTGGAGTTTTGAGCCCGATGAAGGTGTAGATGATCAATCAAAAGGCACGTTTTCGCAGGGCATCCAAATGGGAACAAAAATAAGTAATCAGGAATATGGAAAATATACTGTTGATTATTCAAAAACTCCTTGGGAGATGGTATACGTAATGGATAAATCGGGTCAACAGCGTTTCAGTATATTTGAATTTCGTGATAATCTTCATATGAAGGTATTGACAAAAGACCGTAAAAAACCAAAAAACTGGAGTGATGGTGAAATCATGTTGTACGAAAAACGGTAATCAATCCATTGAACAAGAGTTTCATCTGAAGTAAATTTGCCGGCTAATTTTTAACAAGATTTAAAAGGATATTATTGAAATGGCAAAAGGAACATCATTTGCAGAAAAATCCAAAGGAAAGAATAAAAAAAGTCAAACCTTTGTGAAATATGTAAAGAGTATAAAATCGGAAAAAACAGGGCACTGGCGTTTTAACGAACAAATGGTTCCACTGGAAAGCGGTGAGAACTTGGACGGTACTTTAAAACGGATGGAAGAAGAAAAATTGGCGTTGGATATGGAACTGCCGACACCGGTTGATGAAGTTGTTGAAGATACTACTGCACAAGAATTACAACCAGAAGCAGAAATGTCTGCTGATTCGGTTGAAGAGGTGACTGAAGAAGTTGCACAAAGTGAAGAAAAAGCAGAAGAAACGACTGCTGATGAAACAGAAGAAGTAGAGAATTCTGAATCAGAAGATGCATCTTCGGAAGAAGAAACAACGGAATCAGCAGCGCAAGAAGAATCTGCAGAAGCGCCTGAAGAGAACGATAATGCTGAAGTTATCAATGATGCAAATGATGAAAATGCCGCAAGTGAAGAAACAGTNGAAGAAACTGCAACCGGAGAAATTCCTGATGAATCTGACGAGGGCGCTGATGAAAATCAAGAACATACAACTGAAGTAGAATCAGAAGAAAAAAAACCNGAGTGATCCGATTCATACGGTTCATTTTAATATTATCTATTACCCTCGTTTTTTGAAAAATTAGATACCATCGGAGAGGTGTCCGAGTGGCTGAAGGAGCACGCTTGGAAAGCGTGTAAACGGCAACGTTTCGTGGGTTCGAATCCCACCCTCTCCGCCACCCCGTGTCCCAATGAGTCGAGATTTTTGGTTGTAGGGCCCACAACCTGACACTGATTGTTTGGATACTCGATTGACATACCAGCAACAGCTAAAAGTTAACTTTTGGTTGGTTTAGAAGTTTTTAAGGAGGCGTGGCAGAGCGGTTGAATGCACTGGTCTTGAAAACCAGCAAGGGTTCACGCCCTTCAGAGGTTCGAATCCTCTCGCCTCCGCCATCCTTTGATTTGCAATACAGAGTAAGCGAATAGTAAAATATTGTATAAAAAAATATAGCTAATCTATTCTTTCAGACGTTAGAATTGATTAGCTTTTCTATATATGACTAATGTGAAAAAACCACAAGTCCGATTTGCTCCCAGCCCCACAGGGCAATTACACCTTGGCAGTGCGCGCACTGCTCTTTTCAATTTCTTGTTCGCAAAACATTATAATGGCCTGTTTTACCTGCGTATCGAAGACACAGATAGGGAAAGGTCCAAACAAAAATACGTTGATCAAATTTGTTCTTCTTTAGCTTGGCTTGGATTAGTGTGGGATGGCGAACCATTGTTTCAATCCACTCGTTTTGAAGTATACCAGTCTGCAATCCAGTCATTGCTAAATAAAAATTCCGCATATCGTTGTTTTTGTTCGAAAGATGTTTTGGAAACGGGTCGCGCTGAAGGATCGTTTCAATATCCTGGAACGTGCATGAACTTGCCTGAAGAAGACATAAAAATGAATTTGAATTCTGGAAAAGATTTTGTTGTACGATTGAGAATTCAAAAAGGTGAAACAACTTTTGATGATTTAATTTATGGGCCTGTTCATGTTCAGCATGAAGAAATAGATGATTTCATTATTGCCCGTTCAGATGGCCATCCTACCTATAATTTAACAGCTGTTATTGATGATCATGAAATGGAAATTACACACGTCATTCGCGGTGAAGATCATATCAGTAATACTCCGAAACAGATTTTAATATTTAAAGCTTTGGATTATGAAATTCCACAATTCGCACATTTACCCATGATCTTAGGACCGGACAAGAAACGTTTAAGCAAACGCCATAGTGCCCCCGGAGTGCAGCAGTTTAAACATAATGGATATTTGCCCGATGCGCTTTTGAATTATCTGGCCTTGCTGGGCTGGAATCCAGGAACGGAACAGGAAATATTTACACTTGATGAAATGATTACTGCATTTGATTTTGACCATGTACATAAAAAAGGTGCTGTCTATGATGACCAGAAATTAGCTTGGATCAGCGGCCAGCACATGATGCGCTTGGGTACTGCCAATATTTTGGAAGGCATTCATGAAATAGATCCGGATTGGGGCAAAGGGTTCGAAACACATTATTTGTATGCCGTTTTAGAACAGTTGAAACAACGCTCAAAATCACTGCAAGATTTTATGGATCAATCAACATACTTTTTCAGTGACCCTGAATCGTATGACAAAAAATCATCCCAGAAAAATTGGAAAGATGAAGGAGTGAATACCTTAATCAAAGCATACATAAGAAAATTGGAATCTAACGAAAATTGGGATGGAGATATTATTGAATCCAACTTGAGGAAAATTGCAGAGGATCATAATATTTCGGCAGGAAAAATGATTCATCCAACACGCTTGGCAGTAAGCGGTGTTGCCCATGGTCCATCGTTATTTGCCCTTATGGAATTGCTGGGGAAGGATGTGTGCATTCGCAGGTTAAAAAAAGCATTAGATAAATTTCCTTTGACATCATGACAGAAAAACAACACCGCCACTTCATCCAGCGTATTATTGATGAAGATAATAAAACAGGAAAATTTGACAACCGCGTACACACGCGCTTTCCGCCTGAACCAAATGGTCATTTGCATATCGGCCATGCCAAAGCTATATGTCTTGATTTTGGTATCGCCCAGGAATATGGCGGGCAATGCAACCTGCGATTTGATGATACAAACCCAATTGCAGAAGAAGAGGAATTTGTTGAAGCCATTCAGGAAGATGTCCGCTGGCTGGGGTTTGAATGGGATAATCTTTGTTTTGCTTCAGATTATTTCCAGCAAATGCATGATTATGCAGTGCAGCTGATCGAACAGGGTGATGCTTATGTATGTGATTTGTCTGCTGATGAGATAAAAAATACGAGGGGAACTCTTAAAGAACCTGGNAAAGAAAGTCCATTTCGAAACAGGTCCATTGCAGAAAACCTGGATTTATTCAAGCGCATGACGGCTGGTGAATTTCCGGACGGCAGCCGTACGTTACGTGCAAAAATCGATATGGCCCACCCGAATTTGAATATGCGTGATCCTGTTGTTTATCGTATTCTCCATGCTGCTCATCATAATACTGGAGATGCCTGGTGTGTGTATCCCATGTACGACTGGGCACACGGGTTGGAGGATTCAATCGAAGGTATCACACATTCATTATGCTCCATAGAGTTTGAAGACCACCGCCCGATTTATGATTGGTATTTGGACAGGTTAGGTGTATATCATCCCCAACAAATTGAGTTTGCCCGGCTTAATTTGAGTTATACTGTCATGTCCAAGCGGATGCTGAAGCAATTAGTCGATGGCGGGTATGTTGATGGTTGGGACGACCCCCGGATGCCGACATTATCTGGCATGCGCAGGATAGGATACACCCCAGGAGCTATACGTTCTTTTATGGATGAAGTGGGCATTGCCAAGCGTGATAACGTCATGGAGATTGCCAAACTGGAATCCATTTTAAGGGTTGATTTGAACAAACGAGCCCAGCGCAGAATGGCTGTATTAAACCCATTGAAAGTAGTTATCACAAATTATGTTGAAAACGAATCAGAGGAATTGGATGCTGTGAATAATCCTGAAGATGAAACTGCAGGAACAAGGTCAATTCCATTCAGTCGTGAGTTATATATAGAACANGATGACTTCATGGAGGATCCGCCTAAAAAGTTTTTCCGCNTGGCTCCGGGCAGGGAAGTTCGTTTAAGGTATGCGTATTTTATTACCTGTCATGATGTCGTAAAAGATGATAAAGGAAATATTGTAGAATTGCATTGTACTTACGATCCGGCGACAAAGGGTGGATCTGCGCCAGACGGCCGTAAAGTGAAAGCAACAATTCATTGGGTATCAGCAAACGATGCAGTTGATGCTGAAGTTCGTTTATACGACCGGTTATTTTCNGTTCCCAATCCTGCATCAGCGGAATCNTTTGAAGATGTATTGAATCCTGATTCATTGACTGTTTTAAACGCATGTAAACTGGAACCATCATTGGGTGCATCTGCAATTGGAGAATATATCCAGTTTGAGCGTTTGGGATATTTTTTCATGGATCTTAATTCTACGGATGAAAGGTTGGTGTTTAATCGTACTGTTCCATTACGTGATTCGTGGGCAAAGCTGGAAAAACAACAACAAAGTCAAAAGAATTAGCATTGGCAAAAGGAAATATTTCCTCATAACTTGAATGCTTATGCGGAAGTCCATATACACGATAATTTCGAGTATTTTTTTGCTTTCAGCGTTAAGTGCTGGGCCTACAGTATATTTATATATTATCAATTTTGATAACGTAACCCAGGAATCATCCATTGATTGGCTTGGCCAAGCGTTTGTAGATATGCTTAATGCCAAGCTGGTTGATATTGGAAAATTACGCTTACAAGGGCAGGATGACCTGGAAGCAATTATGAACAACCGATCGCTTTTGCTCCACCAACCTCGCGGATCAAGGAATTTCCTTTTACTCGGAAAATTTGAACGCAAACTGGATAATGTTGATGTCAGTTTACAATTGGTGGATATTGCCACTTGGGAAGAAGCTGACCGCCGCAAATTATCGGGAAATTATAATAAGATTTCAAAATTGAATATGAAATTGACGTCAACTGTGGAAACAATGCTGACACCATTCATACCAATCGATAAAAAGAAAAAAACGGTCTATCCAGAATTTTCAGTTGATAAGCCAGCCCTAAAAAAACCTTCTATTTATACCGATTCAAAAGCAGTCAGCAAAGACATAAACTCAGCGATTGAAGAGCTGGAAAAAAGTATGGATATAGCCATTGGCGCCCGGGATATTGCCAAACCAAATGAAACATTTAAAGAAGGTGAAGAATGGGTATTGGACCTAGGCAGCAGCGCCCAGCCAAGTTATAATCCTGAAAATGATGCCAATACATTGATGCTCGTGAATGTTTTAGATGACCTAATGGCCAGCCCTTATAATGTTGAAATCCAAAAACCGATTTTTGAATACGATGAAAAAAACGCAAAAATCATGAATGTCAGTATCAGTATAGAATATTCGCTGAAAGGTCATGTAATTGCTGACATGCTCAAGTCTTTGCCATATACCGGGTTGAAACAGGATGGCTCCCTGATGATTTTTGATTTTAATAAGGAAAAATTCAATTTTTCTGATGCGTTGCACGAAAAGATTCGATTCGGCAAATACAGGGCTGTACCTGTTATTTCGTTCTTAAATGAAGTTAATAAACCTGCAGTGTTAATCGTAGATACTCCAGAAGCTGCCATTCATCAGCTTGAATCAAATAATGTCCATTATGTTGCTGATCATAGATTTTCACCACTCATTGACTTTACAATAGGCGGCTGGGCTCTGCAAGTGGCTATGGAATCGGTTAAAATTCCGGTAACATATCATTTCAAAACACCTATCCATACTGCCGATAGTATTCGCAGGGTCAGTTTGAAGTTTGTACCTGAATCAGAGCTCCCATTTTTCTTACAATCACTGCTGTAAGTAATATATTTCTTAAAATCGTATCTTAAGTAGATCTCCTTTTTTAACTAATACCCGATTCAATTAAAATAGAAAAAAAATGAAGAAACTTATTTTATTAAGTCTCCTGTGCGGAACTATGCTTAATGCAGAACCATTATTGGGTACTGCCTTACCTAACTTATCGTTCAAGTTGATGGATGGGGGGCATACGTCCTTAAATGAATTATTAAAAGATGGTCCAGTATTGGTTGATTTTTGGGCTACGTGGTGTGCTCCATGTAAAAAGGAAATGATTCATTTAGATAAATTTCATAAAAAATATGAAGAATATGGGTTTCAAGTACTTTGTATCAGTACTGATTCACCAAAAAGTATGTCCAAAGTAAAAAGCTACATACGCAGTAAAAAATTCAAATTTTTAGTTGGTCTTGATCCTAATCAACAAGTGGCCCAAAAAATGAATGCATTATTGCTCCCAACTTTATTAATCATTAATCAAAAAAGGGAAATGGTATGGTTTCACCAGGGATATCTGCCAGGTGATGAAATCGAGATAGAAGAACAGATTCGTCATGCAT
>PBZW01000019.1 GCA_002730315.1 Fidelibacterota bacterium
GACAAGCTGTTGGAAAGCACACTTGAATACCATCAATTTGATATTGAATTTGAAGATTTATCTGAAGAACTATTTAAGTCACTTTGCGCTGTCGTGACAGTGGTTAACCCCACAAAAGTCGGGAATACATTTCATTTTTATGGTCGCTCTAGGAAAGTATTTTTTGAAGTATTGAATGCGTGTTCAGGAGCACCAATGAAAGACCTGTCCATCGAAAAGTTATCACTCCAGGATCTGTTAGATTCAGCATTCGCTCAAAAAGGAATGGACGGATGAGCGCATTTATTATTCGCAGGTGGTGGTTGATTCGCAATCGATTTATTTCATCCATTGCCTTAGCGCTTGTCGTACCAAGTATTTTATCTACTGTAACTGTTTTGGGAACAAAAAATATCGTCATTCGCAGTATTAACGGTCAACCATATGAAGTATGGGTTCTGCCTGGATTGATGATGTTTATGGGAGCTATACTCATTACGCCATTGATTTATAGGGATTTCTTTGACCTGCGTATTCATAACAAAGCGTTGATTCCCATGACATTAGCACCAGTTCGCAAATCAACAATCATACTTGGTATTCTCATTAGCGCATTGTTTGAAGTCCTGGCCGTCATGTCAATAGGTCTTGGTATATACAATATTATATTTCCGCAAACAGTTACAATTAGTCATTCATTCAATATTTTATCATATGCAATTATATTTGTTTTACTATACGGCAATATCATCATTTTATTATCATTACTGACAGAACGCATCTCAGTGTTTATATCAGCGATATTGACAACATTGATCACCATTATGTTCGCTTGCGGTGTATTAATTGAATTCGATTTTTTTCCATTAACGATGAGTACAGTTTTTCAGTATTTCCCATTAAGTATGGTCAGCATCGCTTGCCGCTCAAATATGTTTATCCATACCTTTGATACATTCAACACAATAACACCGATAGTTATGACGATCTTATTAATAATTTTTAACAGTTATCTACTGAAACGGAAAATGAAACAATGATTGCTTATTTGAGCGGCGCCATGGAACATGTCGCCGATGAAGGTGCTCATTGGCGTGAAGATCTGACGAGGTGGCTTAAAAAAGAGTTGAATCACGATGTAATCGATCCAGTATTGACTTCACAGTCATTGGTCGAAAAACATCAAGCGCATGAATATCGAGAGTGGAAAACATCAGACCCGCAACAATTTGTACAATTTGTGCGTAAAGCCATCGATCTGGATTTGGACAATGTGATAAATAATTCTGACTATATCATATGTTTATGGAATAGTGATGTTATGAAAGGCGGTGGTACCCACGGAGAAGTGACCATGGCTTATCATACTGGAAAACCGGTTTATTTGATTAATAAGGTCGACGAAAAAGATTTAAGCGGTTGGATCATGTCCTGTTCCACAAATATTTTCACTGAATTTTCTGCACTGAAATCATTCTTAAAGGAAACATATTCAAACAGTTAACGTTGGCGGATTGATGGTTGGACCAAAAGCATATATTCACCTGGATCGCCTGATCCATAATTATCGTGTTATTAAAGATCAGATTGGCGGCAACCCTATTATGGGCATTGTAAAAGCAAACGGCTATGGCCACGGCGCAGTTGAATGTTCAAAAGTATTAGTTAATGAAGGGTGCGAATTTTTGGCTGTTTTTACTTTTGACGAAGCCATTGAACTCCGCGAAGCAGGTATTGAAACTGAACTCATGATATTTTCACGAATGCAGCGTGATATTCTGGCGGATGCTGCGGCAAATGATATTACGTTAAATTTGGCGGGAGTAAACGATGTGGCACTTTTGGAAGATTTTGAAAAAGAATCTGGTACGTGTCCCAAATTTCATCTCAAAGTGGATACAGGTATGAATCGGCTGGGTATACCTTTCAAAAAAGCTGGTGAAGTTTTACAAAAAATCAGTGCCAATCCACGGCTCAACTGCACAGGAATTTATAGTCATTATGCCACCGCTGATGAAGGCGATCTGACCTATGCTGAATGGCAATTGGAGCAATTTAAACTTGTACTCTCACTGGCTGATGAAATGGGTGTTCAATTTAAATATCGCCATTTTTCCAACAGCGGTACGGTAATCAATATGCCTCATACCAGTTATGACATTGTCCGGGTTGGCATGCTGCTTTACGGTGCCTTTCCATCTGATGAAGTACCCACAGATATGGACATTAAACCGGTCATGGAGTTTCGTGGACCCATTGTCAGTATTCGGCGGGTCAAAGCTGGAACAAAGGTGTCCTATGGCGGTGTTTGGGAATCAGAAAAAGATACAACTATCGCAGTGGTCCAAACTGGCTTTGCTGATGGATTCCCTAGAGCTTGGTATGAAGGAGGGTATGTCACATTTAAGGGTAAACCTTATCCAATTGCTGGACGGATATGCATGGATCAGTTCATGATAGATATCGGAGATGATAATCTATTCATTGGCGATGAAGTGTTACTTATGGGTGAAAGTGGATCTAATTCCTTACACATGGAAGAAATCGCACAACACATAAATTCTACTACGTACGTTATCTCAACCGGGATACATGGACGAACCGAAAGGATCTATTTATTTTGATTCTTTAATGGGGTTATTGTCTTGACTCTATTCAGAATAGTGGGGGGAGGTTGTCATCTACAATTATTGCAATGGCAATGGACGACAGCTTTGGGCTCTGAAGAGATCTCGTAACGGATCTTTCCGCAATAACACCCGCCGGTAAATTTCATTCAGAATCTTTATCCGGGTTGCGTACCCATGAACGGCGTTCGCTGAATACGCGCTTTTTCAGATCGGCCCACTCATTGATGAGAAATTTCAATCGAATACCGTCATCGTCATCTGCGTCTAATTTATTCTCAATCAAGCGGTTCATCTCATCCCGGGTAGCATCAATGTCGCCATGGCTTTTGACCTCTTCCTTGGACCACGATTCTTTTTCTGACTGGTGTCCTTCCTTATCTGATTCAGCCTGGGATACTTGTTCCTTGCGCCCGGCAAGAAAGACGAACAGAAACATGATCAAGACGATAATAGTGATGAGTATTTCATTCATAATTTTTTACTCCAAGAAAACAGGGATGCGTAAGACCCCGGCCCAATATAATGAAACCATAGCCGCCATGACCGCCAGGGCTGCCGGCCAGGCAAAGATAGCCAGGCGGATAAAATCTTTGGCGTCGAGCATACCGGCAGAATAAACGATGGAGCTGGCCGGGGTGCCGATCACCAGCCAGAAAGCGAGAGATGTAGCAATGGCCAGTCCTACGCCAACCAGTAAAGGATTCGTTCCGGAGCTCTGGGCCATGTCCAGCACAACCGGACCAATCACTGCCACCGTAGCTCCTGCGCTCATGAGGTTTGTGAGGCTGGCGCCTATGGCGACAACCAGCAGGATCAGGGCAATTCCCGAATTAATGCCTAAAGGTGCCAATATTGCAATAATACTGTCCGCCAGCCAGCCAGCAGCTCCTGATGCCCTAAAAACGGATCCCAGGCTGATGGCACCGGCATAAAGAATGATTACACCCCAACTGACATTTTCTTCATAATCTTTCCAGGAGGCCAGACCCAGCAGCATATAGAGCACCGCACCAGTGATGGCTACACCACCAAGTCCCAATGAGAAACCCAGCAAATTCCTGGTAATGGATTTATCCGTGATCCACATGAATACCACCAGCAGCATGATTCCGGCAACGAGATATTGTTTACCTGTCATTTTACCATGTTTTTCCAAGTCGGTCTTTAATGTGGATACAGCATCAGACAGGTCGCTGGTTTCCGGTTTGAAGACCAGGGGCAGGACAAAGGCCATAAATACAGTCATGGCTAGTGTATAGAACACACCCATGGACATCCACTGAAAAAAAGATACTTCCACGCCGATATTGGATAAAAAGCCAATCATGATGGCATTGCGGGCTCCGCCCGAAGGGCTCATGGGTGCACCGATCATACAGCCAACGGCAATGGACATCATGAGCAATTTTCCAAGATTAGGCGCCGGGATAGTTTTATTGGTGAGCGTATACAACGCCAGGGCGATGGGGACATACATGGGGGCAATTGATGCTTCATTGATAAAGGCGGATGGAATGGCCGTGCCCAGCAAAAGTCCAACAACGATCATACGAGTTTTGGAGCCGGACATTTTCATTACCATCATGCCGATACGTTTGTCCAATCCGTATTTTACCAGCGTGGCGCCGATGGCCAACGATCCTGCAATAAACCACACAGCATCATGAGCATAGGTGGAAACAATATGCGATGGTGCTGTGATTCCGAAAAATAATTGGACAAGGCCGATAAGCAAGGCCACTGCCGGCATGGGAAGAGCTTCCGTAGCAAAAAAGATAGTACACGCTGCCAGCAGGGCGATGATAATTTGGATATGTGTTGCTTTAACGGTCACGTCATCGGCTGATAAGCCGGAGAAAACAGACGCCGCCTTGGCAGACATGGACGCGGGTAGGGGCATGACAAAGCCGATGAGGATGAAGAGCACCAGGCCCACGGCCAGCCATTTGAAATTGGTCGTTTTGGAAAAACCGCCTGAAGAATTCTGTTCCTGGTCTGCCATAGCTATTTGAAAAATGGGGCTAGATTCGGTATTGGTTCAAGTAAAAAGTATCTCATTTATTATTAGATGGTTCATGTAATTTTCAAGCTTATAAAATGACCGAGGTGAAGCGATCCATTCCATAGACTTAATGATCATTGTCGGCTTCCTGCTGCTTACAGCCGGCTGGGGAGTGTGGCAGGGCCGGCAAAATAAGTCCGCAGAAGACTATTTCCTTGCCGGCCGGTCCCAACACTGGGTTATGGTTATGTTTTCCATCGTAGCCACCGAAACATCTGTATTGACTTTTGTGAGCATCCCAGGTTTGGCCTACAGGGGTGATTGGTTTTTTCTGCAGCTGGCCATGGGCTATATCATCGGTAGAATACTAGTGAGTGTTTTCCTGCTTCCTGCTTATTTCGATAGCGGAATAGTCTCTATTTATGAAGTATTAGGAAAACGATTTGGTCCTGGAATTCAAAAACTGGCTTCAGGAATCTTTCTGATTACACGAATTTTAGCAGATGGCATTCGCTTTTTAGCCACAGCGGTCATAGTTCAGGTTTTAACGGGTTGGTCATTACCAGCAGCAGTATTGGTTATCGGTATTGTCACGTTGATATATACAGTTTCCGGCGGTATCCGGACAGTCGTATGGGTGGACAGTTTTCAATTCGTTTTATATTTGCTGGGCGGAGTCATAGTGATTGTGCATATTTTTTCCCAGGCAGATGTAATTCCTGCGGGTTTCATTGCCGATTTATTGCACGATGGGAAATTGAATATTTTCCGCTTTGGTGGTGATTTAGCCACAAATCCATGGCTCTTTTGGTCCGCATTCATCGGTGGTATATTTTTATCATTTGCGTCCCATGGTGCCGATTATATGATGGTACAGCGCACACTCACTTGCACAGATCTAAAGTCAGCAAAAAAAGCCATGATCGGCAGCGGTTTCTTTGTATTTATGCAATTCACACTTTTCTTATTCGCCGGTTCTCTGATTTACATTTCTTTAGGCGGTATGGAATTACCAAAAGACCGTGAGTTTGCTCATTACATAATTAATGAATTGCCCATTGGGTTAAGGGGATTATTGCTGGCCGGCGTTCTATCGGCAGCCATGTCTACATTGAGTTCATCTATCAATTCGCTGGCATCTTCTACGTTACGGGATTGGTTTAACAAGGAAGCTGATCTCAAAATAGCTCAAAAAACGAGCATAGTTTGGGCCGCTGTTCTCATTGGCATTGCCATGATCTTTGATGAAAGCGATAAAGCCATTGTTGAAATGGGCTTGCAGATAGCGTCTTATACTTATGGCGGCTTGCTGTCTCTTTTTATAATAAGTAAACTTCAGCGGCAGTTTCAACCAGTCAGCTTAATGATCGGACTATTATCCAGCTTATTAACTGTATACATCGCCCAGCAAAACGGCATTGCCTGGACGTGGTTTATCCTGTTGGCTGTCTGTGTAAATATTGCCGTAGTATTTGTATCTCAATCCGTATTTTCCCGGCGCCATGATAGTTAAGTTTCTATTAATTTTAGCACTTTTAAGCGCCGATGCCTTTGCCAATGATTTTCAGTACAGCAAGGTAGAGACTGTTCCGGATTTGTCATTTATGCCCCATGTGTACACCGGGTTGGATGTCCTTGAACAAATGGATTTCAAACCCTTGCAGGGCAAAACAATCGCAGTCTTTTGCAATCAAACAGCAGTGAACCGCTACGGCAAGCACATCCTGGATATCTTGAAAGATCACCCGGAAATAGATATACACGTGATATTGACTCCGCAATATGGACTGTTTGGTGACCAGGAGAATAAGACCAAGATCATTGGGAAGGTGGAGAAAGATCCCAATACGGGTGCAAGGATCGTGAACCTATTGGATCGCTTTGTCAAACCGCCGGAATGGACCATCCGAGATGCTGATGTCGTTTTGATGGATATCCAAGACACAGGAGTGCGCTATTCCACTTATATGACCACGTTGACAAAGATTCTGGAAGTAGCCAGTGAACTGCACACACCGGTGATCGTTTTGGATCGACCCAACCCTATCAGGGGAGACCGCATGGATGGACCTATCGTCAGGCCCAATTACCAATCATTTGAAGGATATCACCTGGTGCCTATTCGACACGGGCTGACAGTTGGTGAATATGCATTAATGGTGAACGAAATGGGATGGGTAAAGAATCTACTTCGGGCAGAATTGACGATTATTCCCATGGCGAACTGGAAAAGGGAAAAATGGTCTGATGAATTGGATCTTCATTTTAAACCTTTGGCTCCGGGGTTGAGTGATGTGAAATCGTGTTTAGCTTTTGCGGGAATGAATTTATTACGTGGAACAAATCTCAATTGGGGGCAGGGAACAGCAAAACCATACTTTCGTGCCGGGGCTCCATGGATCTCCGGAAAAGTATTTTTTCAGAAAATTTCAGCACTTGAACTGCCGGGGGTCAAATTCAGGCATATTCAATACACGCCTACACAAGTCAAAGGAGATGGGTCAGTACCAATATATTACCAGGAAAAATGCAGCGGCATCGAATTTGATATCACAGATCGTGAGGTATTTGACCCACTTGCTACAGCCACATCCATCATGATCATAGCTTACCAACTGTATCCCCGACAGTTTGAATGGATCCATAACAATTATATCAATAAATTATTTGGACATAACTTATTGACTGCATTTGCAGCTCAGGGAAAAACCCCCGAATATCTTCCTCCACAATGGGTGATGGATGTGATCCGCTTCAGTGAATTCAGGGAACGGTTTTTACTCTACAAATGAAAACAGTAAAATTCCTTCTTCCAATTTACTTTTTCCTTCTTTCTTCTTACTTATTTTCTCAAACCCATTTTACTATACCGGCAAGTGTTTGGAGAGTAAGTGTTAAACCTTCTGTCACTTCCGGTAATTATATTGGCCCTGGAGGAGATAAGGGCATACCTAATTTGCCTTTTAGTTTAGCTGGATACGGAAAACAATATTTTGACCATTCATATGTTGTAGATGGTTATTATGCCAGCGATAATGATCTGCACAACCTTGATACACTTGGCTATAATTCAAGTTATACTATTGGAGAATATATTCGAAATTATAACACACTTTATAATGACTCCATCCCGGATCTTTCAATAGATTTTTTTGGTCCAGACTCGATAGTTATATCGGGTAAAATGGATCGGGAAATCAGCAGGACAGCCAGGGGCGTTGATATGTTAATCGAATATGGATTATCTGACCGCATGACCTTTGAAATGAAAATTCCGTATTACACCTATGTTGAGCAGCAGCAAAAAATAAAAAATTGGTCAGAAAATGAGATCAAAGGATTGGATGAATTTGTTCAGTACCATGAAGCAACTCGTGCGGCAATGGATTCAGCTTTAAACAATAATTACGATGTAAACTTACAAATCATCCGTGATCGCTTTTACAGCTGGTCAGGGGATAATTCTTTACTGTGGGCTATGGGTGGTGATCCATTTACAAATGGGATTTATGGATCAGAATACAATCCTTTTACCAGTAATGATACCACAGCAGTAACCAAGCAAGAACTGTTGGATTATTATTATCCATCTATGCGTACAGCTTCGGGATTGGGTAATGTTGAACTGGGTATAAAATTCCTCTTATATGGTAATCCAGCCTGGAGTGAAGCTGGTAATTTTTCTATTTATTCAGGTATATCTGTTTTGCTTGCTACTGCCGATAGGCTGCACACGTATAAATACAGCAGCGGAAATCCGAAAAGTCAGTCCCATTTTTCAACGCTGCCTTTAGGAGATGGTGTATCCAAATTTACAATTTCACTATTTGGAGAATTATACAGAACCATCCTGAATCGATCGGTTAATATAAATTGGCTTGTGAAAGCTGGATTAAACGGCCAAACGCAATTAAATACACCCATTTCATTTGTTAATTACTCCACATTCAATCCGGATTCAATAGCCAATATTATTGGTATAAAACATACAATCGAAAAAGGGAATGATCTCTTTGCCATGGCCCAGGGCAAGTTTGAATTAATTCCTGATTGGGTTTCAGTTTCGGGAGGCGCATCATTCTATATTAAAGGCAGGGATACGTTTTATTCCAAAGATCCAGTGTGGGATGAGTGGATGAGTAACAGAAAAAATGAATATGACACACGAGTAACGGCCATGCGGCAGTTTGCTGAAGTGGCTCTCCATAATGTGAATCCTTTGAAACGGATCGGGCCCATACCGTTCGAAGTTCGAGGAGGATATTCTGTTCCACTTTTATCTCGGAATACATTCAGCGAATTTGGAGCGTGGATACAATTAGTCGTTTATGCGCAGGCGTGGTAGATTGATGTGTGGATTAAATGAAAGCAGATAGTAAAAAAATATGGGCCTGGTCATTCTATGACTGGGCAAATTCAGCATTTTCCACCACGGTGATGGCAGGATTTTTCCCTATATTTTTTGAAAAGTATTGGTCCGATCCAAATGACGTTATTCAAAGTACATACCAACTTGGGTGGGCAAATTCTCTGGCATCAATCGTTGTAGCTGCACTTGCACCATTTTTAGGTGCCATTGCTGACCGTGGATCTGCCAAGAAAAAATTCCTCATTTTCTTCTGCTATTTAGGTGTGGTCATGACAGGCGGATTGTATATGGTTGCCCAGGGAGAATGGGAGCTGGCAGTATTGTTGTATATCGCTTCAACTATCGGTTTCATGGGGGCAAATATTTTTTATGATTCCTTGCTACCGTCTGTTGCTCCAAGAGATAAATTCAATTATGTATCCTCTTTAGGGTTTGCCATGGGTTATATCGGCGGCGGATTACTATTTCTGGTCAATGTTCTTATGTATTTGAACCCACACTGGTTCGGGATAGCAGATGCGCCCACAGCAATAAAATTATCTTTTCTTTCGGTGGCAGTTTGGTGGGGAGTATTTACAATTCCGATATTGTTGTTTGTTCCTGAACCATCACATCCAGACACACTGCCATTAGGTAAAGCTATTTCAGCAGGGTATAAACAATTAAAAACAACATTGGGCCATATTCGCAGATTGAAGGTAATTGGAGTTTTCCTGCTGGCATATTGGCTATACATTGATGGCGTGGATACCATCGTCAGAATGGCCGTGAAAATGGGTTCATCACTTGGATTTGAGGCCGGAGACCTGATTACTGCATTGCTTATGGTCCAATTCATTGCCTTTCCAGCAGCGTTGGGATACAATTGGTTTGCATCAAAAATAGGTACAAAAAAGTCTGTATTGATTGCTATCGGCGGATATTCTGCCGTAACACTGTTAGCATATTTCATGACTGCAAAACTTCATTTTTTTATATTAGCAGCCATGATCGGTTTATTCCAGGGCGGTATCCAAGCATTAAGCAGGAGCCTGTATGCTCGTTTAATTCCGAGAGGGCAAGAAGCTGAATTCTTTGGTTTTTACAATATGTTAGGGAAATTTGCTGCTGTAGTAGGTCCTGTCATGATGGGCTGGGTCACGCTGGTCACCGGCAATGTTCGTTTGGGCATTCTTTCCATCTTAATATTATTCATTGGTGGGGCATATTTGTTATCTAAAGTGGATTTTGATGAAGGTGAACGATTAGCTCGCTCGTTCCAAACAAATTAGTAAATGATCTATGGGCTTTATTAATAAAATGATCACCCGGTTGAGAGCGTATAAATTTTTGGTGAATTATTCGGGAAGTTACCTGCATGAGACTGGTTGGATGAAAAGTCTTCAGTCAGGGATACCCACTTCACCTACTGGAGATCCACTACCGTGGATGAATTATTCACTGATNGCTTTTCTTGACCATAGATTGAGCGCAGAAATGACAGTTTTTGAATATGGAAGCGGCTCGTCTACTTTGTATTTTGCCAGGAAAGTTCGGTCGGTAACATCTGTAGAATATGATAAAAATTGGTATGAAAAGTTAAATAAACAAGCTCCGGATGATGTAAAATTTATTTTTCAAGAGGCAGACGTAGATGGAAAATATTGTCGCGCAATCCACAATGAAAATGTTAACTATGATATTGTAATCGTCGACGGGAAAGACCGTGTAAATTGTGTGCGGGAAGGTTTCATGAAATTAAATGATAGCGGAGTTTTAATCCTTGACGACTCAAATCGTCCGGATTATGAGCCCGGATTTGAGTTAGCAGTGGAGCTCGGCTACAGAACTTTACATTTTGAAGGGCTAAAACCGACTGATTTTATAACGGAAACAGCGACCATTTTTTATCGGAGTGAAAATTGTTTTTCTATTTAGAAAAAAGTATTGATTACAAATATTTTTATCCTATAATATCCCATGAGCCCCGCAGGTGTGGCGTGCTCTTCAGGGAAAAAGAATTTTCTCGAGGGTAACATGCGGGGCTTTACTTTAATATATTATAAGTTAATTTAATTACTTAAAGTAATACATGAAATACACAGCAAAATATTCTCAATTGGTCATGCCGGATCATATTAATGTGATTGGTACACTTTTTGGCGGACAAATGATATCCTGGATGGATCTGGCGGCCGCTAAGGTTACTTATCGGTTTTTAAAAGGAACAGGCGCTGATGGTGCAGTTACACGTGCTATAGAGAAAGTTGAATTCAAGGAACCGGTTTATAAAGGTGAATGGGTAAACTTTGACAGTACAGTTGTAAAAACAGGTAAAAGTTCATTCCAGGTTGAGGTGAATGCTTTTGCTGAAGGGAGGGAACACGATAAAAGATTAGCCTGTACGGCATTGATTACCATGGTAGCAGTGGTAAAAGATGAGCAGGGTGAATATCAAAAACTTGAACATGGAAAGACTGTTGATTAAATACCAATATCTCGTATCCATTTTATTCATCCTACACCTCCAATTCTGGGGGTGTTCTTATTTCCAGACGGCTACATATCCTGAACCCATTTTGATCGAAAATAATGAACAGGTGTATATCCGTTATGAATTTGCTGAAAAACGAATTATAGGATCTATCGAAGAAAGTAAATATTCTCCAGAAGCATTCATTTTTGCCATTTTTCATAAAGGAGCATTGGATGCGCCAATCGTCCAGAAAATGTTCTTTCCCGGTGATATATTAGAGTTTATGGTTGCTGAAAATCATTTGAATGCGGCTCCTGACGGAAATGTAGCAGTTTTAAAACCGATTGGTGAGGACCTTCAGCAGGAGGAAGTAACATTTGCATATTCTGATGAGGATTTGATCATACTTCCGCCATTCAAACTGCATAAAGTACCATACATGTATGAACAGCAATATATCCGTCTTGCTGAAGAATTCACCGATTCTGTCCGGCAGGACAGTGGTGGTGTCGGTGTTGCAGGTCTGGTGGAAGGATTACAAATTGCCAAATATGCAACACGCGGACCAGAACGGAATGTTGTCACTGAAATGGATTCTATAAGCATCCACGCCATTCCTGATGAAGAAAGTATAAAGGTATTCATATTCAGCACTCCTGATGAGGCGGAGCTGTATATCGATGGTCAAATCAGGGGTAAAACACCATTAGGTATTTTGGATATGTCTGTTGGTGAACATGAATTCGAACTTGTCAAAGAAAATTTTGCACCACTGAAAAAAACACTGGATATCCAACCCTCTGAACGAGCAAAGATCGAATTCAGGATGAATCGATTGAATGTCCTCCATTTTATAACCAAAGAAGAAGGGCTGAAGTTTGTTGTGGACGATGAACATGAATGGTGGGAAAAAAATATTAAACTGCATGTGGAAGATGGTGAACATACCCTGAAGGTATATAAAAGAAGCCGATTGATGGATGAATGGGTTCTGAATAGTGATTGGAATACACGGATGGAATATTCTCTGCCAGATACCATTGCAGCGACGGCGGATTCAACCTAATTTCGTTCCACAAAAATTATCTTTTCAACTGAATAATACGAGGAGTTTATGGCTCATTTATCATCATTGAATCATACCAAGGATCCTTTGTCATCCATCAAGGCCGATGCTATTTCGATCGGTATCTATGAGGATGGATCGCTTACCAAGAACGGAAAAGCCATTGATACCCAATTAGGTGAACAGGTCAGCCAGGCCTTTAAGCGTGGAGACATCAAAGGGAAGCATTGTGAAACGACGATCTTCTATAGTGATCAAGGTCCTGTGATCGTCATTGGTCTTGGTAAAGAAAAAGAACTGGAAACTGAATGTATCCGTAAAGTGGGCGGTACACTTGCCAAAAAAGCGATCGCAAAAAAATATGCTCATGTAGCCTGTGAGAACTTTGGTGGAAAAGGNACAGCAGATTTTGGCCAAGCCCTTGCTGAAGGACTCATTATGGGTAGTTANCAGTTCAATGATTATATGACCAAAAAGAAAGNTGAGCTGTTTGAACTGAATAAGGTCACTGTGTCCGGTGGATCGAAGGTTGGGCTGGATAAAGGCACAATCACGGCAAATGGGGTCTGTTTTGCCCGTAATTTGGGCAATCATCCGGGGAATGTGACTACACCTACACGATTNGCAAACGATGCAAAAAAGATTGGCCGCAANGGTAAAATGAAAGTTTCAGTCTTTGATCGTGAACAATTTACTGAAATGGGCATGGGTGGACTCGCCGGAGTTGCGGCCGGAACCGATGAACCTCCTAAATTCATTCTCATGGAATATTGGGGAGCGAAAAAGACCTCAAAACCCAAGGTTTTAGTGGGGAAAGGGCTGACCTTTGATTCAGGCGGTATTTCTATCAAACCATCTGCGAAAATGGATGAAATGAAATTTGATATGTGTGGCTCGGCTGTTGTTTTAGGTTGTATGCACGCCATCGCTGCTTTAAAACCCAANATCAATGTTGTGGCGGCTATTTCCTCTACGGAAAACTTGAGCGGAGCCAAGGCCTACAAACCCGGCGATATTCTTACTGCTTATAATGGTAAAACAATTGAAGTTCTGAATACTGATGCAGAAGGCCGATTAATATTGGCAGATGCGTTGAGCTACGTCAGTAAGCACTACGATCCTG
>PBZW01000020.1 GCA_002730315.1 Fidelibacterota bacterium
ATTCCTCGAATTCGTGGAAGGTATGCAGTTTGATCGTGGATATCTTTCACCTTATTTCGTGACCAATTCTGAATCCATGGAAGCGGAAATGGATGATGCCTATATCCTGATCTATGATAAAAAGCTCAGTAACATGAAAGACTTGCTACCGTTATTGGAAAAAGTCGTCCAGACCGGTAAGCAGATCATGATCATCGCTGAAGATGTGGAAGGTGAAGCATTGGCTACACTCGTGGTGAATAAATTGCGTGGTACGTTTAAAGTATTGGCAGTGAAAGCACCGGGATTTGGTGATCGTCGTAAAGCGATGCTTGAAGATATCGCCGTTTTAACTGGCGGAACAGTTGTTTCTGAAGATGCCGGTTATAAACTGGAAAATGCGACACTTGAATATCTAGGAACTGCTAAACGCGTTGTGTCTGATAAAGATGATACAACTATCGTTGATGGTGGTGGTACGAAAGATGCCATTGTGGCCCGTATAAACGAGATCAAAGTTCAGATTGATAAAACAACTTCTGATTACGATCGTGAAAAGCTACAGGAACGCTTAGCCAAACTTTCCGGCGGTGTTGCTGTTGTCAATGTGGGTGCTGCCACGGAAGTGGAAATGAAAGAAAAGAAAGCCCGTGTGGAAGATGCTTTGCACGCAACCCGTGCTGCTGTGGAAGAAGGTATTATTCCCGGTGGTGGTGTGGCGTTATTAAGAGCGCAATCTGCTTTAGATAAATTGAAAGTTGATGGTGGTCAATCCGTAGGTGTTGCTATACTGCGTCGTGCTCTCGAAGAGCCCATCCGCCAGATTTGCAGCAATGCAGGTGCTGAAGCGTCCATCGTTGTACAAAATGTACGTGAAGGAAAAAGTGCGCATGGTTTTGACGCCCGTGATGAAAGTTACGTGGATATGTTCAAAGCCGGTATCATTGATCCCACTAAAGTAGCCCGCGTGGCTGTAGAAAATGCCTGCTCCATTGCCGGTATGGTTCTGACCACTGAAGCTGCTGTAACAGAGATTCCTGAAAAGGAATCGCCAATGCCTCCAATGGGTGATCCTGGAATGGGCGGCATGGGCGGAATGATGTAATTCCAATCATAATGCTAAAAAGCCTTCCCGGTTTATCGGGAAGGCTTTTTTATTTCTACTCGTTGACTGGAGAACAAAACGGGGAGTAACTTTATTTTTCTCATGGGGATCATTCGTTTAAAGAACATGCAGTTTTACGGCTACCACGGTGTCAGTGAATCGGAAAAACACCTGGGCGGTAAATTTGAAGTGGACGTGGAAATGAGTATGGATCTAAAAGAAGCCTGCGCGGCTGACAACTTGGATGCAACCGTTGATTATGAAGCGGTTTATAATATTGTGGATGGATGTGTTAAGAATGATAAATTTTATTTAATTGAAGCTTTGGCTGATTCAATTGCCCGGGAAACGTTTACCCATTTTGCTATAGCTGAAATAACAGTACGCGTCCGCAAACCACATGCGCCCATTAACGGCATGCTGGATACAGTCGAAGTTGAAATTTCCCGTAATAGGGAAGATTATGCCTGAACGTGGTTTTTTATCATTGGGCTCAAATCTTGGTGACCGTGAAGCGAATCTTGCCGGCGCCATTACAGCATTGTCTACCTACCACGAAATAAATGAAATAAAAAGCGCATCTTTTTATAGCAGTCCGCCCCTGTATAATGCAGACCAGCCGGATTTTTTGAATACGGTTGTATCCTATGCAACGGATTTTTCCGCTTTTGATTTATTCGATGCCTGCCAAAATGTAGAAAAATTGCTGGGCCGTCCGGATACACGAGAAAAAAATGAACCGCGCACCATTGATATTGATATCATGATCTACGGCAGTTCATTCCTGGAAACAGATCAATTAAGCATTCCCCATCCTGACCTTGCGAATCGTAAGTTTGTATTGGTCCCCTGGGCTGAACTTGCACCTGATTTCAAAATTCCTGTTATCAATATTACCGTAACTGAATTATTGAGCCTTTGCCCGGACCCATCCCATGTGAGCAAACACGTGATGGAAAAAAACGCATGAGAAATTTGTATTACGTTGCCATCGAAGGGCCTATCGGCGTGGGCAAGACCAGCCTGGCGAATTTATTATCGGAACGCTTGGGGGCACGTCTGATCCTTGAAGGGTTTGATGAAAATCCGTTCCTGGCAGATTTTTACGAAGAACCGGAAAGATATGCTTTCCAGACACAGCTTTTCTTTTTGCTCCAGCGCTACCAGCAGCAGCAGGAATTACGCCAGGTGGATATGTTCCATAACCTGCTTATCGCTGATTATATGTTTGTAAAGGATCGGCTGTTCGCATCGCTGAATTTGGATGAAAAGGAAATGACGCTCTATGATACAGTGGCTAACCTATTGGAAAAAAATGTGATCAATCCAGACCTGGTTATCTATTTGCAGGCGGACACCAATACACTTATGCGCAACATTGCGCGCCGGGGCCGGGAAATGGAAAAAAATATTTCAGAAGAGTATATCGATGCCCTGAACCAATTGTACACGGAATATTTTTTCCGCTACCAGGATACACCGCTGGTGATAATAAATACCAACAATATTGATTTTGTCCATAACCAAGGAGACCTGGATGAAGTGATCAATTATATCCGCCAGCCGGTGACCGGCACAAAGTTTTTCAATCCCGTTGCCCAATAGACCATGTTAAAAACCTTTTTAATCCTAGTATTGATATTTGCCGGTTACAGGTTATTGAAAAATGTCCGCATGCTGCAAAAGACTTCCCGGAAAAAAGATAAGACTGATTACGGGAAAATGGATATCCAGGACGCTGATTATAAAGAGATAAATGATGAATAAATATGTATCAGCTCTATTTAGTGATTGCAGTAAATGCACCAATTACGGCTTGCTGGTTTTGAGAATCGGTATCGCCTGGTTGATGATTACCAATCACGGCTGGGGTATGATCATCGGTGGGCCTGAACGCTGGGCGGGAGTTGGTAAATTTGGTATGCAGCATTTAGGGATAAATTTTTTGTATACATTCTGGGGATTCATGGCGGCATTTTCTGAATCCATTGGTGCATTGCTGATTGGTGTGGGTTTTTGTACGCGGATCGCAGCAGGATTACTCATGATCACCATGCTGGTGAGTACGAACATGCATATCACAACTGGAAAAGGCAGTCCCGAAATGGCCTTGGCATATGCGTTTATTTGTGCCGCGTTAGTTGTAAGCGGCGCTGGTGACTTGAGTTTAGATAAAAAATGGTTTGCAGCTAAAAAATGAAAGCTGTCCGCATTCATGAACATGGCGGTGTCGATGTCCTGCAAGTTGACGATATTCCTAAACCCGAACCGGGCCCTGGCCAGGTACTAATCCATTTAAAAACCTCTGCGCTTAATCATCTGGATATCTGGGTGCGAAATGGGTTTCCCGGTATATCTCTGCCCATGATTTTAGGCAGTGACGGTGCCGGGCAAATTTGCACAGTTGGCGAGAGTGTTACACGGTTTAAAGCGGATGATGAAGTGCTTATCCAACCCTTAGTCTACTGCGGTGCATGCCGCAACTGCCAGGCTGGGAATGAGAATATGTGCGCAACGATGGGTATCCTGGGTGAATCCACTAACGGCACCAACTGTGAATTCATTGTCCTTGATGAAAAATTTGTGGAGCCAAAACCAGACAATATTTCCTTTACCGAAGCGGCAGCATTTCCCCTTGTGGGCCAAACGGCATACCAGATGCTTGTCAAGCGAGCGCAAGTTCAGCCTGGAGAAAATGTGCTGGTGTGGGGCGCCGGTTCTGGAGTAGGACACATGGCAGTCCAGATTGCAAAAATAGCTGGTTGTAACGTAATTGCCACGGCCGGTACCGATGAAAAGTGCAGTTTTGCCAGGGACTTGGGTGCTGATTTGGTCGTGCATCATTATAACGATAATGTTGCCGGGGTAATAAAATCATTTTGCGGTAAAGTGGATGTTGTCTTTGAACATGTAGGTAAGGCGACGTGGGATGTATCTATGAAAGTGCTAAAAAATGGCGGACGGGTGGTCACCTGCGGAGCGACAACAGGACCGAATGTTGCCATTGACCTGCGGTATTTATTTTTCAAGCAGCAGTCAGTATTGGGCTCAACTATGGGTGATGCGGATTCATTTACACAGGTCATCAAGCTCGTGGAAGAAGGACAATTGAAACCCCGAATTGATAAAACTTTTTCCTTGGATGATATAGCTTCAGCGCATGAATATCTGGAAAACAGCGAACAGTTTGGAAAAGTAGTTATAACCATATGAAAAAATTAATTCTTATAATATCTATAATTAGTACTTTGCATGCAGTTGATGGTTACAAGGGCTTCGGCCTGCAGGTTGGCGAGCAGGGAACAGGAATATTTTATCACCAAGTTTGGTATTCCAACAATACACTGCAATGGCTTTTTCACAGTCGATTCTTCGATGTAAAGGGTGAAGATTTTATGATGGTGTACGATCCTTATACAAATCAATATCGTTCATCAGGTGATAAGTACGTTCTGATTGTCCCCATGTTTGGCGGTGTAAAATATTTCCCCTTTGCTGACAAGATTGCCAATAATTTTGCACCCTTTCTTGGAGTCCAGGCAGGGCCTGTCTTGACCATTGATGGTGCTGATAGTGATAAATTCATGGAGCGCTGGAAAAGGTCCAGGGGTTTTTGGACATTTGGAGCAAACGTGGGTGTCGGTGCCGATTTCCTGATGATGAATAATATGATTGTATCTGTTGGCGCCGGGATAGATTTTCTACCCATGGATGGTGAAGTGGATGGCGAAAAAAATTACAGCGGAGCCATAATACATGTGGGTTTCAACTGGCGGCGCTGATGGCCGGCGAGCACTTTTTTTATATATCCCCTAATCAAATTACCGGAAATCGCTTTACCCTTGATACTGGAGAAGGGCATCATGCTGTAAATGTTTTGCGCCTGCAGGTGGATGATGAGATTTGGCTGGTGGATGGCGTGGGGACTGCGTATAAGGGGATCATTACAGAAAACGGCAGGTCTGTTACCGGTGATATTTTAGAAAGGATCCCGAATCATGCTGAAGCAAGAATAACCATGCATTTGGCGGTGGGCTTGATCAAACGGGACCGTTTTGAGTGGCTGTTGGAAAAAGCAGTTGAATGCGGCGCTGCTTCCATCACTCCTTTAATTTTGGACAAGTGTGTAAAAAAATCATTGAATATGGAACGCTCACAAAAAATTGTACAGGCAGCTGCCAAACAATGCGGACGAAGTCTATTTCCTGGATTGCATGAACCCACTACTCTGGATAATTATTTGCGTGACAGGCCAGGCGTAACGATTTGCCTGCAAAACACAGGAGACATAGGGCTTGCAAATTGGCAGATGGAACAATCATTACGTGAGGTAAGCGTAATGATTGGGCCGGAAGGAGATTTTTCGGAAAATGAAATGGATGTTATTAGAAATAACTATATAGATATAGTAACCTTGGGCAGCAGGCGCCTGCGGACAGAGACTGCGGCTATAACAGCATTGAACATTATTGAATATGGAGGTTAGGTATGGATAATTGCCTTTTCTGTAAAATAGTTGCCGGTGATATACCGACTGATACCGTTTATGAGAATGATCAAGTTTTAGCCTTCCGGGATATTGACCCCAAAGCACCTACACATATTCTCATAATACCCAAAGAACATATTTCCACAACGAATGATTTGGCTGAAGCTCATAAGACACTCATGGGTGAAATGTTGCTGGCCGCAAAAGAAATTGCAGGGCAGGAGGGTATTGCCGATTCAGGTTACCGGACGGTTTTTAATTGCAACAGTGATGGGGGACAGACGGTTTACCACATTCACCTGCATTTGCTTGGCGGTCGGCAGATGAAATGGCCACCGGGGTAAAATGTAGCATTCTCCTCTAAAAATACATAAATTCCACTACCACAGATCATCCAAACCAGTACTAAGTGTATATATCAGATCTAAACATCCACGGGTTTAAATCCTTCGCCAAGAAGGATATCCTAAAATTTGGAGAAGGCATCACCGCCATCGTCGGCCCCAACGGCTGCGGAAAAACCAATATCGTAGACGCCATCCGCTGGGTCCTGGGCGAGCAGAAATACAGCGTCCTCCGCAGCGGTAAGATGGAAGATGTTATTTTCAGCGGTGCTGATTCCACCAAACCATTAAACGTTTGCGAAGTATCCCTCACTGTCCACAATAATAAAGGAAAACTGCCTCTGGAGTATAACGATGTGGAGATTGGCCGCCGTGTGTTCCGCAACGGAGATAGTGAATATTATATCAACAGGGCCCCCTGCAGATTAAAAGATATCCAGGACCTGTTCATTGATACGGGCATGGGAGCTGATGCCTATTCGGTCATCGAGCTGAAAATGATTGAGCAGATCCTGTCCGAGACCACCGAAGACCGTAAGCGCATGTTCGAGGAAGCCGCTGGTATTAATAAATACAAGCACCAGCGAAAATTAACTTTAAGAAAATTTGAAGCAGTCCGAACAGACCTGGAACGGATAAATGATATTATTACTGAAGTGGAATCCAAGGTCAAGGCACTGGCATTGCAGCTAAAGCGCTTCGAGCGTCATGAAAAATTATCTACTGAACTCTGCCAGCGTGAGATCGCCCTGGCATTTGTCAAGATCAAAGAATACGAAGAGGTCGCCGCACCACTTAAAAAGAAGATCCAGGACTTCAAGCACCTGCGAGAATCCACCGCCACCGAAACGTCGATCCATGAAAAAGAACTGGATCAGCTGAAATCAGTTTATCAAAACCAACAACAGGAATTGGACGACCTGCGCAGTGCTATCGCAAAAGAAGAGGAAGTACGTGATAAAGCCCAACGGGATGTATTGGTAGCTTCTGAAAAACGGAGCAGCGCTGAAGCGGCCGTTGAACGCTTAAACCGTGAAAAATCCACAAATAAAAATCGCATTACCCAGTTGAAAGAACATGTTGATGATTATGAAATGGAGAACCGGGAGCTCCTTCCGCAGATCGATGACCAATTGGGAATCTATAAAAAAGAAAAAACAGCGTTTGAATCCCTGGATAAAAAATATAAACAAGCCCAACAAGATGTAGATACATTGCAAAACAAGCGTTGGGATGAGCAACGAAAGTTAGTTGACGGGGAATCCTTATACAAGCGCACTGAAGATATGCTCGGTGAAAAAGAAAACCGCTTACAAACTCTGCAAGAAAGAGAATCAAAACTAAAGCAGGACCATAATGATTTCGAAAAGAATCAGAAAACGAATGAAAAAAGTATAGCTGAATTACAAAAAAAACGTGAACATCAAAGTTTAACTCTGGAAAAGATCTCTTCAACAGTCAAAACACTGGAATTGGATGAGCAGGAAGCCATTCGCCATGAACATAGCTTGAAAACAAGATATGAAGGATTGCTCAACCAAATACAGTTCTATGAACATTTATTGGAATCAAAGGAAGGATATCCTAGTGGAGTTAAATATATGCTGGATCATCCCCAGGATTTCACAGGCGTGCATGGTGTATGTGCAGAATTACTGGATGTGGATAAAAAATATCAAAGTGTTATTGAGAGCATTTTGGGCTCAACTGCAGGTTGTTTGGTGGCTGATAATAGGCGGACTGCATTAAACATACTGCAAACTCTTAAGGAACAAAAACAGGGCAGCGCCTCCATTCTGCCTTTAAAAGAAATTTCAGCATTAGGGAATAAACAGGGTAAAATACCCAATAACAAATTAGTGGTGGCGTGTGCAACAGATGTTGTCAAAGCTGATAAGAAATATAATGTTTTAGTAAACGCTTTACTGGGTAGAGTGCTGATAGTAAATGACATTGCTCAGGCTCTTAAGGATAAATCATTGTCCGGTTGGGATTTTATAGACATGGACGGCACTTTCGCCGGGACGAATATGATCATTAAACGGACCAATAAAAGCAAAGGATTGGTGGGCAGAAAAGAGACCTTGAAGTCGCTGCAAGCCCAATTGGACCAGAATAAAAAAGATCAATTGCTCCTCGAGACGACATTATCCAAGGTACTGGCTGACCTGGAAAAAGGAAGGGAAGAAAAGAGCAGACAATCCTCTATTATTGAAGGCTTGAACATTGAACTCCACACCCTTGAACAACAGGCAATGCAGCACACCATTCGTGTGGAACAGCTGGAGGAACAAAAAGCGGCCATTGTCAGTGAGATTGGGGAAACGAATGCGGCTATTGCATCATTAAAAGTATCCCTGAAAAAATTATCACCTTCAGCAGAAAAAGGAGAAAGGGTTCTTTCTAAACTGGCCGAGGATCTTACCAAGGCTAATGATGCACTCTTGGAAATTCGCAATAAACGAGATGAATTTCATAAACAGGTCCAGGACCTGCGCATTGAAGTATTAAACTTGGAGAATCAGCGGGATAATCTCCTATTTCAGAAACGTACAGCTGAAGAATCAGCAGCTGAATTGACCAAACGGCAGAATGAAATTGATCAAGAGATCAAGGAACTTGAACAGTTGCAAAAGAGCCTGAAAAAACAAGTTGCTGCTGATAATCAGGCTTTACAAAAGGCTGGCGCAATCGTTACTAAAAGACGCTCCATACTGGATCTGAAAAAGGAAACAGTTCAAGAAACGTTCAATGAAATTGAGGGCATACAAACAAAGATTCGTGAAGAACAACACAGCCGTGAAAGTTTGCTGGAAGATCTGAAATCCGCAGAACTGGAGATATCAGAGATCGAACAACGAATCAAGATCATTGCCGAACGGATCAGGGACCGCTATGATAAAAAAATTCCCAAGGAAATGAAAATAGAAGAATCTATTTTTGAGTTGGAAGAGCGGATCGAAAAGATCAACCGCAGTATCGAGAATATAGGCCCCATTAATATGGCTGTGAAGGATGAACATGATGCCGAGACTGAACGGTTGGAGTTATTGGAAGAACAGAAAGCCGACCTTATTGAATCTGAAGAAAACTTGTGGGAGACCATTCAAACGATTGATAGTGAAGCACGTAAACTGTTTATAGAAACATTTGACCAGATCAAGGTCAATTTTGAAAAACTATTTTCCATGTTCTTTGAAGGCGGAAAAGGGTCCTTGACCCTGGTAGGCGATCCCGATCCGCTGGAAGCAGATATTGCCATTCACGCGCAGCCTCCCGGGAAAAAGAACAATTCTTTACGAATGCTTTCGGCCGGTGAAAAGTCTCTCACTGCTATTGCACTGCTTTTTGCTATCTATCAGTATAAACCAAGTCCTTACTGTATTCTGGATGAGGTTGACGCACCATTGGACGATGTTAATATTCGCAAGTTCACAAAGGTCCTGGAGGCATTTGCAGATGAAACTCAATTCATCGTTGTTACACACAACAAGCTGACCATGGAAGCTGCCAATTACCTCTTCGGTGTGACCATGGAACAAAAAGGGGTGTCCAAGCTCGTTTCTGTCAAGTTTGACGCTTGATATTTTTCATTCTATTTTATTGAATCCCTAAAGAGAAATACTTAATTTTACAGGCTTTAATCGAGCCGAAATTCTATGTTTGAACAAATTACAGATCGTTTTGATGATATTTTCCGCCGTCTCCGGGGACTGGGGAAGATCACTGACAGCAATATCCAGGAAACAGCGCGGGAGATCCGTCGAGTGCTACTGGAAGCAGATGTGAACCTGAAGGTCGCCCGTGAATTCATTACCCACGTCCAGGAGAAAGCTGAAGGAACGAAGGTTCTTAAATCCATCAAGCCCGGGGAACAATTCATCAAGATCATCCATGAGGAACTGGTCCATGTTTTAGGTGATGAAACGTCCGAATTGGATCTGAAGGGAAAACCAGCTGTCATCCTCATGGCTGGACTCCAGGGATCAGGAAAAACGACCACTTGTGCAAAATTGGCTAAAATGCTAAAATCGAATAGTAAAAAAGTTTTACTGGCTGCCGCTGATGTATATCGTCCTGCGGCTATTGAACAATTGCAGTCATTGGGCCAGCAAATTGATGTACCAGTATATGATGAAGGCCTTGTTGATCCAGTTGCTATTTGCAAGAATGCCTTGGATAAGGCCAAAAAAGATAAAATGGATGTGGTGATCCTGGATACAGCCGGACGACTCCATATTGATGGTGAAATGATGGAAGAGATCCAGCAGATCGCCGATGAAACATCTCCAAATGAGGTTTTATTCGTAGCAGACAGTATGACCGGGCAAGATGCCGTTACATCAGCCAAAGCATTTTCTGAAGCATTGCCATTAACCGGTACGATACTGACAAAATTGGATGGTGATGCCCGGGGAGGTGCAGCAGTATCGATCCGACACGTAACAGGCACTCCCATCAAATTTGCCGGTGTATCAGAAAAAATAGCAGGCCTTGAGCCATTTAATCCAAAACAAATGGCGGACAGAATCCTTGGGTTCGGAGATGTCATCAGCCTTGTTCAGAAAGCTGAAGAGATAGCCGATGAAAAAACGGTCAAAAAGCTCGAAAAGAAGATGCTCAAAAATGAATTTGATCTAGAAGATTTTCAGCTGCAGTTAAAACAGCTTAAAAAAATGGGGTCGCTCCAGCAATTAGTGGGGATGATGCCGGGAATGAATCGTAAACTGTTAAAAGGCATGAACATGGATGACAGCCAATTGTCATGGACAGAAGCTATTATCAATTCCATGACTGTTGAAGAACGTAAGCACCCCAGTTTGATCGATGGCAGTCGCCGCAAACGAATCGCTAAAGGTTCAGGCCGGTCATTGCAAGAAGTCAACCAATTATTAAAGCAGTTTACGCAAATGAAAAAAATGATGAAACAATTTGGAAAAATGAAGCCCGGCAAAATGCCGCTGGGCAACTTCGCAGGAATAAGCTAAAAGGAGAACGAATTGGCTACTAAAATAAGACTGAAACGCATAGGACGCAGAAACAGACCGTTTTACCGCATTGTGGTTATGGATGAAAGGGCTCGCCGTGACGGTGCTGCCATTGAGGAATTGGGCTGGTTCAACCCATTGGAAATAGATGATGAAAAGAATTTATCTCTTAAAGAAGACAGGATTTTACATTGGCTGGGAGAAGGTGCCCAAACCACAGAAACAGCTCATAATATTTTAAAACGAACAGGCCTGGCCCACCGTTGGCATTTGATCAGCAAGGGACTAGACGATGCTGCTGTTGAAAAAGAAATGAAAAAATGGGCATTGGAGCGTGAAGAAGTGGTAAAAAGCAGGGCAGAAAATGTGGCTAAAAAAGCGGAAGAAAAACAGCAAGCCGCAGAGCAAGAAGCTGAAGCCGCTGCTGCAGCCGAAGCAGTAGAAGAAACTCCTGTTGAAGCAACAGAAACTAAAGAAGCAGAAGCAGTTGCAGAAACACAAGAAGATGATACAACCGAAGAAGATCAAACTGATGAAGCAACAGCTGAACCCGTAACAGAGGATGCACCTGCAGAGGAATCCGCAGATGAGTCGATGGAAGAAGCTACAGAAGAACCAGTAGCAGAAGAGACATCAGAAGAAAAAACAGATGAAAAACCTCAAGCTGAGGAAGGCGAAACTGCAGAAGCAGTTGCAGAAACACCTGAAGTAGCAGAGGAAGTTGCAGAGGACTCCAGTGACGAAACGGCTGAAGAAGAACCGGCAGAAGAGGCGACAAAAGAAACCAGTGCTGAGGAACCGGTAGCTGAAGAAGGTGAAGCAGAAGAATCAGCTGAAGCAACGCCGACGGAGGAAGAAAAAGCCGAAGATAGTTCTGAAGAAGAAAGTACTGATGAAGAAGCTAAAGAGGAGCCAGCTGAGGACAATGGTGCTGATGAAGAGGAAGTTGAAGAAGGAAAAACAGAAGACGAAGCTCCTGTAGAAGAAGCAGTTGAAGAAACCGAAACAGCAGCTGATGAGCCACAAGAAGAAGATGAATCGGAAGCAGAAGAAGAAGCCTCTGACGCTGAAGGAGAAACCCCAGCCAAAGAGGATGCGGCTGAAGAGAAAGCAAGTGAGGAAACGGAAGAAGCAGAAGCTACTGAAGAAGAGTCGACCGAGGAAGAAGCTGAAGAAGCAGCGGAGGAAGAAGTACCAGTAGAAGAATCATCTGAAGAAGATGAAACTCCTGAAGAAGAAAATTCCACAGAAAAAGACACCGAACCAGAAGAAGAGGAAGAAGAATCTTCAAAGGAAGATAAAGAGGAAAAATAGCGACGATTTAGTTGCAAGGAGACTGACATGAAGGATATGATCGAAGTTGTAGTGAAACAGTTAGTTGATAAACCGGACGAAGTCCAAGTAAATACCGTGGAAACAGAACAGCGTATTATCTACGAATTGACAGTTGGTGAAGGCGATTATGGTAAAGTGATTGGCAAGAAGGGCCGGAATATTTCCGCATTAAGAACTCTCGTATTCGCCATCAATGCTAAAGAAGGGGGCAAGCGCGCCCGGTTGGATGTCATTGACTGATATGTCGAAGAAAAAAGTACACCCAATCGCAACCATTTCTCGCGTGAGCGGTCGCCACGGTGAAGTTCGCCTGCAGCCTCTCTCACGGTATTTCGATGAATATATCGAAACACGCGATTTGCGTATTGGTTTTGATATGGACATGGTAAGAGAGATCAAATTATCAAAAGCCATAGGCCAGGGGAAAAAACGTCGTTTTAAATTTGAGGGCATACTTTCCCGTGATGAAGCAGAGACTTTGATCGGTCAAACGCTGTATGCTGAAGGCCGTGAAGGGGATAATGCAGAATTGATCTCCAAAGATCTGCTGGGATACAGTGTAATCACTGAATCGGGTGAACTGGTAGGGAACCTGGCAGATATTCTCTGGCTGCCGTCCAATGATGTTTATGTGATCCAAGATGGAGAAAATGAAAAATTGATCCCGGTGATCAAAGAAATTATTATTGGTGTGGACCATTTATTACGGGTGATCATGATCGCGCCCATGGAAGGACTATTGTGAAAAAGATTGCCATCATTACACCCGTCCCGGAGATGGTCAATGCCATCATCGAACAAAGTATGCTGCGCAAAGGGGCTGAGGAGAAAGTGGTGGAATATAATGTCGTGGATCTCCGGGAATTCGGTAAGGGTAATTACAGGCAGATCGATGATACCCCTTTCGGCGGCGGTAGCGGCATGGTCATGATGGCGGAACCGTTGATGTCTGCCGTAGAGTCTTCATTGGAATGGATCAATGATGAAAATGTTCGAGTTGTCTTTCCGTCACCTCAGGGTCAAACGTGGAACCACAATGCTGCTGAATCATTCAGCGAACATGACCACACAATTTTTATTTGCGGACATTACAAGGGAATCGATCAGCGTGTCATCGAAAAATACGTGACCAACGAATTTTCAATCGGTGATTTTGTGGTCACCAGCGGGGAGATCCCGGCCATGATCATGATCGATTCCATGGTGCGGTTGATGCCGGGAGTGTTGAATTCCAGGGAATCAGCAGAAACGGATTCATTCTATAATGACCTGCTGGACAATCCCCATTTTACCAAACCCCGGGAAGTGGATGGCATGAAGGTGCCGGATGTATTATTGAACGGTCACCATCAGGAGATCCATGACTGGAGGCAGTCACAAAAAGAAAAAATTACAGAGGAAAAACGCCCGGACCTGTGGTGTTCATATTTAGAAAAAAGCGCAATATCGGAGTAAATGATGAATAAATTACAAGAAGTTGTTCAAGACCAGTTAAAAACAGATATTCCTGAATTCAATGCAGGAGATACTATAGAACTGGATATGCGCGTCGTTGAAGGCGGCAAAGAACGGATCCAGAAATATCGCGGTGTCGTAATCGCCAGGAAAGGCGGCGGAATCGAAGAAACCATTACTGTTCGTAAGATCTCAAATGGTGTCGGAGTGGAGCGTATTTTCCCGTTACACTCACCCATGATCGCCAATTTGAACGTGGTCCGTCGCGGTAAGGTCCGCAGGGCCAAATTGCATTATCTACGCGGTAGATCGGGTAAAGCAACCCGTATCACTGAAAAGAGATAATGTAGAGACTATTTTACTTGCAGAACCCTCATTGGTTTTTGACCGGTGAGGGTTTTTTTGTTATGACTCTGTTTAAACGGTAACTGGTATAGTAGTAACTGGTAGTTGTGTAAATTGTGTAGAATATATTTGATTGATACATACCAATAACCAGTTACCAATCACAATTAACCAATAATGAATAGATTTGAAAAAATAGTCCTGGGTATTACCGGTGGCAGCCATTTATCCGTCCATGCGTTGATGCTGGCGCTGCCGAGCCTCATCCCCATTCTGCGGGATGAATTCAACACCGGTCTGGATACGCTCGGTCTTGTGGTCACTGTAAGTGCTTTTATGTTTGGAGTGGGTGCCATTCCCGCCGGCTGGGCTGAACGCAAGCTGGGCGGACGGACACTTTTATTTTTGTATCTATTTGGATCAGGTCTATCTGCTGTTCTTGTATCATTATCAGATACGTTTACCATGTTGATTGTTAGCCTCGGACTCATGGGCTTTTTCTGCAGTATTTATCATCCTGCCGGCCTGACGCTCATTTCTCATCGTGTAAATGCTCTGACCAAGGGTATGGCAACACATGGAATCTTCGGTACCATAGGGTCAGCAGCTGGCCCAATCATGGCCACAGCGTTAGCTTCACTTATTTCCTGGCGTGCATCTTATGCTTTTCTTGGCGTGTTCAATGTGTTGCTTGGACTTCTCACAATTATTACCATTCCGAAACAAAGGCATAGTAGTGCAGAGCATAATACTGAAAACCGTGTTGAAAAAACTAATCGTCCGGCACTGATTTTCTTCTATATAACTAATATGTTCATGGGCATGGCATATTACGGTTTTACTACATTTATGCCCACCCATTTTGCCGAGAATACGAACCATTTTCTGCCTTTCATTTCCAACACCATGAAAGCAGGCATTTTCCCTACAATGGTATTCCTTGCCGGAATTGTTGGTCAACTTATTGGCGGTCGGCTGGGTAGCCGATACAATCGGCCCAAAATGCTCATGATAATGGTGGCTGTGAATATCCCGTTTTTATTGCTTATGGGCTATACTTCAGATTTGATGCTGGTTGTGTCCGGTTTATTCATGGGTATGGCTTTCTTTTCTAATCAGCCCATAAGCAATACACTCATTGCAGAATTCACCCACAGTGCCAACAGGGGGCTGGGCTATGGTGTTAGCTTTTTTATAAGCTTTGGGATTGGTTCATTGGCTGCCGGTTTTGGCGGATATATTGCTGAAAACATGGGCGTTGCTTCCGTTTTTCCTGTGATGGGCTTGTTATTAATCCCGGGGCTCTTTACCAGTTACATGATCATAAAGAAATCATGATGGTTATTTTATCTTCAAATGTTCATCAATTTCCTATATAATAATGAGCAAAAACCAACTCCAGCAACTGCCATCTGTATCTGAAGTATTACTTGAAGTATCGTTAGATAACAGACATCATAATAATTATATAACAAAAATTATTAATTCAGAAATTTTTAGATATAGAGTTGAAGCTAAAGCAGGAAAATTAAAACTTAAACGCAGTCAGATTGTTGATGCAATTAAAAATGAAATTAGTCGATTGGCTGAACCTTCCATGAAAAATATCATTAACGGTACTGGTGTAGTGCTGCATACTGGTTTTGGCCGGGCGCCGCTGTCAAAGAAGATCATTGCCAATGCTGCCAAACGTTTGGAGGGATACGTAAATCTTGAATTCAACCTAGATTCCGGTAAGCGGGGTGAGCGGTTGGACCATATCAATGAGTTGCTGTCTGCCATCTGTGGTTCGGAAGCTAGTTTAATGGTCAATAATAATGCTGCGGCTGTTCTCATTGCTTTGAATACATTCGCCGAAGGGAAGGGTGTCATCGTTTCCCGAGGACAGGAAGTGGAGATCGGCGGATCATTCCGTATTCCCGACGTGGTGCGGAAAAGCTACTGTAATCTCGTGGAAGTGGGTACTACCAACCGCACCCATCTGAAGGATTACGAAAAAGCCATCACCAAGAACACCGGCGCCATCCTCTGGGCCCACACCAGCAATTACGTGGTCCGGGGCTTCACCAAGGAAGTGTCCCTCACAGAATTGGCATCATTGGCGAAAAAGAAACGGATCTCCTTGGTAGCCGATCTTGGTTCCGGCGCCTTGGTGGATATGGTAAAAATGGGCCTCCCCTCGGAAAAATTGGTGGCGGATGTGGTGAAGGCCGGCGCCGATGTGATCACATTCTCCGGTGATAAACTACTGGGTGGACCTCAATCCGGGCTCATCGTGGGTAAGAAAAAATACGTGAATACCATCCACAACAATCCCCTTTACCGCACGTACCGCTGTGATAAGTGGACCATTGCCCTCATGGAAGAAACACTGCGGACCTATCGTTCAGATCAGAAGGTCAGTGGTGATAATCTGTCCCTGAAACTACTGACCACATCCCGAAAGACCTTGATGAAACGGGGAGCAACGATCTTGAAAGGATTATCCAAAAAGATGATCAACGACCTGGGAGTTTCATTGGTGGAATCTGTAGTGGAAGCCGGAAGCGGTTCCCTGCCGGTGGAGACCATCCCCAGTGCAGCGTTACAATTCAAGCCAAAATCCATGTCAGTGTCTAAACTGGCCAAGGCATTTCGCACGGGAAACATCCCAGTAGTGGGTTTTACCAAAGGGAATACATTCACCATTGATCTGAAAGCGGTACTGCCGAATCAAATAAAAAAACTTATACAAGCTATCCAGGAGGTCTAATGACCCAAGTTGTCATCGGCACTGCCGGGCATATTGACCACGGCAAGACAGCCTTGGTAATGGCACTTACCGGTACGGACACCGACTGTTTGGCGGAGGAAAAAGCTCGGGGCATGACCATAGACCTGGGATTTGCTTTCTTAAATGAATACGTGACCATTATTGACGTTCCAGGTCACGAGAAATTCATCCGCAATATGGTGGCAGGTGTGTCCACCATCAATATTGCCCTGCTGGTGGTGGCCGCCGATGACGGCATCATGCCCCAGACGCGGGAGCATGTACATATTCTGAAACTTTTAAAAATTCCTCAATGTGTTATAGCCCTGACAAAAGTAGATCTTGTGAAAGATAGTGAATGGCTGGACCTGGTTGAATTGGAGGTCCGGGAATTGACGGAAGGCATTTTTGACAGCGTGGATGTGATCCGGACTTCTGTCCAGACCAACGAGGGGATCGATGAATTAAAACAGGTATTGGAATCAAAGGCAGCTGCAGTTCAGCAGTCAGAAAAAGAGGGCTTTTTTCGGCTCCAGGCAGACCGTGTCTTTTCCATGACAGGCTTCGGCACTGTGGTGACAGGGACCGTCATTTCCGGTGGATTGAAAAAAGGGGAAACTTTGGATGTCCTTCCCGGGAATATTTCATCCAAGGTCCGAGGGATCCAGTCCCATGGGGCAGATGTTGAGTCTGTACATCGGGGTGATCGGACAGCGGTGAATCTTTCGGGCGTGGAAGCGGATAAAATCTTCCGCGGGTCAGAACTGGCGACTCCCGGAAAACTGCACGCGGTAAAGAAATTCACAGCTCACATCCAGCTCACAGTGGACATGAAAAAGGATGTGAAGCACAGACAGCGGGTGAGAGTCCATTTGGGTACAAACGAGGTTATGGCACGTGTGTATTTAACATCGAGCAAGAAAATGTCCGCCGGCAGTTCGGGAAATGTTATACTTGCTCTGGAAAAACCAACCGTGGCTGCTGTGGAAGATCGTTTTGTCATGCGTTCATATTCTCCCATGCACACCATTGGAGGGGGGACGGTGTTGACCACATTGATCCCCAAGAATGTGAAGATCGGGAAATGGGTGTCTGAATTGGATTTGAACTTGGAAAAAAGGTTTGGTCAATTAGTTGCAACATTTAACCTTTCCCCAAAAACGGTTCATGACTGGGGACTTGTACTGCACATGACGGAAAAACGCGTCAGGGAATTGGTGAAAAAAACAGGACTGAAAACATCCCGACAGAATTTTATTTATACGGATGAAAATTTGCAGGATTGTATTGAATGGGTCATAGGATGCCTTGAAAAGTACCATGAGAACAATCCCCTCCGGAAAGCCATGTCTGTGGATGTGCTGAAACAGGAAACAGGATTGAGTGAAAAATGGCTGGCGGAAGTGCTGGAGATCATGGAAAACGATGGCTTCATTCGTTCAGCCGGAACGGGAGTGGCATTGGCCAGTCATGCAGTGGAACTGGAAGGCGGAACGGCAGACGTATCCCGGAAATTGGAAGAACAAATGATAAAAAATGGATTCACTCCTCTGACAACTGAAGAATTATCCGGCTCATTGAAAAGGGGGCATAAGGACATCCTGGAGATCCTCCACGTCTTAAAGAGCGAAGAAACAGTGGTAGAGATCGAAAATGGTGTCTGGATGCACAGCCAAAACATGGCTAAACTGCGCCAGGAGATGAGTAACCATTTTCACACCCAAACCGAAATGAATGTGGCAGACTTCAAACACATAACCGGTTTAACGCGGAAATTCGCCATTCCTGTCCTGGAATACTGTGACAGGCAAGGTTGGACGGATCGAGATGGAAATGTGCGTTTGAAGAGGGATAATCTGTGAGTAATAAATCTCAAGCCCAAGGTACGCCCCTCATGCGCCAGTACGAGGAGGTGAAGCGGCAATACAGCGATGCCATTGTCCTTTTTCGCATGGGGGATTTCTACGAAACATTCAGCGATGATGCCGTCACCACGGCGAAGGTCCTAGGGATCGTCCTGACCAAGCGTTCCAACGGCGCTGCCGCCGATGTGCCCCTGGCCGGATTTCCCTATCACGCCATCGATAATTATTTGCACAAACTGGTGAATGCCGGCCACCGGGTGGCCATCTGCGAACAGGTGGAAGACCCAAAGCTGGCTAAAGGTATAGTGAAGCGGGAAGTGGTGGAAGTGGTGACACCCGGGACCATCACCAGCGAGGCAGCCCTGAATGAGAAAGCGAATCAGTTTTTGGCCTGTGTACACATTCATCGCGACCAAGCCGGCTATGCTGTATTGGATCAATCCACGGGAGAATTGTTCATCGGTGAATGTGAGGTAAACGATTTAACGGAAGCATTGCGGAAATTCGCTCCCCGGGAAGTACTGTTGGCAGAGAATAGTGTGTATTCAACGTCAGCATGGTACCGGGAACTGAAGCCCTTTGTATCCACCGTGGAAGATTGGGTCATGTCTTATGATCAAGGGGAGAGAACACTGACTGACCATTTTAAAGTGAGGAATTTGAAAGGGTTTGGTTGCAGCCAAATGGAATTGGGCATTACCGCTGCAGGAGCCATCTTCTATCATGTGAAAAATGCCTTGAACGGTTCCGTGGCACATGTAACGTCTATCCATCCTGTTTCTGAAGACGGGATCATGGGTTTGGACGGCTTTACCATCCGCAACCTGGAAGTATTTAAGTCCTTGGCCACACAAGGGACCCATGGAACGCTAGTGGACCTTCTTGATGAGACAGTCACCAACGGAGGGGGACGGCTGCTGAAACAATGGCTGACTCAACCGCTGACCGATCTGGATCGCCTGAATGCTCGTTTAATCCTCGTGGAAGGATTTGTAAAAAATAAACGACTGTTGAAGAAAGTTCGTGGGCTCTTGGATGAAGTTTTGGATATTGAACGGATATTGGGCAAAATAAACCAGAATAAAGCCAATCCCAGGGATTTAATTGGTTTAAAGGAAAGCTTAAAGTGTATCCCGAAGATCAAAGAATTATTGAATTCAGCTGATAATGGAATCTGGAAAATGTTGTACGATTCATTCAAAGATACGGATAAAGTGGTTGAGCTGATCACCAGCCAGTTGAATGATGAAGTTCCGGCCCAATTGCAAAACGGAAATGTATTCCGGGAAGGGATCCATAAGGAATTAGACGAATTGCGGACTCTGGCCAGCAGCGGTAAACAATGGATCGCCGATATGCAGGAGCAGGAGCGGGAAAAGACCGGCATCAGTAAGCTGAAAGTGGGTTTTAACAAAGTGTTCGGTTATTACCTGGAGGTTTCCAAGATCCACCAGGATAAAGTGCCGGAGACCTATATTCGCAAACAGACGCTGGTGAACGCCGAGCGCTACATCACTGAAGAACTGAAGGAATACGAGGAAAAGATCCTCTCCGCTGAAGAAGATATTATTGCCATAGAAATGGAATTATTCGATGAATTGTGCCGGAAGATCCTCGATAAAGCTGACCTGATCCAAACCAATGCCAAACTATTGAATCGTTTGGATGTGCTGTCTACATTTTCTCATTTGGCAATCCAAAAGAAATACTGCAAACCTACCCTTGTGGAGGATGCTGTTCTTGAGATGAAGGATAGCCGTCATCCAGTGGTGGAGAATCTACTACCAGCGTCCGACCGATTTGTAGGCAATGATCTGCAGATGGATGTCAATAAAAGCCAGATCCACCTAATCACCGGGCCTAACATGGCCGGGAAATCCACCTATTTGCGTCAAATTGGATTAAATGTGCTTTTGGCTCAGGTTGGAAGTTATGTTGCGGCGAAAAAGGCAACCATCGGCATTGTGGATCGTTTATTTACCCGTGTGGGTGCCAGTGATAACTTGGCCGGCGGTGAAAGTACATTTTTGGTGGAAATGATCGAAGCCGCCAATATTTTGAATAATGCCACCCCTCAAAGTTTGATTCTCTTGGATGAAATAGGACGTGGTACCGCCACGTTCGATGGCCTGTCACTGGCCTGGTCCATCACGGAATATCTCCACAATCATAGCGAAGTAGCTGCCCGAACCTTATTCGCTACACACTACCATGAATTGACAGAATTGGACCATTCACTGGACCGATTGGAAAATCATCATGCAGCCGTGAAGGAATTTGGCGATGAGATCGTCTTTTTAAAGAAGATCATGAAAGGGCCGGGGGATAAGAGTTATGGAATTCATGTGGCACAAATGGCTGGTCTGCCGACCAGTGTCATTTCACGAGCAAAAGATATTTTAAATCATCACCTGGAATCATCCGATCAGTCGGGAACATCTGCACCATCCCCTGCGTCAAAACAGATATCCATGTTCGAAAAACAGGAAGCAGAATTCAAAACAGATCTGGATGAAATGGATGTGAACTCCATGACGCCTATCCAGGCTTTGCAAAAACTGGATGAGCTCAAAAAGAAACATGGATTATGATATCCTCAAAAAACTCCAAGATGTAAAAAGGAATTAAGCAACATTTAACACCACCCCGCGAGACTCATCCTCGAGGATGGAAAATTAGATTCGTTGTATAACTGATTTACATTGATAGGGGTGGTGGGAAATCAAAAAATGAATTTGAATAAACATTTACTAAAGCTTCTTGCATCGATAGTTTTTCTTTTTTCTGCTTTGACTGCTGAATCGTATTGGGTACGATATGGCTGGCAGGCTTTCAAGAACGCCGGTGATGCTCAATCGTTATCATTGGGTCAATCCCAAACTGCGTCATATCATGGTGCAGCATCCGTCCTGCAGAACCCGGCACACGCCCATCGTATTTATGATAGATATTTATATGCCCATCAAAACCGTTTTGCCGGGTTGGTGAACAGTGACCTTGTTGCCTTCCCCACATTGAAACGGTTTCGAAATCCCGTAAAGACGGTTCTTTTTCATGAAGGCGTTAGCCATATCCCAGACACACGGAATGTTCTTTTGGACTGGGGGCACGATGGGATTCCCGGTACTGGAGATGCCGGGGAGGACAATGGACAGTTAGATGAAGGGGAGCGACTGGATGCGGATAAGGTCAGTTATTTTCGGCAATCCCAGTGGGGAGTCCATTTCAGTTCTTCGTGGATGTGGAAACAATGGTCACTTGGGATCGGATTAAAAGGTTTCTTTCATTCATTGGCTGAACATTATGCTTCTGGCATCGGATTGGATATTGGTGCAACCAGATCATTTTGGGAAGGGAATTCCGTTGGACTTGTTATCACTGATGCCACCACATCGTTATTGGTATGGGACAATGGGACCGTGGAACGATTCACCCCAGAGATCTTCGCCGGCATTGCCCAGACCTATGAATTTGAAAAATTACCGATCCGGATCAAGTTTATGGCAGACGTTGCCATTAATCCCTTTGGAAAAAGCCCCGATGATGATCTGCAGATGGGCGAAATAGGTGGGCGATATCGCGGAGGATTGGAGTTAAAATATGACCGTTTGGCTGTTCGATTTGGCCGGGGACTCAACGCCTTGACTAGCGCCGGTCTGGGAATGGATTGGGGTCAATCGGCCATCCACTATGCTTTCATAACGGCATCGCGTTCATCATTTTTAGGAGACTCGCACTTGATCTCTTTCAGCCTGGATCCCAAGTGGTTAGTAAGGCAACTGGGAAATCTGTTGTAAAATGATTTTTGGTTAACGTGTTCCTTTGGGGTCTTTACTTATAAAGTCACTAAAGGGGTAAGTATTGGGCGTTACAACAGTGCCGCTGGTGAAAGTGAATGGGATCTCATCGTCAGGATTAAATGTAATTTCTAATAATCCTGCTTTGTAACCATTTTCCGGTTGAGTGATTTGTACTGCATAGCGGCCGACGTCTGATCTTGGCAGTGTTGTTGCAATCCAACTGCGCCCAATTGCATCCACACGAAAATCCCGGGTTTCATCATTGACCGCTTCCCATTGTTTGATTGTATAATCTGAATTCATTGAATGATCAACATGCATATAAATAGAATCGTTGCTGACCGACCAGTTAAATGAAGGCCGTTGGGAATCAGAGATCACTGCCTTATAAAATGCGGTAAGACTTTTCATATTGTATTCACCATCATTATTTTTCAAACTGTGGTTGGTGTTGGGAATGTATTGCAGGTATTTTTCCCCTTTGAGATCATCCCAGTAAAATTGCCAGGAATCAGTGATAAAAAATTCATCTCCCGTGGCATTGATAAGGAATTTAGGCAGGTCGAGTTGATCTTTGAATGAATACGGTTCAACAATATCCATAATACGTCCAAATTCCCAGGAACCCATCCAGTCCATAATGCCTTCATGGACATAGTCTCCTATAGCGGTTGACCAGGCACCATAGCATTTCCAGTGATGGTTAAACGATGGCACAACATTCAGCATATCAATGACAATAGGAATGATAGCCATAATGCGGTCATCGGCAATGGCTGTGCACCAGGTGGTCCATCCGCGTTTGGAACCACCCGTAGTGACAAAACGGTCAACCGGTTTCTTTTCTTTGGTTGAAATTTCCTGGATTACATCCATTCCCCGGGCTACAGCTTTTGTCATGGGAATATGTGCCAGCCAATGGGCATCTTTATCATTTGCTCCGCCTTCGAGAAATTTCCGCCAGCCGAAGGCAATCAATTCATCTTCAGACCGCAATCCATAATCATCATTTTTATACTTTAATGGTTGGAAGGGAATATTCGATATATCAGCCACAACTGATTTTGTAGCCAGGGCAATCTGCACAAGTGCCGGTTCTGCAGATTCAGGCATCTTGTTACCATGATTCCCCCCACCAATGATCATGAGCGCTTCTGTTTCTTCAACCTCATCAGGTATAACTATTGTCAGCCAGTGCCACCATTCAGTCTGGTTTACATCTTGAGCTGTTAACCATTTCTGTGATACCATTTTAATCATATATTCCTTCCATGAATGACCTTCTACAACATTTTTTATTTCATAGCGAAAAGCATTATCTTGTTCTTGGACATAGTCTTTTAAAAATGAATCTTGCTTTGCATACGAAAAAAGGATAAATGTGGATATGAATAATATGAATGGGCGTTTCATAATTTAATAGGTCCTTGCTTTTGTTAAATAAAAAATAAACTAATGGGTACAAGAATATAATGCTATCAAGGTGTATTGAGTTTAAGAAAAACATAAATTAATTCAGAAATGATCGACATTCCTGAACATAATAATGAATTGCTGAAAGAATGCCGAGTAGATACTTACCGATCCAGTGGGAAAGGCGGTCAGCACGTTAATAAAACAGAGAGTGCTGTGCGCATAACACATATCCCTACGGGAACAGTAGTAACCTGCCAGGATGAACGCAGCCAGCACCGGAATAAAGAGATCGCTTTAGAAAGATTACGTAAAAAACTGGCAGACTTGAATAAAAGACAAAAAAAGCGGATCAAGACGAAAACTCCCAAGTCTGCCCATGATAAACGGATCAAAGCAAAAAAACTGAAATCTGAAAAAAAGGTTTTGAGGCAGAAACCAAAGAGAGATAATTAAGTATATTCCATGTTTGGGGTGGATGAATAAATTCTCGTAAATTCCTTGACTTTTTCAGAATAAAAAAAGCACAATATGTTAACAAGTATGACAGGATTTGGGAGAGGTGCAGCCGGTAAGGGTGACCAGGCGGTGCAGGTCATCATCCGTACCTACAATGCACGTTTCCTGGAAACAAAGATCCGCGGTTTTGCGCTCTTCCCGGAAATAGAAGCAGCTGTTCGTGAGCAAATTACTGCATCATTGGTTCGCGGTACAGTACATGTGACCATTGAAAAGAATCATGACTTGAAGCAGGAAAACCTTTCTTTTAACCGCCAGCGCTTCGAGGCAGTAGAGAATGTTCTACACGCCATCCAAAAGGAATACGGAAGGTCATTGGATATGAGCAGTTTGCTTACATCAGAAGATCTTTTTTTAAATGGCGATGAAAAAGAGCTCCAGGAAAAAACAATCATACAAGCGTTGAAAAATGCCCTGGATCAAGTTCAGACCATGCGCAATAATGAAGGACAGACTATTCATGATGATATATTGCGGCGCTTACATTTGTTGTCAGGACAAATAGATTCGATCTCTGACCACGCAAGAACCATGGTCCATGATCAAAAAGAAAAAATGGAAAAACGTGTCTCTGAACTGTTGAATAATGTAACAATGGATGAACAGCGTTTGGCACAGGAGGTTGCTATGCTTGCTGACCGCAGTGATATTTCTGAAGAATTGGTGCGCATACGCAGCCATTTGGATCAATTTAATAATCTTTTGGAAATGGATGAACCAACAGGAAAACGCTTATCTTTTTTACTCCAGGAACTAGGCAGAGAGATAAATACAGTCGGTTCCAAAAGCGGTACAGGTGCCGTCATCAATATTGTAGTTGATTTCAAGAATCAGCTGGAAAAAATCCGGGAACAGGTGCAAAACGTTTTATGAGGAATTTGATCACGATTTCCGCCCCATCAGGAGCAGGGAAAACAACATTATGCCGCGCTTTGCAGGAACAGTCAGACATGAAATTTTCGGTATCCTGCACGACTCGTGACCAGCGGAATTATGAAGAAGATGGAGTAGATTATCATTTCATAACTAATGATGAATTTCAACAACGCGCGAAAAACAGTGAATTTGTAGAAACAGAAAATGTCCACGGCTGTATGTATGGCACCCTCAAAACAACCATAGATCGCGCCATTGCCACAGGGGAAGTATTGTTGTTTGAGGTAGATGTTAAAGGCGCAATGTCCATAAAAAAATTATATCCGGATAAAACGGTTACTATTTTTGTATTACCGCCCAGCATGGATGATTTACGTGCCCGCCTGCAAAAACGTGGGACTGATTCTGATGAAAGAATTAATAAAAGATTGAAGCGCCTGAAAATTGAAATTGGGTATAAGGAAAAATTTAATTTTACAGTCATTAACGATGATGTTCAACGGGCTACCGCTGAAATCATTGCAATTATTAACAAACAAAATGAAGGAGTATTGCATGGCAGTTGAACCAATTTCCATCCGCGAAATGGAAAAACAAACAGATGATATATACGAATCCGTTGTCGTTATGTCCAAACGGGCTCGGCAGATCAATTCAAACCGCTTTATGGAGCAGGCCATCAAAGATGCTGAAGAGTTTGAAATGGGTGTTCTAGATGAAGTTCCGGAAGAGACCAGCGAAAACTATGAAGAAGAAACCAAGTCTACCACCCAGGCAATGGAAGAATTTTTGAAAGGCGATTTAAAGTGGCGGGAAATATCAGAAGAAGATGATTAACCATGGTTCCCCATTCCGAAGATGTACGTCGCTACCTCATGCAAACACAGGAATTATTCGGGGAAGAACTATACTTAAACCTCCAAATTCAACATCCAGATTCTTCTGGAGAATTTGGTGCAGATTTTAATTCATTTGAACAAGAGATCTGTAATTGCAAAAACTGCCCACTCAGCCGCTCACGTACAAAATTCGTTTTTGGAGTGGGTGATCCCAATGCCAGCCTGCTGCTGGTAGGCGAAGCTCCCGGTGCTGAAGAAGACCGGCTTGGGGAACCTTTCGTCGGTAGAGCTGGTAAACTCCTGGATAAGATTCTTACTGCTATCGGCCGAAATCGTCAAAAAGATGTATATATTTGTAATGTATTAAAATGCCGGCCGCCTAATAATCGTGATCCGCTAAGGGCTGAAGTAGAAGAGTGCGAACCGTATTTATTGCATCAAATTCGTTTGATAAAACCAAAGCTCATTGTAGCTTTGGGTCGGGTCGCCGGACAGACACTTTTGAATGTGGATAAATCGTTGAAAAGTCTGCGCAATACATTTCATGATTATCATGGTACACCATTAATGGTAACATATCATCCGGCGGCATTGCTGCGTAACCAGGATTTGAAACGGCCTACATGGGAAGATTTCAAAACCATAAAAGAATTTTTAGAGCAGAGTAGATAAATGGCTGAAGATTTACAGCAACCACTGAACGTTCAACCACAATCCAATGATGCTGAACAAGCAGTATTAGGTGCAATGCTCGCCAGCAAGGAAGCTGTCAGTAAAGCGCTTCAGTGGCTTACAGCAGATCAATTCTATAAGGAAGCTCACAGCAAGATTTTCAGCAGTATGGCACAGTTGTTTAATGAAGGCCAGGAAATCGATACTGTGTCTATCGTAAACCAACTCAAGAAGAATAAGCAGTTGGAGAGTGTTGGCGGCGCTTATTACATCACAGGTCTAGTTGAAGCTGTTCCTTCAGTAGCCAATGTAGAAAACTACGCTAAGATCGTTTTGGAGAAAGCGATGCTTAGACAGTTGATCATGATTTCTCATGGTTTATCCAAGGATGCGTTCGAAGATTCCCAAAATGTTGATGAGCTATTAGACCAGGCTGAACAGAATATATTTTCAATTTCACAGCGCCGTCTGAGGGGCGGGTTCCAGCATATTGACCCCATTCTCCATGAAGCATTTGAAAAACTGGACCAGATCCATTCCCGATCCGGCGATGTAACAGGTATTCCTTCTGGCCTCTTGGACTTAGATGAATTGACTTCCGGATTCCAGAATGGTGAATTGATCATTATTGCCGGCCGGCCGGCCATGGGTAAAACAGCCTTGGCTCTGACCATGGCCCGGAATGCTGCAGTGGATCATGATCATGCTGTAGGCATTTTCAGTTTGGAAATGGCCAATCACCAGTTGGCTTTGCGTTTACTTTGCGCTGAAGCAAAAGTGGACAGTCATTTGGTGCGCACGGGGAAATTACCCAAGAAACAATGGCAAAATTTAAGCCTGGCTGTAGGAATACTGGCTGAAGCACCGATCCATTTAGATGATACTCCGGCCATCAGTGTATTGGAATTACGTGCGAAAGCCCGCCGTCTAAAAGCAGAACATAATATTGATTTACTTTTTGTGGATTACCTGCAGCTCATGCAGGGACCAAGAGGTGTTGAGAACAGGCAGCAGGAGATCTCTACGATTTCCCGATCTCTGAAAGCATTGGCGAAAGAATTGGATATTCCGGTAATTGCTCTTTCCCAATTATCCCGTGCTGTCGAACAGCGAACTGAACACCGACCGTTATTATCAGACCTGCGGGAAAGCGGTGCCATTGAACAAGATGCGGACCTGGTGATTTTCCTCTATCGTAAATGGATATATACCCAGGAAGATGAAGACAGGGGTAAAGCCCAGATCATAGTAGCCAAACACCGCAATGGACCTACAGGCACATTGGATGCGGCTTTTATCGATCGTTTTGCCCGATTCGAAAATTATGCACTCGTAAGCGATGAGATTGGAGCAGAGGTGCCATTCTGATGCAAAATCCATTATCACGGTTTATTCCCCAACTTGTGGGTGAATATCCCAAGCAATTCCTTGAACTTTTTGAGCGGGTAAATATCGCTGCTGAAGATGAAACAGATGAAATTAAGCGCCTCCTTTGGGAGGCGTATGATTTTGGAACATCTCACCATGAAGGGCAAAAACGCAAATCCGGTGAGCCTTACTTCAATCATTGTGTGGAAGTTGCCAAATTGCTGGCTGGTTGGAAAATGGATCACATCACGGTTATCGGTGGTTTACTCCATGATGCTGTTGAAGATACCGGCGCTTCCCTGGCTGATATTAGGGAAAAATTTGGTGAGGATATTACCAATTTGGTGGATGGTGTAACAAAACTGGGGGGTATCAGGTTTACCAGCAGGGAAGAACAACAGGCCGGTAATTTCATGAAGATGCTTTTATCAGTGGCCAAGGATTTGCGGGTGATCATTATTAAGTTTGCCGACAGGCTGCATAATATGCAAACTATAGAACATTTACCACGCATTAAACAGCATCGCATTGCTGTTGAAACACGGGATGTGTTTGTACCCTTATCCCACAGGCTCGGTATGGCCAATGTTAAATTTCATTTAGAAGACTTGGTGTTTAAAACACTTAAGCCCAAAGAATTCAAAGACCTGGATGCCAAGATTAAGTCTAGCCGTAAGGAACGGGAAAAATACATCAAATTATTATCCGATCCACTACGGAAAGAATTACATAAATTAGGTATCACTCCACGCATTTATGGCCGTGTTAAATCCCATGCATCCATTTATGGAAAGATGACCAACCGCGATAAAAAATTTGAGGAAATTTATGATCATCTGGCCATCAGAATTATTGTGGAAAAAATTGAAGGCTGCTATTTGTCCCTAGGAATCATCCATAACCAATTCACTCCCGTCCAGGAACGATTCAAAGATTTTATAGCTTCTCCAAAGTCAAACGCTTATCAATCTATCCATACGACCGTTGTTGGTCCTGATGGCAAGTTGATGGAAATCCAGATACGAACGGTTGAAATGGAAGAAACTGCAGAAATTGGCATTGCGGCACACTGGCAATACAAGGAAGGACATTCCAAACTGAAAGATATGGACTCCCATGTAAAATGGCTGCGGGAATTGGTGGATATTCTACAGTCAGAATCTTCAGATCCCAGGGAGTTTATGAACCTGTTGAAAATTGATCTGTTCAGTGATGAAATTTTTGTATTTACACCCAATGGAGATTTGCAGCAATTGCCGGTGGACGCCACACCTATCGATTTTGCTTTCCAAGTCCATACAGAAGTAGGATTGCATTGTCTTGGCGCGAAAGTGAACCACAATATCGTACCCTTGAACACCAAACTGCAAAACGGCGATGTGATTGAAATCATTACCAGCAAAACGCAAAAACCCAGTTACGGTTGGTTGAACTTTGTGGTGACGACTAAAGCCAGGACACACATTAAAAAGGTACTTGTTAAACAGCAATTTGAAGAAAGTATTGCATTGGGAGAAGAAATTTTGATGAAGACACTGCGGCGCATGAAAATGAAGAATTTATACAATGAAATAGAAGGGTCTTATCAACGTTTCGGCTTCAAAAGAAAAGAACAATTACTGGAAGTCATTGGCAAGGGTGATTTAACTATTCGTGATATACTGCACAAGATCAATCCCGAAAAAGAAGAAGCGCTGGATACAGAAACAACTGATACTGATTCAAGCTTTTTTGATTTCGCCCGTTCGAAAACGAAGGGAATTAAATTGCAGGGTATTTCCAACCTCATGGTTTCGTTTGGCAAATGCTGTAACCCGATCCCCGGTGATGAAATGGTTGGTTTTGTAACCAGGGGCAGGGGCGTTACTGTGCACCGTTCAGACTGCAAAAGTTTACCCCTGTTGAACAAGGAATCGGACAGGTTGGTACCGGTGGAGTGGGATGTGGATAAAAAAGACCTGTTCAATGTACGCTTAAAAGTTGTAGGGGAGGACCGTAAGGGAATGATCAGTGATCTGACAGATGTGATCAAAAAATCTGATCTGAATATTATCAGTTTGGATTCGAAAGTGAAAGATGCCATTGCGACAACATTTTTTATTCTTCAAATCAATAACTTGCGTCAATTGGAGCGTGTTATAAGAAAAATGACTAAAGTAACCGGTGTTGACTTTATCGAGCGTACCGGCCAGTCATATTAAATTAAATATTTTATTAATTTATGCAGCGCATTCTCGGTATTGATTATGGAGAAAAACGTGTGGGTCTGGCACTTTCGGATCCACTGCAAATGTTTGCTTCTCCCTATAAAACAATTCCAAATAATCCTGGCTTGATTACAGCAATTCAAACTATTATGAATGAAAATGATGTTGCGTGTGTTGCTGTAGGATTGCCAAAAGGAATGAAAGGCCAGGAAACAGCACAGACGCAAAATGTGTATCGTTTTGTTGAATGCCTAAATGATCAAGATATAACTGTTAATTTAATCGACGAACGCCTGACGTCTGTAAGCGCTAAAAAAGCATTGGTGGAACAGGGGATTAAAACAGGACACAATAAAGGCCTTATTGATCAAACTGCAGCAGCGATTATTCTACAGCAATTTTTAGACAGCCAAAAGGGATGAAGCTAAACAAATACCCTGATTGGGCACTGGCTATTGCTTCAGGAATTTTGGTGGGTATGGCATATTTACCCATTTATACCGGCGTGTTAATTTATATTGGACTGGTACCGCTTTTATATATCTTGCTGAATAGAAACGTTAAAAGAAGCGCGGCCATGTCATATTTATCAGCCATCACCGGGCATACAATTGCTTTTTACTGGATGGGTCTGAATCAGGGTACGACTGGAACGATTGCATTTATATCCTTGGCAGGAGCCGTTTTTTACCTGGGAATATTTTGGGTGTTAGCCGGTATTGCTGTTTCATTTTTACAAAAGCAATTCAAGATGGGATTAATGATGTTTCCCTTTGTTTGGATCGCTATGGAATATGCGCGGAGCTTTGGATCCATGGGTTTTCCCTGGGGGGATTTAGCGCTGACCCAAGTGTATATCCTGCCCATGATCCAAACAGCAGATATTACGGGATCAGCCGGTATTGCGTTTTTGATCTGCCTTCTGAACGGTTTGGTATACTTGGCTTTAACGACTGCTAAAACAAAGCAATACATTGTTGGGGCAGTTTTGTTGTGGGTTATGGTTTTTGCTATTGGTTATTGGCGACTGCATGCAGTAGAGAAAAAATCAACAACTGCTGATTATTCAGTTGCCGTTTTACAACCCAATGTCGATCCAGTACAAAAGTGGGACCGCTCTTTCCGCGCTGAACTTATTGCATTGATGGATTCATTAACGGTAGCAGCGATGGCCCTGCAGCCGGACTTTGTCTTATGGCCAGAATCAGCCCTGCCAGTATATTTGCGTACATCCCCGGTACGCAAACAAATCCAGGCCCTTGTTGAAAAAAATAATATACCATTATTATCGGGGACTGTAGACGTGGCGAGGGATGAAGGTGGTAAACTTTATTATAATGGTTCAATTCTGTTGACTGCGGATGGTGCTCATAAAATGTATCATAAGATCCACCTGGTACCTTTTGCGGAGTATATTCCATTTTCTTATAAATACCCCAAATTGAAGAAATTGAATTTTGGCTGGGGGAACTTTGAACACGGCAGGGAATACACCATATTTAATGTACACGAAAAGCGATTAGGCAATATGATTTGTTACGAGTCCAGTTTTCCCCGGATTGCCAGAAAATTTGTAGATGCCGGGGCAGATTTTCTCAGCATTCAGACGAATGATGCCTGGTGCGGGGATTCACCCGGAGCTTATCAGCATTTTGCCATCGCCCAATTAAGGGCGGTGGAAAACAGGGTGCCTCTCGTGCGCAGTGCTAATACTGGCATATCCGGTATTATTGCACCATCGGGAAGAGCGGAGCAAAAACTGGCCTTTTATGATCAGGGTATCATTTTCGGTTCATTAACATTTATTGCCCAAGACTGGTATACTGCCAGTGGCGATGTATTTGCGCTTATGTGTATTTTTATTGGTTTAGGATTGGTCATCTGGGAATGGGTACGAAAAAGATAATCATCTTTTCACTTTTATCTGCCTTGGCAGCAGGTCAGGATAACGGCGGTTTAAGCCCGGTAGTCAAATCTTTTTTGTTTCCCGGCTGGGGGGAGTATGCACTTGAAAAACAGGACCGCGGGCGAAAGTTCATATTTACGGAAACAGCGTTATGGACAACTTTCGCTGGTGCATTAATTGTAAGCAATAAATATACAGACCTTTTTCAAGCTTACGCTGCCGAACATGCCGGTGTAGAAACTGGCGGTAAAGACAGACTATTCTGGGTGGATGTTGGTAATTATAATTCCATGATCGAACACAATAATGAACATTTGCGGTTTCGGGAATACGATGCGCTGTATCCACTGGATGGTGATTGGGATTGGACTTGGTCATCAACTGCAAAGCGGAAACAATACCGTGACTACAGGGTGGCCAGTGATACATGGTTGCTGGGAGCCACGTTCATTGCCGGGGGAATAGTGATCAATCATATTGTTTCAGCCATCGATGCATTATATTTGCAGCGTATTGCCCAGGTTGAAGATGTATCAGTGAGTCCGGTGTTCAATCCAGCAAGCGGCCTTGCAGTGTTGGTATTAACTCTGGAGTTTTAAACATGACATTTATGAATCAACCGCTTGTCCGGCTTTGGCTGTTTTTATCTTTTTCCACTGCTGTATTATTCAGCCCTACAGTGTATCACTGGTTGGTGTATGGAGGTTTATTTATTGTTATTGCTTGGATCGAAAAAGTGTCGATTAAACGAATTTTAAGATCGTTACGGTCATTCATCTTATTCCTGCCGGTGATGGTTGGATTTTATTTTTTGATTTCCGTTATTATGAGCCAGTCAACGCTTGGGCAGATATTCATTGAGATCAGCACAGCAATGATGAAATTCTTATTGGTGATAGCTATTATGAATTTGTACACAATTGGCTCTGGATCCAGTTCTGTTTTCCAGGCGTTGCGCAGTATTTGGATGCAATTCAATAAACCCTGGCGGAAGGTTGAGGATTGGTTTTTATTTATGGAAATGACATTGCGGTTTTACCCAGCCTTGCAGAGGGAATGGTCACGGTGGCAGGGAATCCACAAAGCGTTGGGATTGAATGTTCAGCATGGTAAGATCAGACGCTGGAAAGAAACAGCTCGACAGTTGCCTGGGATGATCATGATCCACTTGCAAAAGGCAGATGATATTGCCCACGCTATGACTATGCGTGGTTATGGTCGGCAAATTCCCAGAGGTGTTGCCCAGCCCATTCCGTTTACATTATTACATGTTTCAGCACTGGTCATTATTACGTATTTATTCCTCACACTCCACAACCTTGCCCAGATTTAAAATAGACATCCAATACGACGGTTCTGCTTACCACGGCTGGCAGGTACAAAAATCTGACCGGTCAATCCAGGGTGAATTAGAAGGTGCTTTATCCATTTTAAGCAAAGGTGAAAAAATCAATGTTATCGGTTCTGGCCGGACTGATAGAGGTGTACATGCGCTCCAACAAATAGCTCATTTTGATTGGAATACGGATATGGCCACGTGTGATATTACGCCTGCTCTGAATGGCAATTTACCTGAAGATATTCGGGTAATGGATTGTGCGGTGGTCCCGGGTGATTTTCATGTCCGTTTTTCAGCAGTCAAACGGCAGTATGTGTATCAATGCAGGACCGATAATTTTATTATGGACCGACATATAGTATGGAAGACAGGAAAACTTGACGTTGAGAAATTGAATGAATTGGCATTATTGATCATGGGTGAGCATGATTTCACCTCTTTCTCGAAATTCAATCCCGAGGTTGAAAATAGGGTGTGTACAATCACATTATCTGAATGGTCAAATGAAGGTGAAATCGTAAATTACAGGATTGCTGCGAACCGTTTTTTACACCATATGGTGCGTTACCTTGTTGGCTCCATGGTGGAAGTAACCCGCAAAAAAATGACAAAATCAGAATTTGAAAAACTGCTCAATGAACCGAGAGAAAATGTGAAGATATTTAGAGCCCCGGCCCAGGGATTGTTTTTAGAAAAAGTAGAATACAATGGCGCGGATCAATTCTAGTATACTTTTTTTCCTGGCATTTTTGAATGGCCAATGGGGAATTGATGAATCACGCCAAACTGCCATTACAAGAGCCATTGAAGCGGTGGAGCCTTCTGTAGCTTCCATCAGTGTGGTACAGATGCGGGATGTGTACAGCCCCTTCAGCCGGGACCCATTTTTTGACTTTTTCTTTCCCGAACGCCGCCGTAAGCGAGAAGTACATAGTTCTGGTTCCGGAGTGGTCATCAGCCCCGATGGGTATGTGCTAACCAATTTTCATGTTATCGAAAATGCCACAGAAGTAATGGTAACCCTTCCCGGAGGAGATGAGTTTAAAGCTGATATTATGGGCACAGATTACATTACGGACTTGGCCTTACTCAAATTGAACGGCAGCAATTTTCCATACGCTGAAATGGGTGATTCTGATAACCTTATTATTGGCGAATGGGTCATTGCTTTGGGTAATCCTTTCGGTCTGTTTGACATCAGTAAGCAGCCTACTGCAACAGCAGGAATTGTCAGCGCAGTGGATATGGACTTTGGATCACAGCAGGGTAGGGTTTACAAAGATATGATCCAGACAGACGCCGCCATCAATCACGGCAACAGCGGAGGGCCATTGGTTAACAGTCTCGGGGAAGTAATCGGAATCAATACATTTATATATACCGCTTCTCAATTTTCTGAAGGGAGCATTGGTATTGGTTTTGCCATTCCAATCAATTTAGCCAAAGATATAGCTGAAGAATTAAAAGTGAGCGGTAAAATCGACCGCAGTTTTTCCACAGGTCTTGCCGTGGAACGCCTGACACCGGAAGTGGCAGAATACCTGGATGTTCCCTTTACCCGCGGTGTTATTGTAGTGGAGGTGGAAACAGGGAGTAATGCCGAAAAAGCGGGCGTTGAAGTTGGGGATATTATATCAGCTGTCAATGGTCAAAAGATCAGCAGTTCACGGGAGATATTGAAAATTATCAAGGAAAGCGACCTCCGCTCCGGTAATAAGATCAAATTAAAGATCTATCGCGATGGTAGAACCATAACCAAAAACCTCACTTTAGCCCGGGTACAATAATGATAGCTCCTGAGGGCAGAAAAATATTAATTGCACTAATGGTGAGCACATTGCTGTGTGGCCTTACCGGTTATGTTTATGAGCAAGGATTATTGAAAATATTTTTTTATATATTTGGAGTACTATTTGTTTTCAGCCTCAATTTTTTTCGTGATCCCACCCGCGTCGCTCCCCAGGGAGAAGGTTTATTGGTAGCGCCGGCTGACGGCAAAGTGGTATTGATCGATGACGTGGAAGATGAAACTGTGGGCAGGGCTAAACAGATCTCAATATTTTTGAATGTATTCAACGTTCATTCCAATAAGATTCCTGTGGGTGGGGTAGTGGAAAGCGTGGACTATAAAAAAGGTGAATTCAAAGCAGCCTTTGACCATGCTGCCAGCGATGTGAATGAGCAGGCAGTGATTGTTTTGTCACGGGATAGAATGAAGGTGAAAGTGAAACAGATTGCGGGGCTCATCGCCCGGCGCATTCATTGTTACGCAGAAGTGGGTGCAACTGTAAAGACTGGTGAACGGTTTGGTTTCATTATGTTTGGTTCACGTACTGATCTCATTGTACCTTTCAATTCTGTGGTCAACGTGAAGGTTGGTGACAAGGTAACAGGCGGCAAGACCGTTATCGGTCAGCTCAAAGCAAGAATATGAAAACAAAAGGCAAAAAGCACAGATTCATTCCCAATCTCATTACGGTGGTGAACATGTTCCTGGGTTTTATGGGTATCGTCATGATGATTAAGGGCGATCCCATCCGCGGGGGCTGGCTGATCCTTTTTGCCGGGCTCTGTGATGTGGCCGACGGTAAACTGGCCCGCTTGCTGGGGATCCCCTCCAAGTTTGGCGTGGAATTTGATTCCTTTGCGGACACGGTCTCTTTCTGCGCCGCGCCGTCCCTGTTGATCTACACGGTCTATGTAGATGGACTTCCGCCCCTGCTGGGCGGATTGATCGCCTTTACTCCATTATTATTCGGCACCATCCGCCTGGCCCGTTTTAATATTCTCCAGGATGACGACCCGAAATCATTTTTTATTGGTTTAACAACTCCGGTGAATGCCATCATGATTGTGAGTTTTATGCTTTTCAACCACCAGGTGTGGGGTGAAATGGGCGATCCGCGCATTGCCTTGCCAATGTTCGTAGCCTTGGGCTTTATGATGGTCAGTCCCATCCGGTTTTCTAAATTTCCATTATTGTCCTTTAAAAAAGGTAAGTCCAATACGTTGCAGCTTATTGGCGTTGTTATACTTATTGCCAGCGCCATTTTATGGCGGGGAATCATCTTGTTTCCCCTCATGGCCTTTTATATACTCTGGAGTACCATCAAGTGGATGCTGTACCACGACCGCTTTGAAGAAGAAGTAACTATTCCCAAATAATGGTAAAACGTTCCATAGCGCTTATCACTCTTACTTTATTTGTCGGCGCCATGGCCGGGACGTTGGTAGGAGAATTACTGGGCTGGATCCTACCCGCAGGCGTGGTGAAGGACTTTTTTCTGACCAGCGTTTCCTTCGACCTGGCGGGGTTGGTGGGGAATGAAAGCGGTGTCATTGTTTTAGACCTCATCATGTTTACATTAAAATTTGGATTATCTCTGAAGATCAATTTCACCAGTATCATTGGTTTGGCGGGAGCGTACTACTTCCTGCGATATTTCCGATGAGCGTTGTAACTTTCATGTACACAATTTATTAATAGCGGAGAATTTTATGGAATACACATTAGTAGAAGCGGCCTTTGGGTATTGGGAATTATTACTTATCCTGTTGGTGGTGCTGCTCCTTTTCGGTGCCAAGAAGCTACCGGAACTGGCTCGATCATTGGGGAAAGCCTCCAAAGAATTCAAGGCCGGCGCCGATGAAGTGAAGCGGGAGATAGAGGATGCCGCTTCAGCCGTGGAAGACGAAGACCAGGGTTAATCTTTAATTCAATTCGCGGGCATCCCGCCTGAACAACATTTTCGAAACATTTTTCGCCGTATTGCGTAATGCAATACACATGGAACGCGTAACAAGGAACAATGATCACTTTTGAACATCCGTGGGTCCTGTTGGGACTCCTGCTCATCCCTGCATATTTTTTGTGGAAACAGCGTATTGGCCACAGAAAAGAAGGCACCATGCGCGTGTCTGCACTCCAGCTTATTCCAGATACATTTCGAAAGCGGGGACAGGTCAAGATACGCTTGATCAGTATTCTTAAGTTAATTACAGTATCACTAATAATAACTGCACTTGCACGTCCACGTATAGTGGAAAACATGCAGGAAAAAAATGTCCAGGTGGTGGACATGATCATGGTGCTGGATATTTCCAGTTCCATGCTGGCGGAGGACTTTAACCCCAACCGTTTGGAAGCGGTGAAGCGCACCGCAAAGACCTTCATCCAAAACAGGGAAGAAGATCGCATCGGGCTCTTGGTCTTTGCCGGGGAATCTTTTATTCAATGTCCCTTAACGGTGGACAAAAATGTTTTAAAGAATTTGCTGAAAGAAGTTCGCATTGCCGATAGGGAAGTAGATGGAACCGCAATCGGCATGGCCATCGCCAATGCTACGAATCGTCTTCGATTTAGTGAGGCCGAGAGTAAAGTTATGATCCTCCTTTCTGACGGTAGCAATAATGCCGGAGAATTGGATCCTCTCACAGCAGCGGATCTGGCCAGCCAGTTTGATATCCGTATCTATACCATCGGTGCCGGAACGAACCAGTCCGTGTCGTTCATTCCCAACCGAGGTTATATCCGGAATGAGATCGACGAAAAGACTCTTCGAGAGATCGCCATGAGAACGGGGGGAAAATATTTCCGTGCGTCTGATGAAAATATGCTGGTGAATATTTATGCAGAAATTGATGAATTGGAGAAGACAGAAATCCAAGTGAAGGAATACACCCAATACAAGGAACTCTTCGGTTGGCTGCTCATTCCCGCCATGATGCTGGGATTGTGCTATGAAACGCTGGACCGATCAGTTTTTCGGAGGCGGACGTGATCCATTTTCGTTTTCCATTGGTTTTATTGCTTTATGTACCACTTTTGTTCATGTGGCTCACGTGGACGGTCCGAGCCCGAAAAAATAAGTCAGTGTTCACTCGAAGCGACGGCGCTCTCGAAGAAAATCTGTTTCAGCGTGTGGATTTTAGCCGGATCCGCTGGCAAAAGCGTTTAGGCGTGGTTGGGCTCATTCTATTGGTCTTTGCAGCATCCGGACCCCAGATCGGCACCCGTTTAGCCCCTGTGGAGCGGAAAGGGGTGGACCTGGTTTTCGCCATTGATGTATCCCAGAGTATGGATGCGGAAGATGTAAAGCCAAACAGACTGGAAAAAGCCAAGATCGAGATCAGTCAGATGATCCGTAAACTGAAGGGAGACCAAGTGGCATTGGTAGTCTTTGCCGGCTCTAGCCATCTCTATTTGCCCCTCACCACCGATTATGAAGCGGCCCAATTATTTTTGGACGGCATCGACACAAAATTGATCCCCACCCAAGGAACGGATTTGAGCACGGCTATTCAAACGGGATTATCGGCTTTCACTGAAGAGAGTGAACATTATAAAGTATGTGTATTGGTAACGGATGGCGAGGACCACGAAGGTGCCGCCATCGACCTTGCAGAAACGGCTAGTGACCAGGGTATGATCATCCATACCGTGGGCGTGGGCACGGAGACCGGTTCCTTGATCCCCCTCATCCAAAAGGATGGTTCACGTGATTATAAGCGGGACCGTCAAGGCATTCTCGTTACATCTGTGCTTAACGAAGGATTGCTCCAGGATATTGCCCGTGCCGGTGATGGTATATTTGTCCGTTTTGATAATCGCGCCGCCAGCCATCGGGAGATCATGACTGCCATCGATACCATGGAAAAACGTACCATCCAGTCTCATGTCTATGCCGAATTCGAGGACCGCTACCAAACATTTGCATTTCTATCATTTCTTTTCCTGGGTGTCAGCATGGTCTTACCCACGCGGAAAAAAGAAGGGTCAACGTGGAGGGGACGGATTGTATAAAATAATTATTTTACTGATGTCTTCAACCCTATTGGCTCAAGACGAAGGACTGAAGGCTTATCAAAGTGGCGATTACGACAACGCCCGAAAGTATTATGAATCCATTTTGAGCGAAAAGGACGAAGACGCCGCCGCACAATTTGGATTGGGAACCACCGCCTTCCAGCAGCAGGATCTCCAGGGAGCATTGGATGCCTTTCAAAGGGCATTGGAAACCGACAATGCAGAATTACAGTCCAAGGCCTATTACAATATTGCAAATGCTCTGGCATCCCAGCAAAAAAATGAAGAAGCGCTGGCCTTTTACCGGAAGTCGTTGGAATTAGATCCATCAGACAAAGATGCGAAACATAATTATGAAATGATCCGTTATCAGCAACAACAGCAGGAACAACAGCAGGAACAACAGGATCAAAATCAGGATCAGGAAAAACAAGAACAACAAGAGCAGCAAAAGCAAGATCAACAGGATCAAGAACAACAAGATCAGAACCAGCAAAATGAGCAGGATCAGCAGGAACAGCGATCACAGGAGGAGCAACAGCAGCAACTGGCCCAGGAAGATGAAGAAAAACAGCAGGATCTTCAGCATGCTCAAGCTATTTTAGATGCCTTGAAAAAGGATGAAAAAGTGAACCAAAAGCGGCAAATGGCTAAAGCCCGTTCCAAAAAATTGGAGAAGGACTGGTAATGCGAATATTGGCACCGATCCTGATTTTGCTTCAAATGGCTGTAGGACAGACTATTACAGCGTCTGTGGATGTGAATCAATTGGCAGTGAACGAAACCTTTACCTTCAAGATTGAGGCCAAAGATGCTGACAATTTGCCTCAAGTGAATTTATTCCCTCTGGAAAAAGATTTTACGGTCATCAGCGGACCGGCCCAGCAGACCAGTTATCAATTCATCAATGGTGAGGCCACCTCCAGTAAATCATTGACGTGGACGTTGGTTCCCAACAAAAAAGGAAAGCTGGTCATCCCGTCCCTGACGGTTGTATTGGATGGGAAGAGACTGAAAACAAAACCCATTCCCATGAATGTGAAGTCCAGCGGTAGTGTAACTCAAAAAGACGAACTTTTTCTATTGGCGGAGATCGATAAGGATGAAGCATTTGTAGGCGAGCAGATCACTGTGACCTATAAACTCTATACGCGTGTTCAAATGAGCCTGGAAGATATCAAATATCCCGAGAGTGTGGGGTTCTGGTCCGAAGAATTATCCGTCCCCCGTCCACCACGATTCAACCAGACCACCATCAGCGGTGTACAATACAACGTGGCGACACTCTATAAAGTGGCATTGTTCCCCACAAAGACCGGCGAATTGGAACTCACGCCAATGACGGCCAGATGCAATGTCCAAGTCAAGACCCGACGGCGCCAGCGGGGAATATTTGATGATCCATTCTTCAATAATTTTTTCAATGAGACTGTGCAAAAAGTACTCCGGACCGAACCAAGAAAGATCCGAGTAAAACCTTATCCTGTTGGGCAACCGGCGAATTTCACCGGAGCAGTTGGACAATTCAAGCTAAAAGCCGCTGTCGATACAGATAAGGTAAAGGCCAACGAAGCAGTGACCTATTATGTGGAATTGGAAGGAACAGGAAATCTGAATATGTTCAGCCTGCCGAAGCTGAATTTTCCAGATAATATGGAAGTATTTCCGCCCACATCCTCATTTGAGCAGGAACAGCTATGGGATCAATTCACCGGCAAAATGAAATGGGAATACATTCTCATTCCCCGTCAGGCTGGGAAGGTATTTCTACCTCGGATCGAGTTAGCTTATTTTGACCCGAATGACAAACAGTTTCATACCATCAGTTCCCGGTCTGTGGAGCTCAATATTTCGCCTGCCAAAGATAACCTGGCCAGTACATCTTCCGGTTTTACTAAAGAAGAGATCGCTCTGTTGGGTCAGGACATTCATTACAACTTCACCACTCCACCAGCATGGATCGAACGGGGCCAGCGGGGAATTCCAATATGGGTCTGGACCAGCTATATTTTAGCCGCCGGGCTTTTTCTGGCGCCTGTGACCTTGTCGCGATACCAACAGCAGCGGATCACCACTGCCGGTCAGCGCATGTCTCATCGTGCCTTGAAAAGGGCGTTGCAAACTTTAAAAGCCCATCCAAACGTGGATGACGTTTCCACGGCGATCTATACGTATTTACAGGAACGCTGGCAGTTGAGAACAGATAATTTGGATCCATTGTCCGTTGAATCAGAATTAAGAGGCATTATACCACCAGAACTTTTGGACGAGCTTATCCAACTATTAAAGGATTGCGATGCAGAACGGTACGCTCCCGGAGCCACAGGTAGTGGTAATATTGCCAATAGGGCCATGACCATTTTGAAAAAAGTGGACGGACACGCATGAGAATGTTTTCCCTATTTCTTTTAACTGTCAATCTGTTCGCCGTCAACGCGGACAGTATGTTTGTCCAGGGAAATTGGTATTTTGAGGATGAAAAATTCATCCAGGCCGCCCGGACATATGAACGGCTTTTAGGATCTGCAGAACACGCGGACCTGTATTATAACCTGGGGAATGCTTATTACAGAATGGGCGAAGTGGGTCATGCAGTCTGGGCCTACGAAAAAGGACTCCAGTTCGAACCGCGGAATGATGACATAAAGCATAATTTGGAGTTAGTGAATACCCGTGTTCAGGACAGGATCACCATGCCCGATGGATTTGCACTTCTGTATTGGTACAGGGCGTTCAAGAATTCGCAAACGGTCAACGACCTCTTAATCTGGGGGAGTACATTTCTTCTGTTAGTGGGGTTGATCTATGCATTGGGACAGTTTCGATTTTTAGGAGAAAAAGCTGTTTCCAGGCTACAGGCCATTTTTGTTATTCTCACTCTCGTTTTTCATGGCATTTGTCTGGACAAATATTGGGATGTATCTGGAACGAAAGAGGGTGTTATTATATCTACCAAAGAGAATGTGTATTCCGTGCCAGCGGTTCGGGATGAGATGATCGTGTTCAAGGTCCATGAAGGGCTCAAAGCCGAGATCACTCAAGTGCAGGATAATTGGGTGGAGATCATTCTTTTAGACGGGAAGAAAGGGTGGGTCCCAGTGAATACGATCCGACCTTTATCATGATTTGTAGTCACAGAGTGCACAAAGGACTTTTCTACGCACTTATTTTTTTTGGATTAGTGGCAGTAGGTTTGGGTCAAGAATCAGATGTAAAAAAAATATTTGATCCCAACGAACACCGTGATGTTCAGCCAAAGTGGCCGGTGATCATCAATAATGTTCTGGAAGGAGAAAATCCCATCGATTCCATATTAACAGCGGATACGGTCCATTGGGTGACAGAAGGTTTCCGCGTCCAGGTCATTGCATCCAAATCCATGACCAAATCTGATTCATTGAGCTCGATCCTTAATGCAACCTTGACAGATTCAGCTTACGTCATTTATGAAACACCCAATTACAAAGTGCGTGTTGGCGATTATGTGGCCCGGGAAGACGCTGATAAAATGCGGGAATCTCTCAATAAAATGGGCTATCGATCGGCATGGGTCATCCGTACACGGATCACTCCCCAGCAGACGGGGATGATCATAAGGACCCAAAAGTAAGTAGTTTGCTGTTTCCCATATAGGAAACATTCATCCAAATAACGTAATTTTTCTTTCTATATTTATCACAATAATTGAGGAATTATGTCCGGTCATAGTAAGTGGGCCACCATCAAACGCAAGAAAGCCGCCACCGATGCCAAGCGGGGTAAGATCTTTACCACCATCATCAAGGAGATCACCATTGCAGCGCGAGACGGTGGAGGCGATATAGATAGTAATCCACGCCTGCGCCAGGCTGTGGCCAATGCCAAGTCGGCTAATATGCCGTCGAACAATATCCAGCGGGCTATCAAGAAAGGCACAGGTGAACTTCCGGGCGTGACCTATGAAGAAGCCACTTTCGAAGGGTATGGACCGGCAGGTGTGGCCATCATGGTGGAGTGCCTCACCGATAACCGCAAGCGGACCGTTGCAGAGATCCGCCACCTCATAATCAAATACGGCGGCAATTTGGGGGAAAAAGGTTCCGTAAACTGGATGTTCGATAAAAAAGGGCAGATCACCGTGAAGGCCAACGGTCATGAAGAAGACACGGTTTTTGAAGCTGCATTGGAAGCCGGAGCAGAGGATTTTGAAATCGATGGCGATGCGTTTATAGTATCAACCGATCCGTCTGATATCATGTCAGTTCGTGATAATTTGGAAAATAGCGGTTATGAGATCGAATCGGCCAATGTTGATCTCGTACCAAAAAATCTCCAAAATGTGGATAGTGATAAGGAAAATTCAGTGATCACATTATTAGAAGCGTTGGAAGACCATGATGATATCAAGGCTGTGTACACCAATTTTGATTCCGAGGACTGATGCGGGTCATTGGGTTTGATCCGGGCATCAATGTAACAGGATTTGGCATCTTGGACTATTCCAAGCGGAATGCCAAAGCCCATGGGTACGGCGTGATCCGTCCACCTCAAAATAAACCCCTTCAAGATCGTTTGCATTACCTCCATGAAGAAACCATGAAATTATTAACGGAATTTCAGCCGAATGTAGTGGCCGTGGAAGATACGTTCTACCATAAGAATTTTAAATCAGCGCTCATGCTTGGCCAGGCCAGGGGCATGGTGCTATTAGCTGCTGCTCGAAATGAGATCACTTGTACGGAATTTGCACCAAAGAAAGTAAAGCAGTCTGTAGTGGGCAATGGCAATGCCACCAAAGAACAGGTCCAGTATATGGTCCAGAATATTTTAAAACTGAAAGACACTCCCACTCCATTTGATTCATCCGATGCCTTGGCAGTGGGCTTGTGTTACATTAATCAGCAGCAATTCGTCCAATGATCGATTCTATCAAAGGTACTCTTTTCCATAAAGATCCCAGCCATGTAGTACTGGATATGAACGGTATTCGATTGAAATTATCCATTACTGTCGCCACGTATAACGGTCTCCCTGAAAAAGGGAATGATGCAGAATTACTTACGTATCTGAATGTCCGTGAGGACCTCATGGAACTGTATGGATTTGGAAATGCGGAAGAACGAAATATGTTCACTATGTTAAATACGATCAGCGGCATCGGTCCCCGGTCAGCCATGAATATTCTCTCTGGTTCCAACCCCATTGAATTCAAAAAGAATATTATTGCTGGTGACGTGAAATCGTTGACCATTATCCCCGGGATTGGAACCAAGACCGCCAAGCGCATCATTGTAGAATTAAAGGAAAAATATGTAGATGAAGATGATGATAATTTGGATTTCATGACAAGTGCAGATGATGGTGTTGCAGGAGATGCGGTGATCGCGCTCATATCGTTAGGTTATAAGCGGGGCCAGGTCAATCAAGCTATTCGGGCGTTGGAGGCTGAAGGTGAACTGGATGGCAGTATTGAAACCATTATCAAAAAAGCGTTATCTAAACTTTAATAATCAATGAGAATCGCCACACGGATCAGCCGTTTGGGAACTGAAACGGCATTCGCTGTTTCTGCCCAGGCGCGGGAATGGGTAGCCAAAGGAAATAAAGTGTATCCATTCCACTTGGGTGACATCAATTTATCCACTCCACAAAATATCATTGAAGCTGCCAATCGATATATCGTTGATGGTAAAAATGGATATTGTCCGTCTGAAGGTATCCTGTCTTTACGAGAAGCGCTGGCTCATGATGTTGGTAGTAAACGGGGTGTGTCTTATGGTCCGGAGAATATATCGGTTCAGCCCGGCGGCAAACCCACCATTGGAAAATTCATCCAGGCGATTATGAATCCCGGTGATGAAGTGCTGTATCCCAACCCAGGTTATCCCATCTACGAGAGCCAGATCGAATACCATGGCGGAAGTGCAGTCCCATATAGATACGATGAGACCGATAAAGGCTTTGAGATCGATATCGAAAAACTCCGTTCATCCGTCACCGATAAGACTGTGGCGCTGATCTACAATAATTATAACAATCCTATTTCAGCGGAATCTTCCCGTGAAGAAATGGAAACCTTGGCGCAATTAGCTATCGAAAATGACCTGTGTGTCTTGAGTGATGACGCCTATTATGAAATGCTGTATGATACGGATCCGTTATCCATCGTGAATATTCCCGGCATGCAGGAACGAACGGTGATACTCTACACATTCTCCAAGAAATTCGCCATGACCGGCTGGCGGATCGGTGCGTCCATAGGTCCGGAAAATGTGATCAAGGTGATCAACAAACTGAATGTGAATGATGAATCCTGTACCAACCATTTTCACCAATGGGCTATGGTGGAAGCGATCAATGGAGATCAATCTGGGTCAAAGGCTATACTAGATGAATTGCGTAAAAGGAGAGACGTGTCTTTGGAAGGATTGAATGCGATAGAGGGGATCGATATTGCTACTCCTGAATGCACATTTTATCTTTTTCCCAATGTAACTCGAATCATGGAGCGAAAAAGGCTCACATCTGTTGCTGATCTTCAAGTCGGAGCTTTACACAATTCAGGTGTTTCATTTTGTACACGTGATCATTTTGGACGTCCTCAAGAAGGAGAAACTGATTTTTATATCCGCTTTGCTTATTCAGGGATAACGATGGAAGATATCAAAGAAGGCATGGTTAAGCTGAAAGACTACTTCGAATCCAGCGACTGAATTGACCATGGAAACTCCACTATACCAAAGACATATTGATCTTAACGCAAAGATGGTAGATTTTGCCGGCTACCAAATGCCTATCCAATACTCCGGGATCATTCAGGAACATAATGCTGTGCGAAATGGCTGTGGAATATTTGACGTGAGTCATATGGGAGAATTCATTGTCAGCGGTGATGGTACGGAAAATTTTTTGAATTATATGACGGTGAATGAAGCATCCTCTATGAAGGTTGGCGATACTCAATATTCTGCCATGTGTTACGATCATGGCGGAATTGTGGATGATCTGTTGATCTATAGATACGAAGACCGGTTCATGCTGGTGGTGAATGCATCCAACTTGGAGAAGGATCTAAAATGGTTGATGGACCATAAACCAGATACGGTTACAATCGATAATAAAAGTGTTGAGATCGGACTCATAGCCCTTCAAGGACCCAGATCAAGGGATATTTTACAAGATGTCATTAATGAAGATCTGAATGACGTATCATTTTATACATTTATAGAGCATAATGGAATGACCATAGCCAGAACAGGGTATACTGGCGAATTGGGGTTTGAGATTTATGGTGATCATAATTTTATAAATGAAGTATGGGATGCTATTATGGACACCGGTCAAGTAGAGCCATGTGGGCTTGGATGTAGAGATACTTTGCGGATGGAAATGAAATATTGTCTCTATGGGAATGACATTGATGAGACTACTAATCCCATCGAAGCAGGGTTGGGATGGATCACCAAATTAGGTGGTGATAATTTTATTGGAAAAGAAATGGCCATCCAGGCAAAACAGGAGAAAATACGTCATCTGGCTGCATTTGAAATGGTGGACAGGGCCGTGCCCAGGAAAGGGTATTTGATCTATGCTGATGGTAAAGAAGTAGGTGAGGTGACCAGTGGGACACAATCTCCATCCTTGCAGAAAGGTATAGGGTTGGGCTATGTTCAGTTTGGGAAACATAAACCCGGCATGGACATTGAAATTGACATTCGCGGGAAAATGAAAAAGGCTGTTATTATCAAACCACCATTTTACAAACAGGGGAGCGCCCAGTCATGAGCACTATTCTTGTGACCGGTGGATGCGGATTCATTGGCTCCCATCTCATTGATAAGCTGTTAAGTCAACGTAAACAGGTTGTATGTATCGACAATCTGAATGACTTTTACCATCCAGAAATCAAACTATTGAATCAAAAGAGACATTTAGATTATAAACGGTATTCCTTTCATAAAGGGGATATACGCGATCATGTGTTCATCAGGGAAATATTCAATACGTATACATTCGATACAGTGATCCATTTGGCTGCCATGGCCGGAGTCCGTCCGTCCCTGGAAGATCCGGTCTTATACACAAAAGTGAATATCAATGGAACACAGGTTCTTTTAGAAGAAATGAAAGACAAGGAAATCAAAAAATTTATATTTGCGTCGTCATCTTCCGTATATGGAAATAATGATAAGATACCTTTTTCTGAAACGGACATGGTAGACCAGCAGATCTCGCCCTATGGTGCCACAAAGAAAATGGGGGAAGAGCTTTGTTTTACATATGCACATCTTTACCAGATCCCCACAGTTTGCCTGCGCTTCTTTACTGTCTATGGCCCCAGGCAGCGACCGGAAATGGCCATTCATAAATTTGTCCGCCATATTTTAAGCGGACAGCCTCTTCCTTTTTTTGGAGATGGAAGTACAGCGCGAGATTATACTTACATTGATGACATCATTAGTGGTATAATTGCGGCACTGGAATCAAACGAAGATTTCATGATTTACAACCTCGGAAACTCTGAACCAGTTAAATTGGCCGATCTGGTTTCCACAATCAGTGACGTCACTGGAGAAAAGGCTTTTCTTGATGAACAAGCTCTTCCCTCCGGCGATGTGCAGCGTACATACGCCGATATCTCTCGTGCAGAATCACGACTGGATTACTCTCCAACAACCCATTTTTACGATGGTGTCGTAAAATTTGTTGACTGGTTCAAGTCCGTGAAAACGGAACATCCCCAGCTGTTTTGAAAGACCGCCGACTCGAAATATTAGGCATTTTGACCATGGCCACTTCATTGCTGGTTTTCATAAGCCTGGTTGGATACAGTCCCAGCGAAGACCCGGGAATTTCACCCAATGTGCAAGTGGAAAATCCGCTGGGAATCCTGGGTGTTTACCTTTCATACTTTTTCATCAAGTTTTTATTTGGTTATCCCATGTTCGTATTACCCGTTTTGGGTATCATATGGGGGTGGCTCTGCTTTAGTCAAAAGGAACTAAAAGCATTTAATCGAATTGCTGGCTATGTTGTTGGTGCCGTGGTTATGCTTTCAGTGACTATTGGTCTGGTAGAGATTGGGATGAATGAGCGGTCAGGGTTGGATTTCACTGCCAGTGGTCTCATCGGAGGGAATTTGGCCAATTTTCTTTACAGCTTTTTGGGATTGATTGGAACATCCATTTTACTATTTGCACTCTGGCTGGTGTTGATTCGTGGTTATTTTGAATTCAGTTTTTATGGACCTCTGGAAAAACTGGGTATCAAGATCAACAAAAAGCGCGACGAGCAAAAGCTGAAAAAAGAAATGGCTACGACAGAAGAAGCCAAGCGTAAACATACCCAGGAATTATTGAAAAAGATAGATGCTCAACGGGAAGAAGAAACTATTCCAGAACCGGTCCAAGAAGCAGAAAAAGATGCAACTGAAGAAATTGATGAAGAGGAACCTGTTCATCAAACGGCAGCTACTACAACGGTTCCCACCACATCATTACCTGAATTGGCTGAAGAAGAATTTATCAGGGATGAAAAAGATGAGATAGTTGGTGAAGAATCAGATTTAGAAGATGAGCTAGCCCATCCACCTCCTGCCGAAGATATAGCTGAAATGGTAGATGAAAACATTGAAGTGGGAGAAATGGTGGAAGAAGAGGAAGTAAACCTCGATGAAGTAGAAGAACGCCAGCAACCTAGGCGAGAATACCAGTTACCGTCTTCAGACATTTTGGCGACACCCGTAAATATAACAGATACTATGAGTCGAAATGATCTTGTTGATCGTGCCAATTTTTTAACGCAATCCTTGTTGACCTTTGGTGTAAAAGGGAAGGTAGTCAATGTAAGCCCGGGACCGGTGATTACCCTCTTCGAAGTTGAACCTGATGAAGGTGTTCGTGTGAATAAATTCGTCCAGCTTGCTGATGACCTGGCCAGGGTTATGGAAGCCAGCCGTGTTCGTGTCATTGCACCGATCCCAGGAAAATCATCTGTAGGGATCGAGATCCCCAACCGCAATCCGGCGACAGTCTACTTCAAATCGGTCATCAATTCTGAAAAATTTGCCATATCCGAAACCAAATTAAATTTAGCGATCGGAAAAAATACTTCCGGAGAAATCGCCACGCTGGACTTAGCAGCTATGCCGCACTTACTCATTGCCGGAACAACAGGATCAGGCAAATCTGTTTGTTTGAATTCAATCATTTGCAGTCTATTGTACAGTTGCACACCAGATGAATTAAAATTTGTAATTATCGATCCAAAGAAAGTGGAAATGTCATTATACAGAGCGTTGGATGGATACCATTTGCTTTCAATGGAAGATATTGATGAACCCATCGTCACCACAGGTGAAAATGCTGTTTATGCACTGCGGGCCGTGGAAAGAGAAATGGGCCGTCGTTATGATGTATTGGCTGACGCAGTTGTACGCAACATCGATGAATACAATAAAAAGATGACAAAGAACGGTGAAACGATCATGCCCTATATTGTAGTAGTAGTTGATGAATTGGCTGACCTTATGATGCTCAACGCCCGAGAGGTAGAAGCTCCCATAGCTCGATTAGCGCAATTGGCTCGTGCAGTGGGCATACACTTGGTCATCGCGACACAACGCCCATCCGTGGATGTGATCACCGGTTTGATCAAGGCCAATTTTCCGTCCAGGATAGCTTTCCAGGTCGCCAGTAAAATTGATTCCCGAACCATTATAGATATGACCGGAGCTGAAAAACTCATTGGCAGGGGAGATATGCTTTATTTAGGATCAGGTTCATCAGATCCAGTCCGGTTGCACAATGCATTTCTATCCCTGGATGAAATCGAAGCATTGATGACGCATATTCATGAACAGCCAAAAGCATCAGAATTGATTTTGCCTAGTATTCGCGAAGGCCAAATAGCTGGTGGTGTTACTGTTGATAGCAGCGGAGGTGATGAGCAGGACGAATTATTAAATGAGGCTATACGGTTGGTTATCACACATCAGCAAGGGTCTATATCGCTCATTCAGCGGCGCTTGAAAGTTGGCTATTCTCGAGCTGCACGTCTAATCGATCAAATGGAGCAGATTGCAGTTGTTGGTCCATTCACCGGGAGTAAAGCGCGCGAAGTGCTTGTGGATGAGACCTATTTACTCCATTTAGAAAATTAAGGAAATGGGTGTCCGTCTGCCCATCTCGGGGCTTTTATTTTTTTCACTTTTACAAGGAAGTACTCCATCAGATCTAGATTCACTAAAGACTGGGTTGCAATTTTTTAAGTGGAAAAAAGTCGAAGTAGAATTAAACCAAATTCAATACGATCAAAAGTATAATTCTATTCTGTCGGTCTCCTTTATTGATTCAGCAGCCTATTTGATTGCATCCACTGAACAGGATATTTTTATTTCCGGTAATGATGTCAAAACATTTAATCAAAATACTAAACAGCTCATTATAGATGAACGCCTGCCTGGAGATAAAGATGTGTTGTCAATTATGGCAGGTGATTTGTCAGGAATAATATTGACGGATAAACGGAACGAAAATGGATTAATCACGTTTGCATTCGAAATGAAAGACTTTGGCATGAGTGGAATTATTGCAGTTAAAAATGATAGCTGGCACTTTGATAATCTGCACGTTGATTTTGACCAGGACAATTGGATTGGTTTAAAGGTTCTTAGTTGGCAAATGTTAAGGGGCAGTTATTCTTTTTCAGAATTTGGCANTGAAGCACTGGAAGTGATCGATTTACGTGAATAGAATTACAAAATTAATAATTGGAATCGCAATTAGTATTGCCGGCCTTTGGTATGCATTTCNNGGTATGAATNTCANTGAANTTATNGNTCATTTATCCCAAACTAATTTTTCCTTTATTTTACTTGCTATGGTCATCATGGTTGTGAGCGTTGCCCTGCGTNNTTATCGCTGGCANCTAATATTGAAACCAATTCAAANGATCANGTTTAATCCCCTNTTTGCATCAACNATGATTGGTTATTTCGGTAATNGTGTGTTGCCCTTCAGGTTAGGAGAATTATTGCGTGCCTACTCAATTTCTCGTAAAGATTCATTCACCTCTTCTACAGCATTTGGGACTATCATCATGGAGCGGATCCTCGATTTGATGGGCTTGGCAGCTGTTATGATATTTTTCGCCTTCTTCTCACCATTAATGGAGTGGAGTGGTAATGTATTGATTGGTTTAGTAGTTTTAACGGTTGGCGGTCTTGGGATAATTATCTGGTTGGGCAGAAGCCATTCCAATTTTCATGAACGGGTTGTCCATTGGAAAATATTTGAAAAATCATCAGGGCAAAAATTATTGAACAGTATCCAAAANATATTCAAAGGTTTAACATCCATTGGCAGAACAAAGCATTCAGGACAACTGTTCTTAAGTACNTTANNGCTGTGGGTTTTANNNTACGCCAGCANTNTTCTGGTCGTNTTGGCAACAGGGATAAATATAAATTGGGNTGCAGNGGGAATCATTTTAATCGCNACCNCATTGGCAATTNCAGTTCCGTCAGCACCGGGATATGTTGGCACTTACCACGCAGNTGCTGTTTATGTTTTAGTAAATATATATAATGTTGGGTTAGCAGAATCTCAAGCATTTGCTGTATTAATTCATGCGATTGGATTTATNCCACTAGTTGTGATCGGGTTTTTCTATTTCCTGCGCAGTTCAATNCATATCAGCGATTTGAAAACAGAAGAAATAACAACTTGAAAAAATACGACACCATATTTCTAGACCGTGACGGCACAATAAATCCCGACCCTGGATATATCAGTGATTTACAGGATTTTCAATTTTTTCCATTTGCCTTGGAGGCACTGAAAAAGATGTCTGCTTGCTGCAATCAATTTTGTATTGTGACCAATCAATCCGGTATTGGCCGGGGCATCATTGATGAGTCAAAATTGAATGAAATTCATAATTATATCCGTAGAACATTTGCTGAAAATCAGTTGGAATTAGTTAATATATATTATTGCCCTGATCATCCTGACCGTGCTTCAGAATATCGAAAACCCGGAGTAGAAATGTTTAACCAGGCTGCATCTGAAAATAAGATAGAATTACACAATTCTTTAATGGTGGGTGATGCTGGTTCTGATATGGAAGCCGGTAGTAGATTGAATATGGATACAATGCTTGTCCTGACGGGAAAAGGCCCAAAAACACTACAAAAAATAAATAAAAACCTTACACCAAAATACGTAGTTGAAAACTTGTTGGTGGGTGCAGAATTAATTGCCTCATGAGTACTAAAGTTGCAGTATTAATGGGCGGNCCTTCATCAGAACGAGAGGTATCCTTATTGACCGGAAAAGCGATGGTTCAAGCATGTATGGCCAATGGGTATGATACGATCAAAATTGAGTTTGAAAATGATATTATAGCTCATATGGATGAACTTCAAAGTGTAGACGTTGTTCTTCTGGCTTTGCATGGTGGTATAGGTGAAAACGGTCGTATTCAAGGCATGTTTGAGAGTCTGGGTATTAGGTATACAGGATCCGATGCATTGTCATCTGCAATGTGCATGGATAAGCATATAAGCAAATTATTGGCAGAAGATGTGGGGATCGCGACACCAAAATGGCAGCGCATACGTAAAGGAAAATCCATCAATAATGAATTTGGCTATCCATGTGTTGTAAAACCGAATAGCGAAGGCAGTACAATAGGACTTTCAATTGTTAATAGTGAAGGTGATATAAATACTGCTATTGATTTGGCTTTCAATTATGATGATGAGATTCTGATAGAAGAATATATCGAAGGAAAAGAAATCACTGTCTCGATAGTTGATGGTAATATGCTGCCTATTGTTGAAATCAAACCATCCCACGGATTATATGATTATGAGTGTAAATACACTAAGGGGCTAACTGAATATATTTGTCCCGCTGAACTGGATGAACATTTGACTAAAAAGATACAGCAGACTGCCTTGGAGGTTTATAAATTGTTAAAATGCCGTCACTATGGCCGAGTGGATTTTCGCTTGGATGAAGATGATCAGCATTGGTTCTTGGAGTTGAATACACTGCCAGGAATGACGGATACCAGTTTGGTCCCAAAAGCGGCTAAAGCAGTCGGGATGTCGTTTGAACAATTAATTGGAAAAATTATTGAACAGGCTATGCAGAATTAATGGAAGTAAAACTGTATAATACATTAACTCGCAAAAAGGAAGTTTTACAGCCGATTCAGACTGGTAAAATTGGTTTATATACCTGTGGACCTACTGTTTATTCCAGGGCCCACATTGGAAATTTCAGAACATTTGTTTTCGAGGATGTCCTAAAGCGTGTATTGCAGTTGGTGGGTTATGATGTTAAACATGTNATGAACATTACAGATGTAGACGATAAGACCATAAAAAAAGTTAAAGAGGAAAATAAACCATTAGCTGATATAACATCAAAATATACAACTGAATTCATGGAAGATTTGGCTACATTGAAAATATTACCAGCGGATCATTTTCCAAAAGCGACTGATCATATCCAGGAAATGATCCATATGATTCAAACGTTGGTTGATAAAAATATAGCTTATGTAACCAAAGATAATTCTATCTTTTTCTCGATAGGTGCATATACTGAATATGGCAAACTGGTTAATATTGATATGCAAGGCCAAAAGCAAACAGAAAGAATTGCTGCGGATGAATACACAAAGGATAATCCGCAGGATTTTTCATTATGGAAATCATGGAAGAAAGAGGACGGTGATATTTACTGGAACTCACCATGGGGCAAAGGCCGGCCTGGCTGGCACATTGAATGCTCTGTAATGTCAACGCAATATCTAGGCGAACATTTTGACATACATTGTGGGGGAGTTGATAATATNTTTCCCCACCATGAAAATGAGATCGCTCAATCTTGCTGTGCATTGGATTCAGATTTTGTCAATATTTGGATGCATAGTGAGCACCTTTATTTGGCGGATGAAAAAATGAGTAAATCAATTGGCAATATTCAAACTGTACCTGAACTTATTCTGGATGGCCATTCAGCAGAATACTTACGTTTTGCGTTGATTAACAGTCACTATCGATCCAAACTCGCTTTTTCAACTGCAAAAATTGAAGAGTCAAAAAAAGCTATTCATAGAATTAATGAAACATATAATCGGTTACAAAACATTTCATCCAAAGGGAAAAATCAACCGCAAGAATACGAAATTTTTTTAGCTGCATTAGCTGATGATTTGAATACACCAAAGGCTTTGGGAGTTTTATTCAATTATCTACGTGATCTCAACAGGAGATTGGATAATGATAACTTATCAGTGTCAGATGCATCAAAGGGATTGTTATTTATAGAAACTGCAGATATAATATTTTCATTTATACAGGAAGCTTCTTCTTTACCTGATGATGTTGCAGATCTCGTATCAAAAAGGGAACGGGCCCGCGAAGAAAAGAATTGGCTATTGTCGGATAAACTGCGTGATGAGTTGAAGGATCGAGGGTGGATTGTCGAAGATACTTCTGATGGCAGCAAATGCTACCGCGTTTAACTTAATATAGTTTATTATTTTTTCTATATAAAACTCTCTTGCAGGATATTCAATTTTATCTCTAATTTTGAAGGCTTTGCATTTCCTGATTTTCGTACAATAATTAACCATTGATTTCTCGACGGTCAGGTTTGCCTGAATTGGATGATTCAAAATAATAAGAATACCCGGCATGCCACCGTAGCTCAGCTGGTAGAGCAACTGATTTGTAATCAGTCGGTCGGGGGTTCGAGTCCCTTCGGTGGCTCACGCTCTTTAAAAATGAATGAAATAGTCTGTTGGGGAGATGGCCGAGCGGTCAATGGCAGCAGACTGTAAATCTGCCGGCGTACGCCTACGGAGGTTCGAATCCTTCTCTCCCCACAATAATGCGGGTGTAGCTCAGTTGGTAGAGCATCAGCCTTCCAAGCTGAGGGTCGCGAGTTCGAATCTCGTCGCCCGCTCTTTTGGGCAGATGCAGATACGCCCAGAGAACGTGGGCTGAATAAATGCCTACGTAGCTCAGTCGGTAGAGCACTTCCTTGGTAAGGAAGAGGTCACCGGTTCAAGTCCGGTCGTAGGCTCAATGTAAAGCAGAGAATGAACAAAAAAATAAGGAGATCGAAAGATGTCTAAGGAAAAATTCGAGAGAACAAAACCACACGTGAA
>PBZW01000021.1 GCA_002730315.1 Fidelibacterota bacterium
GCAATCTGCTTTTACATATCCGCATATATCAGGAGAATATCCATAATCCTCTGCCGTGTCTAGATAATCGTCTGCTACATGACGCACTGCAGTTTGCAGGGAATTTATTTCCGGAAATACCATGGGCAAATCAAATACACGCAGTATTTCCGCTAGGCTACCCATAACAAAAACATATGCTGCCGTTTCCCCTTCTTCCGCTTTTTTTGTTAAATCCTGGAACCAATCCCTGAACAAGGTTGCTCCTTCCCGGGTGCCTCGACCTACAATTTCCTTTGATTGCACTTTATTCATATTTTACCTCAATCAAAAATTAAGTTTTCAACAAACGTTTCCAGTTGTATTTCCAAATGATCAAAACTGGTCATATTTTCCTCGAATTCACTGACAAAATAGGGAGTATTATCTTTATCAAACTGCTGTGTGTATGTTACCTGTTCTTCTAATCCTGGTTCACACATTTTAGCTGCAGTAATAATTACAGCTTCTGCATCCGCAATTTCCACTCTTTCCTTCAGCATTTTTTCTTTTGGTTTTCGCAAATCATGCTGAACTGGACTATAAGTTGATTTATTGATATAGGCTTCTGCCATTGCGTTTAATGGATCTTTACCAGCATCTATATCTTCCAATATATATCGCATTCCGATTAACAAATCATCATCAACTACATAACAGGAACGGCCTATGGTCCGCAACATATCCAATGGTGGTTGCTCACAGAATCCACCCTCGAATACGACCCTAATGCGGTCTTGTTTTCTGGCTTTTCTTTTTTTAATGAGGGGTAGAACCGCTTCCAGTAGTTCATTATGTTCTTCACGGGGAATTAGTCCGCCAATTGCCACTAGGACGTATGCTTCATTAATGGAAATAAGCCAGGGCATATCCTTTTTAATTTTATATAATTCCCGGAGCAATTCACGATTCTTGTTATAAACGGTGATAGAGTTTTTCAAATCATCATCGGTTATTTCCCTTCCGGCTACCTTTTCGATCACTCCCTGAATTCTCTCATATTCTTCTTTTAAATATTGAACAGAATAACTTGAGTTTGGATTTTGAGGCAGATAAAGGATTTGGCAGGGATAATCATAATTGCGCCCCCAGATTGGAGCCAGGTTTCTGGCCGCATCACAAATAGGATGGGTTACAAACATATCTAATTCAACCCGGTTGGAAAGAACCTGTTCAAGGCTGGTTTTCAGAATTGAGCAAAGATAAGATCCAAAGCGGCTGTCAGCAATACGGGGCTCTACGGATGCACCAAACATTTTCATGGGTAGCATGCCTGCTGCATGGGCAATTTCTTCAGGAAAATATACCTGAAAATGACCCAGTACTTTCCCACCAGCTTCCCGCCAGCGTTTCACGGTCATAACCTCTGAATCTTCCACCGTTTCCTGGCAAAGCCATAGTATTTCATCTAATGGTTGATCTTTCCAATTTTCAAATACTTTGATAGTATTCATTATTTCCGAATTTTATCAGTTTGATATGCATTTTTCCAAATTTTGTTTAGCATTTCCCGAAATGTTGCTAGTTCTTCTTTGGAAAGAACTTTTACCAAATTATTATCTGTTTCTTTTACAATATTCTCATATTTTTTCAGGATATCTTTTCCGGAATTGGTGAGAAACAACTTGATAACCCTGCGGTCTTCCGGAGACCTTCTGCGCTCTACTAATTTATCGTTTTCCATGCGGTCAGCTAAGCCTGTTATGGCAGGCTTATCTAAAAAAACTTTTTTCCCGATGGAAGATAATGCCTGCCCATCTTCATCATTCAGCACACTTAATACATGATGTTGCGACGAGGTTACCCCAAACTCTACTAAATTATTGTCCAGAGATTTCTTCATACTGCGCGCTGTTCTAACGACAAGAAATCCGGTACTTTTTTCGATTGTTGACATATTTATTTATAGATATTGATATTCTGTTTGGTTAATTTAATTCATATACGTACTATTTACAAACGAACTTATTTTACAGCTTCTACTGACATGATATATCGGACAAGGAATACAAAGATCTATTGAAAAAAAATAAGTTCAACTCGTTGTATCCAACGGTGCTTGTTGAAAGCGCCGAAGAATATTTTGATGAATGGCTCCTTCTAAAAACGAAGGAAATCGTTAAGCAAATGAAGTAGAATCATTAGACTCAATCTTAAGTAAAACTGAATCCTTACATTCCATTGTTTATTGGTGTGTAAGGATTCATCTAATACTAATCGAAAGCGGCCATGCCCGTTTCATGCTCACCGATGATGAGCGTATGCATCTCGTGGGTACCTTCGTAGGTGTACACCGATTCAATATTGGCCATGTGACGCATGATAGAATAATCTTCCGTCACACCGTTCGCGCCTAACATTTCCCGGCTCATGCGGGCAATGTCTCTGGTCATGGCACAGTTGTTTCGCTTGGCCATGGAGACCTGCTGAAAGGTCATGGTGCCTTCATCTTTTAAGCGTCCCAATCGATAGACCAAAAGCTGTGCTTCCGTGATCCGCGTCACCATTTCTGCCAACTTGGCTTGGGTGAGTTGGTATCCGCCGATAGGCTTGGAGAATTGCTTCCGTTCTTTGGCATAATCCAGGGCTGTGTTGTAGCAGTCCACAGCGGCACCAACCATCCCCCAGGAGATGCCATAACGGGCTTGTGTCAGGCAGCTTAAGGGTCCTTTTAATCCTTCAATGTTTGGAAGCCGAGCAGAATCCGGGACTCTGACGTTTACCATGGAAAGTTCCGAAGTCACAGACGCACGTAAACTCAATTTTCCATGAATGTTGCTGGATGTGAATCCGTCCATTCCTTTTTCCAGTAAAAATCCACGGACGATGCCTTCTTCATCTCTTGCCCAAACCACAGCCACATCAGCCAATGTGCCGTTGGTGATCCACATCTTATTGCCGTTGATGATCCAGTCGTCACCATCCCGTTTGCACCGTGTGGCCATACCACCAGGGTTGGAGCCGAAATTCGGTTCAGTCAGTCCAAAGCAGCCGATCTTTTCACCGGCACCTAAACCTAGTAGCCACTTTACTTTTTGTTCGTCCGAGCCATAGGCGTGAATGGGATACATGACCAAAGCACCTTGCACACTGGCGAAAGACCGTAAGCCTGAATCACCCCGTTCCAGTTCATGGAGAATGAGCCCGTAAGCTACATTGTTCACACCGGCGCCGCCACTTTCTTCCGGCAGGGATGATCCCATGAATCCCAGTTCACCCAGTTTGGGGACTAATTCCATGGGAAAGGTGGCCTTTTCATAATGTTCATTGATCACAGGCATGAATTCGGTTTGAACAAAATCGTGGGCCGTCTGTTGAATAAGCAATTCTTCTTCTGTGAGTAAGTCCGTTATATTGTAAAAATCGGGGCCGTAATTTTTCATGGTTTTCCTTTTTATAACAGGCGTATAAGTTACACCTGAATCCCTATTGATTTAATATGAGAAATCAACTCTTCATTAGTCCAATCCACCTTTTCTGGCCTGGATTTAATCATGTTTAATACAGCCGTTACATCATGTTTTTTATAAGCAAACCCTAATGATTTAAATTTATTCTCGATAGCGGCCCTACCTGTATATTTGTCAATAACCAGTGTCCGTTTGCGATTTAAAGATTCCGGAGAGATGGCTTCGTAAGACTTGGGATCTTTCACCACCGCTTTCACATGGAGCCCTGCCTTGTGAGAGAAGGCATTCTTCCCCACGATAGGCTGATTATCTGTGGATTCCAATTTCGAAAATGATGTGACCAGTTCTGTCAATTCGGGAATCATCCCCAGATCCCAATCTCCGTTCACTTTATACAGATTGACCAAGGATGTTACTACTTCTGCCAACGGTGGAAGACCACAGCGCTCACCCAAACCATTCACAGCCACATCCACGCATTGAGCGCCTACTTCTAAAGCAGACAATGCATTTGCCGTGGCCATCCCAAAATCATTGTGACAATGAATATGAACAGGAATATCCAATTCACAAACGATGCAGTTCACAAGTTCTTTTGTTTTTGCGGGGGTCAGACATCCAACAGTATCAGCCAGGCTAAATCGGTCAGCACCTGCAAGTTGAACCAATTGTCCCACCTGAATCAAAAAATCAATGTCGGTTCGACTGGCATCTTCAGCTGTGAATCGAAGTTTAAGTCCGTTGTCTTTTCCATATTTCACAGCAGTCTCAATGCGATTTAATGCTTCAGATTTAGTGACATTGAATTTGTGTTTCAAACTCAATGGAGATGTTCCAAAAAAGAAGCCCATCCATCCCACACCAATGGCCACAACATCATTGATATCCGATTTTGATGCCCTGCCATGAGCCATTTTCTTTCCATTTAGATCAAGGTCATTTAATGCTTCTACCGCTTCATATACGTCAGGTGATACAGCCGGATGTCCCAATTCAATGAAATCGACACCAAAGGCATCCAGTCGTTTGGCTAGAGCGACCTTTTCATTTATGCTAAATGAAACACCGGGCGTTTGTTCTCCTTCACGTAGTGTGGAGTCTAGGATCTCTATTTTTGCTATTAAGTCCATTCACTAAACTTAATAAATTCTGTTGAACAAAAAACTATTTACGTTTATTTCAAGAATCCTCTTATGTAATTTTACTGCTTATTATTTTTTACTTATGTCGCACAATAATCAACGTAGGGAAATGATAGATGGTGCTGCAGCCATCGCACGAGGAGCTTTAGATGCCGGATGTAATTTTTATGCAGGCTACCCCATTACTCCAGCTTCAGAGATCCTGACACATATGCTCCGCGAACTACCCAAAGTTGGAGGCATCGGACTGCAGGGAGAAGATGAAATTTCATCCCTTGGCCATTGTATTGGAGCCGCAACTGCCGGGGCAACTGTATTTACGGCAACCAGCGGCCCGGGACTTTCACTCTATTCGGAAAATATTGGTCTGGCCATCATGATGGAAGTACCGCTAGTCATTGCAATATCCCAAAGATTAGGCCCGTCCACAGGCGCTGCTACTGCTTCAGCTCAAGGCGATATTCAATTTATGAGATGGTGTACATCAGGAGGTTATCCTGTTATTGTACTTTCACCAACAAATATTCCAGAAAGTTATCATTTAACAAACCGCGCATTTAAACTAGCAAAACGTTTCCGCAGCCCTGTATTTATTGCCACAGATAAAGAAACAGTAATGACTACTGAATCAGTCGCTGAATCAGAAATGCTTAACGCACCGAACTGGCCTGCTATTCTAGATGAACCTGTAGATAAACCTTTGGACCCATATCAAAAAAATGGCACCATTCATCATTATACCGGATCCAGCCATACGGAAGAAGGTCATATCACCAAGGATCCAGAAATTATTGCCGAATTCAATGAACGGCTGAAAAATAAAATCGGGGATCAAGTGGATGAAATTGCACTAGTCAAAACCGATTTACAGGAAGGAGCAGACACCTTAATCATAAGTTACGGTGTTTCCGCACGATCGATGGAAACAGCGGTGAACCAGCTGCGTGACCAGGGTGAAAAGGTATCAGCATTGACTGTTTATTCGTTATGGCCGGTTCCTGAAATGAAAATATTAGGCTGTTTAAAAGGCATCAAGCGCGTTATTATACCTGAAATGAATCATGGTCAATATCGACACGAAATCGAAAGGCTAGCAAATGAGAATGTAGATCTCATAGGTGTGAACCGTGTGGATACTTTTCTGATTACTCCTGAAGAGATCATTGAGGCATATTATGGTTGAACCAATTTTAGATACTTATATAGCTGAAGAAAATCTTCCTTATGAATTTTGTCCAGGATGTAGTCATGGTAAAGTTCTTGGTGCTTTAAGCAACAGCCTAAAACAGCAAGGTCTTGACCCATCAGAAGTGGTCATTGTGACGGACATTGGCTGTGTGGGACTTTCAGATAAATATTTTGTTACCCACGCCTTCCATGGACTTCACGGCAGAGCCATTACGTATGCATCGGGGATCAAAATGCAAAATCCTGAACTAACAGTGATCGTGCTCATTGGTGATGGTGGTTGTGGAATCGGCGGCTATCATTTATTAAATGCAGCTAGGCTCAATACTGATATTACAGTGCTAGTTTTTAATAACTTTAATTTTGGAATGACAGGTGGTCAACATTCTGTTACAACACCTTTAGATAGTATCACCGCGACGACTACACTCGGTAGTACTGATGCTCCAATGGATATCGCCGGAACTGCAAAAGTAAATGGCGGAGGGTTTGTCGCTCGCGCCACAGCTTTCGATAAAGATTTGCCGGATATGATAACCAAAGCCATGCATCACGACGGGTTTGCACTCATCGATATTTGGGAATTGTGTACCGCTTATTATGTGGTGCGCAACGACTTTGGCCGCAAGGAAATGATGGGTTATATGGACAGCATGAACATGGAATCGGGCATATTGCAGGAAACGGAGCGACCCAGTTTTCAAACCAGTTATAAAGGAATCCAAGAACAAGCCAGCAAGCAAAAACCAATGAGCGGTTTAGTATTGGATACTAATTTTTCTTCAGATATTGAAAAACCTGTTCGAATCGTTTTAGCTGGAGCTGCAGGGCAAAAAGTCGTTTCCGCTGGTAATTTACTTGCGTCAGCCGCAACTCTTTCTGGTCTATGGACCAGTCGTCGAGCTGATTTTCCCATTACAATACAAACAGGATTTTCTGTAGCTGAAATTGTTATATCTCCTGAACCTGTTCTCTATTCCGGGATTATTAAACCTGATGTGGCTGCCTTGATCGCGCCAGAAGGAAAAGCTAAAATTGCTCGTTTAACTAAAACTATGGAAGAATCAGATACAATTTACTTTGCGGATGGTTTGGGTGATGTGGATTCTCCAGCGAATCAATTACCCCTGGAATTTCCTGAAAGCGCTAAAAAAGAAGTGCACAAAAATATATCCGCGTTAACCGCAGGGTATCTTACAAAACAATTAAATCTATTTCCTTTTGAAGCATTGCAAGAAGCAGTTCGTCAGATTCAAAAACCAAAGATAGCTGAAATCAACCTTGGTATATTAGCTCACTTTGAATAGCGTATTGATTACCTAGAAAATTACTTGGGTACTTCTCTAGAGCTCTATGGCAATCAAATCAATCCATGATCAGCAAATGAATACACTTCATTTCCTGCAATAATCAAATGATCATGCACAGAAACGTCTATTGATTGAGAAGCTTCTTTCAATTTTTTGGTAATAGTTAGATCATCTTGACTTGGATTAGGATTTCCGCTGGGGTGGTTGTGAACAAACACCAACGCGGCTGCATCATTATCCAATGCCCGCTTCACCACTTCCCTTGGATAAACGACTGACGTGGTGAGTGTTCCGGCAAAGAGTTCTTCCATTTTCAGGATCTGGTTCCGTCCATTGAGATAGATGACCAAAAACACTTCACGGCTTTTGTCCCGGAGGTTGTGCTTGAGATAATCCATCACTTCATCAGTGGAGCGGACAAAATCTTTATCCATGATCCTGTCTGCGAGATAACGACGGGAAACGGCTTGAGTTATTTTGAGTCCAAACACATTTTTATCACCAATACCCTTAATTGCTTTTAATTCTGCTGTGTCAGCTTCTAATACAGCTTTCAGAGAACCAAATTTTTTCAAGGCTGCCTTGGCCATCGGTTTGCAATCTTTAAGCGGCTGCCCCAGTGTAAGCAAAAGTTCGATGATCTCGTAATCATGGAAGCCATCGAGTCCGCTTTTCAGAAATTTTTCACGGAGGCGTTGGCGGTGACCTTCGTTTTGTTTAGCCACAGAGTTACCTCTTTAGATTCACCAACTTGGATTTAAACTCCCGCAGTTCACGCACATTGCCAATTTTGATCTCCCCGGAATCCCACTTCAGTTTGAAATCTGCTTCAGAATCGGAACCGCCCTGTTTTTGATAGAGCGGGTAAAGGTCAGAATCTTCCCGGGGTTTGTTATGATGAAGGGTGGCTGTGATCTGATAGGCAATATCTTCAAGAATATCATCAACGACTCTTGAAGGGAGTTGTTTTTCTAATAAACTCTGTTCGATCCGGGAAAAGCGCATCCCCCGCACAACATAATCCTGGTAGGCCTCCCAAGCAAAGGGAGCTACTGCCTTTACAGATTCAGCCATGGCATCGGAAAAGACACGAATTTCATATTGGGCATGAGGGTCAGATCGCAATCCAATAAAATGAAGCAGATTATGCAAATCGTTTTTCCAGTACCATTCAGTATAAAGATTCACCGGCAAAATTGCGCGGATCAGTTCCCGGGCCAAACCGGCTTCATTCAATTCCTGGTACATTTCAAAACTGCGATCAGAAATTTCCTGGAAATAATTTAAAACTTTATCAGTGAGTTTTTTGGGGACTTTCCCGGCACGACCTTGCTTATTCAAAGCGCTCTGGAACTGGATGTGTTCTGGTTCCGGAAAATAAAATTCATCCCTTGCTTCGGAATAGCGGAGAGAATATTCATTAATGTTTGCTGTACGATGGCGCACCCATTGACGGGCCACAAAAATAGGCATCTTGCAATGAAACTTGAATTCCACCATTTCGAACGGCGTGGTGTGGCGATGACGCATGAGATAACGAATGAGTCCGCGATCTTGAGAGACCTCGCTGGTACCCTTACCATAGCTCACTCGGGCGGCCTGGACAATAGCATCATCTCCACCCATGGAATCCACAAGCCGGACAAAGCCTTTATCCAAACATTTGATGGCATCTTCTGGTATTTGTGTCATTTTTCTAATTTGCAGTTAAAATATTAAACGTTTTATCCACAGCATTAATATCTCCGGCAATTAATCCTGGTTCAATCAACGTCTTTTCCTGATTGAAACTAACATGATTTCCTTTTAGGTCAATCAGCTTTCCACCGGCTTCGTTGATAATGCAGTTTCCAGCGCAAATATCCCATTCATTCTTGGGGCGGAGAGAGGCGAAAATATCTGCCTTTCCGGCGGCAGTAAGTCCCAATTTGTATGCCACGGATCCAATGGCTCGAAGTTCACCAAATGTTCCATCGTAAGGCGACCACAACCCACGGCGCGTTTCGGATCGACTGTTCAAGATCACCATTTCGCCAACATCATCTTTTGTTGCACAGGTGATCGATTTATCATTCAAATACGCCCCTGTACCCTTTGCCGCCGTGAATGTTTCTTGCGTAACAGGATTGTATAAAACACCAATAACTGGTATTCCTTGTTCAACGAGTGCTATACTGACCACGAAATGAGGAATACCTTCAATGAATTCCTTGGTACCGTCAAGGGGATCAACCACCCATACCCGTTCTTTCGTTAACCGTTCCTTGGAATCCACCGTTTCTTCCGAAAGCCAACCGTAATCAGGGCATGCTGCCATCAGTATCTCTTTTAACCGGGAATCAGCGGCGTGGTCGGCGGTGGTTACTGGATTATGATACCCTTTGTCACGGATTTCGTAATCAGCTTTGTAATAGTTCAATATGATATTGCCCGCTTCCAGGGCAGCTGCTTGAGCTATTGATAGATCTGGATTCATTGGTTCACACGTTTATTTTAACAAAATAAATTAAATTATAGATGGGTAAATTAGGATGTTCAGAATAATTCAGATAGAAGAATTATTTTATTAGATTCGCAATGAAGTAGCCAATAATTCATTTCCTGATCAATAATTAAAATTTACTGTCACTTACACTGAAATAACGTGATTTTGGATGTGAAAAATACCACCCGCAAACGGAAGCGGCCGGGAACATGGCCCGGGTTTCGGTGAGGGTAATTCCTGTATTCTTTTCCACCTCCAGCAATGACCAAATCTTGTCTTTTTCATCATGATTGGGGCAGGCCGGGTAACCGGGTGCTGGGCGAATACCCTGGTATTTTCCCTTGATAAGTCCTGCATTGTCCAGATCTTCATCCGCCCCGTAGCCCCAAAATTCCTTCCGGACTCTTTCATGCATTCTTTCGGCCAAGGCCTCCGCTAAGCGGTCCGCCAGTACCTTGGCCATGATAGCGTTATAATCATCATTTTGATCCTCAAATTCTTTAACGATTGATTCCAGTCCGTGTCCCGCTGTCACTGCAAAGGTGCCTATGAAATCATCTTTTGGTCCAATAAAATCCGCTAAGCTGTAATTGAGCTGATCAGCGCCTTTATCCACTAATTGCCGTGGAAAGTGAAATTCAGTACCTGCTGAAAAAATGGTTTCTTTTTCTACATGGGCGGAATGAATACCAATGACTGCTTTGGCGGTCAACCATTTTTCCGCCACGATTCGCGCCAACAAACTCTGACCATCATCAAACAGTTGCTGGGCTTCCTGCCCATATTTTTCATCAGAAAGTACCTTCGGATAGACACCCTTTAACTCCCAAGCATGAAATAATGGCGACCAGTCAATATAATCTACCAGCTCATCCAAGGGATAATCCTTAAATACTTTTACACCCTGAAATTTGGGTTTTATAACCGAGTAACTGTCCCAATCCACTGCAAACTTCCGTTTCCGCGCTGCTTCTAGGGATAAGATTTTAGTTGCAGACTTTTGGGCTCTGGTATCACGTATCTGTTCGAAATCTGCCCGAATTCCATCCACAAAATCCACTTTTTCATTTTCATTCAGCAGCTTACTCACCACACCCACCGCTCGGGATGCATCGATCACATGCACTGTGGGACCGGAATAATGTTCCTCGATCTTGACGGCAGTATGCGTCCGGCTGGTGGTGGCTCCGCCGATCAGAAGGGGCACATCAAACTCCAGGCGCTCCATCTCTGCAGCTACATGGACCATTTCATCCAGGCTGGGGGTGATCAATCCGGATAGGCCAATAATATCCGCGCCTTCCTCTCTGGCTGTGGATAATATTTTATCTGGCGGCACCATCACACCCAAGTCAATCACATCATAACCATTGCATCCCAGGACCACGCCTACAATATTTTTACCGATATCATGAACATCCCCCTTCACTGTGGCCATGACAATCTTGCCGTTTGATTTCCCTGTGAGACCTAATTCATCTTTTTCTTTATCGATGAAGGGAACCAAATGAGCAACGGCTTTTTTCATCACACGAGCAGATTTCACCACTTGTGGTAAAAACATTTTTCCAGCACCAAATAAATCACCTACTACGTTCAAACCGTCCATGAGTGGTTCCTCGATCACATGGATAGGACGGTCATATTTTTGTCGCGCTTCTTCCGTATCCTCATCAATATAATCAATGATTCCCTTAACCAACGCATGGCTCAACCGTTCTTCCACTGAATTTTCTCTCCAAGAAAGATCTTTCTCCTGGGTTCGCTTTACACCACGGTATTCCTCGGCGATTTCTACCAAGCGTTCTGTGGCGTCATCCCGGCGGTTGAAGAGAACGTCCTCGACACGTTCTTTTAGATCCGGAGCAATGTCATCATAAACGGCCAATTGACCGGCGTTAACAATGCCCATATCCATCCCTGCCTGGATAGCGTGGTACAGAAAAGTAGAATGCATGGCCTCCCGCACACCGTCATTGCCCCGGAATGAGAAAGAAAGATTGGACACACCCCCGCTGATGTGGACGCCTGGCAACGATTCCTTGATGGTTTTGGCCGCTTCGATGAACACTTTGGCGTATCCGTTATGTTCTGCAATACCAGTAGCCACCGCAAAAATATTCGGATCAAATATGATATCTTCCGGGGGAAAACAAACTTCTTCTGTCAATAGATTAAATGCTTTAGTACAAATTTCCACTTTTCGGTCGTACGAATCAGCCTGCCCTTTTTCATCGAATGCCATCACAATCACTGCCGCACCATATTTTCGAATGATTCTGGCCTGATGGATGAAAGCTTCTTTTCCTTCTTTCATGGAAATGGAATTAACGATGCCCTTGCCCTGCAGATTTTTCAACCCCGTCTCTAGTACCGACCATTTAGATGAATCAACCATCACCGGAACTTTCGCAATATCAGGCTCGGAAGCGATCAAGCGCAGAAAGGTTTCCATGGCCTTTTCGGAATCCAGGAGACCCTCATCCATATTTACATCAATGATCTGGGCCCCGTTTTCGATCTGCTGCCGGGCCACTAACAATGCTTCTTCGTAATTATTTTCGGAAATCAGGCGGCGAAAGCGGGCCGAACCAGTCACATTGGTACGTTCACCCACGTTCACAAAATTGCTTTCGGGACGAATGGTGACCGGCTCCAGTCCACTCAATTTGGTCAGCGATTCTATTTCAGGCACTGTGCGTGGTGCTACGCCACGCACAGCTTCAGCAATGGCTTTGATGTGTTCCGGCGTTGTACCGCAACAGCCACCCACCAAGTTTACTAAACCGCTCTCGGCAAATTCCTTTAAAACAACTGCCATGGACTCCGGCGATTCATCATATTCACCGAACTCATTTGGTAGCCCTGCATTGGGATAGACAAAGGCGTAGGTGTCTGCTACTGCAGATAATTCATCCAACCAAGGCCGGATCTGTTCCGCGCCCAACGCGCAGTTAAGGCCCACCGCTGTTAAATCCGCATGACGAATAGAATGCCAGAAGGCTTCCACCGTTTGTCCAGAAAGTGTGCGTCCACTGGCATCAGTGATTGTGCCCGAAACAAATACAGGAATATCTTCAGTTTTTTCTTCCAGTAATTCTTGAACAGCAAAAAGGGCTGCTTTACAATTAAGTGTATCAAATACTGTTTCGATAAGAAATATATCAACACCACCATCCAATAGACCCTGCGCCTGGTCTTTATAGGCTTGTTTGAGTTCATCAAAAGTAATATTCCGAAACCCGGGATCGTTCACATCAGGGCTCAATGAAGCGGTACGGTTGGTTGGCCCCAAAGCACTGGCTACAAAGCGCGGTTTATCATTATAGGTTTTGGCAATAGACTTTGCAATCTTTGCCGCTTCGAGGTTGATTTCGTATGCCAAACCTTCTGTACCATAATCTAATTGGGAGATCGCATTGGCGTTAAACGTATTTGTTTCAACAATATCGGCACCGGCATCAAAATAAGCTTTATGGATCTCACCAACTATGTCGGGTCGAGTCAGGCATAGCAGGTCGTTATTGCCCTGCAGGTCATGATCATGATCCTTAAAACGATCACCTCTAAAATCATCTTCAGTAAGGCTGTATGACTGGACCATTGTTCCCATGGCGCCGTCAAGGACAAGTATTCTATCTTGTAATATGTCTTTAATCTTATACATAATAAAAAAACCCCGGTGCTATGCGGGGCTATCCGCCTTTTTAGCACCATTCTTTTATGTCGCTGCAATAGGGCTCAAATCACGACGGTGCCATTTTACACAATAAAACCAACATTTTACAAGGAAACCATGAAAGACAAATATCTTGCGAGAGGTTTATAAAACAGGTAATTTTATCATCGGTTCGGAAGAAACGAAGGTTTATTAACAAATTTTTACGAAGTTTTTTTGAAACAAAAACAAAATTTTTACACATTTTTTCCCTCCTTCAACCCTTCCAACCTGACATAGCGGCATAAAAGTCCTCCGTACGCGGAGCGCTTTTGGCTGTTTACATATTAAAAGACGATAATGATGGTAATCTATAGGTACAGGTTATGAAAAAAGAAATATATATAAACGAGAGCATGGGTGAAACACGCATTGCTATCCTCGAAGATACCCAGTTAGTTGAAGTCTATGTTGAAAAACAGGAAAAACAACGCATGGTCGGTAACATTTACAAAGGTAAAGTGGAAAATGTACTGCCGGGCATGCAGGCTGCCTTCGTGGATATTGGTTATGATGTCAACGCATTTTTACCCTTTTCAGAAATTGAAAACAGCGATTATCTTATGGATGTCGATGAGGAAGACCTCCGTAATGGATCCAATAATCATCGCAGAAATAATGATAATATTGCAGTAGATCTTACATCCGGCCAGGATCTATATGTCCAGGTCATCAAAGAACCTTTCGCAGGTAAAGGTCCTCGGGTTACGACAGAAGTAGCTATTCCCGGCCGATTACTGGTTTTGGTTCCGGAAGCCAATTATATCGGTATTTCCAAAAAGGTGTGGGATAAATACGAACGCCGCCGGCTGAAGAAAATTATCAGTTCTTTTAAGCAAAAAGGATTTGGTGTCATTGTTCGGACCGTAGCCGAAGGCAAAAGTGAGGAAGTGTTAAGAAACGATTATGAGCAATTGAAATCATCATGGGATCGCTTGCAGGGTAAAGCAGAACGCACACAATCACCAACACTAGTCTACGAGGATCTGGAGACAGCATCCTCTGTTATTCGTGATTTATTGACATCTGATGTTGAAAAGATTGTTATCGATTCTAAGAAATTATTCCGAAAAACGTCGCGTTATTTGGAAGATGTCTCTTCCAACATGGCCAACCGCCTTGATTTTTATCGTTTAAAAACACCTTTATTTGAAGGAATGGGAATTGAAGACGAACTTGTCAAACTAATGCGTCCGAAAGTCTGGCTCAAAAGCGGTGCTTACCTCATTATTGAGAAGACAGAAGCCATGGTAGTTGTCGATGTTAATAGCGGACGATTTGTTGGTAAAAAACAACATGAAGACAATTCATTAAAAATCAACCTGGAAGCTGCACGAGAGGTTGCCCGGCAATTGCGCTTGCGAGACCTTTCCGGGCTCATCGTTATTGATTTTATCGATATGCGTGAAGAAGCAAACCGCCGCAAGGTCTATTATGAATTAAGAAAAGAATTGAAAAAGGATCGTGCCAAAGTAGCTGTTTCGCCCATAAGCGAGTTTGGTTTACTGGAAATGACACGGCAACGTATCCGCTTGAGTCTGATTGATTCCATGAGTGAAGAATGTCCAACTTGTCACGGATCAGGACGGATCATTTCCAAGGATACGCTCATAACAAGAATTGACCATTGGTTAAGGCGTTATAAAAGTAAGCATAGTGATTTACGCCTTAAATTACTCCTCCATCCCGAAAATTCTGATTTTATTACAAAAAATAAAAAGAAAGTTTTGCGTGGGCTGATGTGGCAAAATTTTGTGCATATTTCCATCAAAGATTCTGCAGAAGTAAACCGGGATGAATTTCGGTTTATACGCACGAAAGATAATGAGGATATTACTGATCATGTAGGCCTTGGTAATCAGAACAATTCCTCTTAATTTTGCCGGCTTTTTGGAGACAATTTTATGAACGTAACAGTAGAAATTTCAGGAAAACAATATACAGTTAGTGTCGGCGATCAAGTCAAGGTCGCCCGGCAGCAGTCTGATATTGGTAATTCAATTATATTTGATAAGGTCCTTTTTGCCAATGATGGTAAAAAAGATCATTTTGGTACTCCAGTTGTAAAAGGTGCTGCTGTTGAAGCCAGTGTCCTTGAACAGGGCCGTGACCCCAAAGTGCTTATTTATAAGAAAAAGCGCCGCAAGGGTTACCAGCGCAAGAATGGACATCGGCAGGATTATACTTTGTTACAGATTGATAAGATCAAATTATCAGCTGCAAAGAAAACTGCGAAAAAGAAACAGGCAGAAGAAACTGCCAAGGAAGATTAATTATGGCACATAAAAAAGGTGTTGGAAGCTCCAGGAACGGACGTGATTCAAATGCAAAACGCCTTGGCGTGAAAGTTGCTGATGGCCAGGCGATCCTTGCTGGAGGTATTATATTAAAACAGCGTGGTACAAAAATTCATCCAGGTACGAATGTTCGCCGCAGCGGTGATGATTCTCTTTTTGCAACTGCTGATGGAGTTGTAAAATTCGTGCGCCAAGGACGATCTAAAAAGATCGTCAGCGTCTTACCGCAAAGCTAAACAATTCATTATGACCCCTGCACTTGCGGGGGTTTTTTATTTATGGACGAATAATCGTAATTTTCAACTCCATTTAGATCAATAAGAGGAAACATGTCCAGACCAATAATTTCATTAATAGGCGGAGGTCAGATCGGCGGCAACCTGGCCCTGCTGGCAGCGCAAAAAGAACTGGGTGATATTGTTATTTTTGACATTCCCAAAGCAGAAGGCATGGTTAAGGGGAAAGCTCTGGACATCATGCAGCTGCGTCCCCATGATGGTTATGATGCGAATATCACTGGCACTTCCGATTGGAATGATGTAAAAGATTCCGATGTATTTATCATTACGGCAGGAATTCCCAGAAAACCAGGCATGGATCGCGAAGATCTGCTGGGGATAAACCTGGGCATCATGAAAGATGTCGCATCAAATATAAAAGAACAGGCGCCAAATTCATTTGTGATTGTTATTTCCAATCCCTTGGATGCCATGGTGTATGCATTCTATAAAGTATCTGGTTTTTCAAAAAATCAAGTTGTTGGAATGGCGGGTGCCTTAGACAGTACACGATTCCGAACGTTTATCGCCATGGAGACTGGATATTCTGTCCAGGACGTTACCTGCATGGTTTTGGGTGGACACGGCGATACGATGGTACCCATTACTCGCCTGGCAACTATCGGTGGTGTTCCTGTTACTGACATAATTTCTGCGGAACGACTGGCTGAAATTGAAGAAAGAACGCGGTTTGCCGGCGGAGAGATCGTAAAATTATTTGGCAATGGCTCGGCTTTTTATGCACCAGCACAATCGGCTATTGAAATGGTAGAATCCTATTTGAAGGATAAAAAACGGGTGATCCCTTGTGCTGCTCTGTGTGAAGGGGAATTTGGTATTGACGGTTGTTTTATTGGTGTTCCCACTGTCATAGGTTCAGGCGGTGTTGAAAAGATCTTGGAATTCGAACTATTAAAAGATGAAAAAGCTGCATTAAACGACACACTGGTTGCAGTAAAGAAAACGGTGAGCGAAACCGGTCTATAATAATTAATGGTTAATACCAAAATTTTTTTAATTATATTTTTTTTTTCTAAATTTTCTCATTGGTCAAGAAATTTCTGTTGAAACATCAGTAGTTGTTTCTGATTCTGCCAATTCTAAGAAAAAAATATTTTCAGATTATACTATTGATTCAAGTAGTGTAAATAATGATGATATTATAATAATTGGAGGAAATTTAATAGTTGAGGGTAAAGTCAATGGTAAAATTACTGTTATTGGTGGAGATATTTCATTTGGCCCTTTTTCTGAGATAAATGGTACAATCATATCTATCGGTGGTAATATTCATAAACATAAGAATGCTATAATAAATGGTAAATTAATTGAATCCCATTTGAAAGAAGGATTAGTATACCGTGAAATGGACCCTGCTGACAGCGTGGAAGGCGATTCTGAACTCACAATTACTGAACCTTCGATCCACTCTACAGAAAGCTGGATTCATGCCGAAAAAGATGTGTTTGTGTATAATCGGAATGAAGGCTTGGTCTTTAACCTTAATAAAACGTGGGATGGTGCTAAAAAATCATCGTTCCGAATAAGCACATCCCTGGGATATCGTTTTGGTTCGAATGACGGTGTGGGCCGTTTGTCATTGGAAAAAGGCTTTGGTTCGAATAATAATGTGATATTATTTGCCAGCACCTTCAAAGAAAGCAGAACAGATGATTATTTTCGACTTCCTGAAGGTGAGAACAGCTGGGCCAGTATTTTAGCAAGACAAGATTTTTATGATCGCTGGGATGAAGAAGGCTGGTCGGCCGGAATTGGTTTTGACCTATATCATATCAAGCTAAAACTCATGACAGCATCAGTAAAACAGGATTCAATTCCCATTCAGACTGATCTTTGGAGTATGTTCGAAAAAGAAAGGATATTAAGGAATAATCCGTCTTTTTATCCTCAAACGCAAATGGACTACGTACAAGCAACTGCTGCATTTCAAACAAGTCACTTTTCTCCCCTGTCAACCGGCATAGCCATATTCCTCCAAGGTGAGGTGTATCAAAACGCTGATGATGGAGAAAAAATATACACTTTTAAATCATCCGAATTGCGACAACGGATTTTTGGGTTTATGAAACTGAATTGGGAAATGCCTTATGGAATTGTGCTGCGAACTCAATTCATGGTGGGTAAATCTAAAGGTATGTTACATGACTTTCGAAAATTTGGCATTGGTGGATTAGGTTCAGTGAGTGCTTTTCCATATAAATATCAAATTGGAGATCAAATGCTTCAAATGAACGGAGAACTTGTATTTACAGAAGAATTCACAGACTCTTGGTATTTTTTCAAACTCTTTATAGATAGCGGTTATGCCTGGGAGGCGTCTTCATTCAAATTCAAACAACAAGATTTTATTCATGTTGGTATTTCATCAGCAGGCATAGGAATAGGGTCCTCTGACCATGATGGACTCAACTGGTCAGTGAATGTTGCAAAACCTCTTGATGGTCGAGAATTATATGAGACTACAATTCGATTAAACTATAATTATTAATTATAAATTTTTCAAATAAATCATTCCTTTAATTATTTCCAACTGATACGACCTCAATTGGATCGTTTCATTTGCAACGGCACATTCTTTCTTTATATCGAATTCCCATAAATGAAATTTGCATTGCACGGTGGTGTCTGTAATATAACCATCACCCAGTGACGCTCCGCGGTGGGGACAGCGGTTGTCCCAAGCAAATATATTTCCCCCCACATTAAACACAGCCACGGGAGTTTCATGGACCATAATCACTTTGGCTGTTTTTTCGGGGAGGTCTTTTACATGGCAAACTTTGATCAATCAGCAACCATGTTCAAAATTTCAGCGATAAGCTTGGAGATACCAGTTGCAGCTTCCTTGATACTCTTAGCTTCCATATAGGCCGGAGTGGACACCACCCGTTTTTCCATATCTATTACAATATCATCAACGGGGCATGTAACATGCTTAGCGCCCATGGTATTAATATCGTTGGCTGTTTGTTCATCAAAACCAATGGTTAATTCTGTTTCATCTCCCAGGATCTTGGCCATCATGGCCGGGGAAATACAGATAACGCCTATTGGCTTTTTATCCTTATGGACTTCCTGTGCCAAGCGAACAACGTCCGGATTTACAGAACATTCCGCACCGGCCATAGCGTAATCGCATAAATTCTTCGCCACACCAAAGCCGCCTGGAAAGATCAAAGCGTCCACATCCTTAGATGAAACTTCAGCCATATCCTTAATATCGCCCCGGGCAATTCTTGCTGATTCCACAAGCACATTCCTGTATTCATCCATTTCAGTACCTGTATAATGATTGATCACGTGCAGCTGATCAATATTTGGAGCCATTAAAACCATATCTGCTCCAGCTTTGTCTAATTCCAGCATGGTAATGACTGATTCATGGATTTCTGATCCATCGTTCACTCCGCAACCGGATAATACCACTCCTATTTTTGGCATGATGCCTCCTTTTTATTTATTTTAATGTTTCTGGATAATCCTGAAAATTTTGTCCTTTTAACAGCAGAACCTTTGAATAATTTACGAAATCCTGCTTCATCCAGTGACTGCCAATCTTCATGGGTCCAATCCAATATTTCCTGTTTGGGATTGAAAGATTTTTCATGTGTTTGCTGAGCAAATTTTTTATTCCAGGGACAGACTTCCTGGCAGATATCACAACCATAGATCCAACCATGCAAATCTGATTGATCATCAGGCAAATCACCTCGATGTTCAATCGTTAAATAGGAAATACATTTTTTACCATAGATCTCATATTCACCAAGGGCTTGCGTGGGACAGGCATCGATACAGGCTGTGCAGGAACCACAAAGATCTTCCGTAAAGGGTTCGTCATAATCCAATTCAATATCCACGATCAATTCTCCTAAAAACAGCCAACTGCCGTAATCCCGAGAAATGAGATTGGTATGCTTGCCCTGCCAGCCAAGTCCGGCCTTTTGGGCCCACACTTTGTCCATTACAGGCGACGTATCCACACAGGCTACACCTTTTATATCCGGAAATTCTACTTTCAACCAACCCAGTAGAGAATACAGTTTTGATTTTAATACATCGTGGTAATCATCCCCCCAAGCATAGTTGCTGAATTTTAATTCTGAAGAAAGGTCATTTTGGTCATGGTCTGTAAAATAATTCAACCCCACTGAAATAATCGACTTCGCTCCCGGGAAATAGTTGAAAATATCTCCACGTTCTTCTTTCCGTGTTTCCATCCATGCCATCGTACCATTGTGTTTTTTTCCCAGCCATGATTCCAAATCTGCTTTTTCTTTTGGAGTTAAAACAGCGGGAGTGATGCCTACCTTTTGAAAACCAAGTTCAATGACTTTGGTTTTAATACGGACCGATAAATCTGTATTCATACATATAATTTACAAAGACAGTGGATAGTGCAGACATTCCCCACCTGCATTTTTTTGGCTGACTGTTTGCACTTGAACAGGCTGGTATGCCTGTTCTACTTGGTTTTCATTTTAATATTTGTTCTGCCCAAAGAATACCGATGATGGTTTTTACATCTGTAATTTTCCCAGCCCATACCATTTGCACAGCATCTTCCAAACCTGTCGGTATGAGCTCAANAAATTCGTCATGATCAGTATTTTCTTTGGTTGCAGTTAATTCTTCCGCAAGGTAGATCCACATCTTTTCACTGGCAAAACCGATGGCAGGATGGATATTACATATAAAGGTTAGTTTGCCTGCTGAATATCCTATTTCTTCTTCCAATTCCCTGTTGGCACATTGTTCAGGATCTTCTCCTGGATCAAGTTTACCTGCTGGCAGTTCGATCATTTCTGCTTGCACTGGGTAACGGTATTGCTTGATCAGGGCAATCTTGCTATCTGGCAGCACAGGGATTATACAGGCTGCGCCAGGGTGTTTGATCCATTCCCGGGCTGATGTNTTTCCATTTGGCAGGGATACTTCGTCCCTGCGAACGTCCAACAGTGAGCCTTTATAGATCTGTTCAGTAGAAAGCTGTGTTTCTTTCAGCTTGGACATAAAGCCTTGCTTATAAATTAGAAATATTCGATATAAATAATTTTTAATTCGCGGTTAAAATAATCGACCTTGTCCTCGTCAAAAAGTAGATTGTTAAAATCCATTTCAATGTGCAAGCGCTCCACGAATGTCCAGCGCACAGCTGCATTTAAATAACCATCCCTATTGATGGCAATATCTTCTGCTTCCATATCATTTTCGTTCAGTGCAGCATTGTATTCCACAAGTACTGANAGTTCAGGATTGAATTCAATATCAAAACCCATAAACAGGCTTTGGTCTTCATCTTGATCATTTATTTCCAAGAAATTTTGATTGACTCCCGCATGGAGGCCCATATTTCCCAAAGGTGTTGCCCAGTTTTTGCTGGCTGAAGCATAGACACCATAGGCTTTGACTTCATACCGCTCCAATATTTCATCATAGGAACCAAAGCCCTGGCTATTTAAACCAAGAGCTATTCCAGGCATGGAGGTTGTTTCATCAATTAGACGATACTTTATATTCACTTCCGGATGCGGATACCATTTTAAACTGTCATCGCCAATGAGATTACTGGCTCCAAAGGACATGCCAAACTGGAAGCGGTCTGTGATGCCCACTTTGAGCCCTGCGCTGAAGCCTCCATTTTTCTGAACACGCATATCCATTGAAAAACTACCGCGGACTAAGGTTCCGGCTGTAGGCATCGTAACGAGATTAGTTGGAGGTGGATAGGCGCTTTGAGCCAGTAATAAACTTGATAAAACGATTAAAAGAGAAACCTTTGGTATGTGTTGCATAGATAAAATTTACCCTTAATTGAAAGGGATATGCAACTATGGGTAAACTATCTCTCCAAATTTGTTTTTTACATTGGATATTTTATCTAATGACATGCTTAATACTTCAGATTCATCGGGTAATGAAAAACGTAAATTATGTTCATCAAAGTTAATAATTACTATATCCAACTCTTCATTATTCAACATGGTCAACCTGTCCCATTCTGTATATGGAATAATTGCAGGGTAGGCACTGATACTTCTTTTAGATCGTAATTCTTTCAAAATAACGTCTGCTTCATCCAGAATATTTCCCGTTCTCGGTGGCGGAGTAATGTATAATTGATCTTCAGGAGCCATGCTTAAAGCAACATGGCTGACTTTATAATCCCCAGCAGTGTATTCCCAGATCTGCTTTACATTATTTATAATATCAAAATCATAAATAAATGTTCTGACAACTTCACCCCCAGGGAGCGTGCGCCAGACTTCTTCCTGCAAAAAGCCTAAATGATCATAGGCCAGTGTAATGGTACCATATTCATGGTCATTCACAGTACGGAAACGAATCTCACTGATGACATCTTTACCATTTAGAATGAATTCTGTCTGTTGTCCAGAATATGAAACCGATGTTTGTTCTTTCCGCGTGAATTTTATGAATTCATAACTCCAGGGTTCTGATTCTCCATAATGAATGATTTTGTCTGATTGACGATCTTTATTTAGAAATAATCGNTTTTTTAATACATGAGCTTNATCGTACACAAACATTTCTTCTTTAATTAATTTATGGTCACTATCCAGCCAGCGTTTAATAACAGGATGTTTTTGCTCATTAAAGGTAACTTCAAGGTGCGCTAGCTCACTCCTCGCAGTTGCAAGCATGGGTGCATCAGCGACAAAATCCCGGTCCGATCTATAATATTTTATAAAAGCAGTGGCTGTATCTTCCCCGATACAAAAAGAATAAAACGATAAAATCCAAATTAATTTAAGGAATCGGCTCAAGGTCTTCATCCAATTGGTTAGATANTCGATATCTTAAGATACGTCCAGATTCCGTATCACAAATATAAATAATACCCCTGCTGTCTACGGTCAATGCTTGAGGATCGACGAGAAATCCTTTCTCTTCAATGGTTAAAAATGTATCTACTGCAACAGTATCGGTTCCATGGATAACATTTATAACAGTATCTATTGTAGATGTTTCAATTCCTGCTTTTCTAAAGAATTGTCCATTTGAATCAAACACCTGGATCTCTTGAGCTTTAGAATTGGCTACATAAACAAATTGTTTATCATCTACTGCAACATCAGCCGGTCTGGAAAACCTGAACAATTCCATGATATCATTGATCTCTGATTGAAAAACAGATGGATAGGTTGTATACGTTCCTGAAGTAACCGGACGTATTTTATGTACCGAAAAAAAGTCGCCTGCTTGGGAGTAATAAATATTTCCGCTGTAATCAATGTCTATGCCTAATGGTTGATTAACTGTCCCAGCACCAGTACCTGATTCAGATACAGAAGATTTGAAAACACCTCTATGTGTCCATATTCTTTCACCATTGGTCAATTTTAAAAAGTGTGTGCGTTGCATGTCCACGCGAATGATGCGATCATGATTGTAATCCAATGCATAGATATAATTATTTTCATCCCGAGTGGCTGACACACCTGAAAAAGTGGAGGATTCAGATTCATAATATATATCATTGAATGAATGGATTTCATTTTCTCCATTATAATACACATGGGGCGCCAGCAGTGAATCAATAACATTTTGGGGTGTTCCCCAATTCACATCTGCAAGCGACCAATCAGAATCTTGCAAATATTCATCCCAAGCACTCGTAAATGCATCTACTGCTACATAACCTGCTCCCTCATTGTAAAATGACCCTGAAACTGCCATTTCTGCAATGCCAATATCATTAATGTATTGATTCCAGATATAAATTCTTTGACTACCATCAATAAAATACACATTCATTTTCTGGTCTATATCCACATCAATGGGATTAATAGCCATTTGCTGCAGATCATCAAAGTCAGTCAATGCTTCACCNTCTTGACTAAATACAAAAATGGANNTTGAACCTGTATCAGCTACAAAAACATGGCCATCCTGGGCAATGGAAATTTCAACAGGAAATTGAAGACCCATATCTTCATCCCATATGGGATGTATCAATAAATATGTAGTGTCACCTGCCATAAATTCATTATTGTCATTCAGTGATTCCGGGAGCTGCATTTTTTCTACACAAGCAAAAAATACCATAAGTATTATGGCAATTATCATTATCTGCAACTTTTTCAAAATGCTAACCCTATAGATATTCTTTGTGGAGACGTTAAATGANTAAAGTTNGCATAAGCATAATCCACACGCAGTTTCAGNTTACCAATTGGAATAATCAATCCTGCNCCAAATGAAANATNNTCNTCTTCCTTATTNATNTTNTNNCCNCNNCGNANAAANANCATATTAGAAAAATTATATTCTAATCCTGTGGAAATATTTTCTGCATTATCTACAGGATGATTCAATTGTATTGCAATGAGCAAAGATTGACGCTGNGACTGCCACATATCCATGGCTGCGCCTACACGAAAAACTGTTGGCGGTGAAAAAGATTCAAATTCAGNGNTNANNANNTNTTCNTCACCTGTNTCTGTATCCANNANTTGCTTTTCATAGGTACCCTCTGGTTGTGCCTGTGGGCCAAAATGAGATAAGGATGCAGAAAAACGTAAAGATCTAAAACCAGTCCAATAAAATGTTCCCATATCCATCATAGCAGAACTCATTTTGTGTCCGGCCAGGTCCTCTTCTACCTGTTTAAGCGTTATACCAAAACTGAAGCGATCGGTCATTTTTGCCCCATATGTCAATGCCACAAATCTATCCTGGAAAGTAAAATAGTTACCTGTGCCATGGGGTAGGTATTCCGTGGTCTCCTGCATGGGAGACATATGTAAAACACCAAAAGACAGCCCCGCAAAATGTCTACCTTTTATATTGCGTGTTACACTAAAATAATCATAGTTGATCTCTGCTGGCCATTGTATCCGGGATGCTGAAAATTCTGTCTGCTTAAATTGGGCAATGGCGCCAGGGTTATAATATGTTGAAGCGGCATCTTGCTGCAGGGCTACCACTGCTTCACCCATACCCACAGCCCGAGCACTAACACCGATCTTCAAGAATGTAAATACCGATGTTCCGGCACGCTGACCTCCAAGGATAGGGAAAAAGTTTTGACCCTGCACAAAAGTCATAAATACTAATGTTGTTATCGTAATCTTTCGCATTAGAATAACAGCTGAAGACCAAGCTCAATGGTTCTAGGTTTGCCATTTCTTGACGGATCATAATTAGGATTGGGACGGGCAATCATGCTATAAGGAATGATTACCCCTGGATTATAACCTTGTCCTGTGTATGGATTGATACGGCGCGGAATCTCTTCATCAAAAATGTTCTCGATCTCGATGTACACTTTGTATCTCAAGC
>PBZW01000022.1 GCA_002730315.1 Fidelibacterota bacterium
TCAAATAACCCAGCCGTGCTTCAATATTGATATAGCGGATGCCCTTGCTGGCCGCCAGCCGGGATAGTGTTCCGTCATCATTGGCTTGACTTTTCTGCAGGACAACATTGTACGGAGATTTTGATAAAATTTTAAAATCGTTTTCATTGGTACAAATAAAAAAGTTGTGGTGCTGGGGGTGCTCACTGTTTTTAAGAGAAATTTCATCACTATTGGCCAATTCATCTTTTATCGAATAGTTGCGAATACTATTATGCAAAGCAATCAGCAGCCCGCCCGGCGGCGGTTTGACAGTATCAAAAAATCTGTCCCGTTCTTTGTCCAGCAAGTCCAGCGTTTGATTTAATTCAGAACTAGATAAGTTGGCGTTCATTTTTTGCAGGTTGCTCTTGGCGCCATTCCTGGAAAACATGCGGTTGGGATCAAGCAGCAATCCGCCTACCTTTACTTCACGCTCTTCATTATTGATTAAAAAAGCTTTTCCAGGCTGTGTCTTAATATGGTCATTCAAAAGCAGCCGGGCCGTTTTTTCATCGCCGTGTAGCCAGATGTAATGGATATTCGAGCTGGCATGTTCTACTACCTGGAATTCAACCCCGGCTATATCTATAAAATCACTTTTTATGTTCTTCGCATCTGGTTCAGTAGAAGACCCAATAACAAATAATAGTGGAAATANAATAAACAAACGATTTGGCATTGAAATCTTAATTAGATAATAATTAAAATTATTTCAACAACACCATCTTCTTGGTCTGAACAAACTCACCAGCACGAATCTGGTAGAGGTAGACTCCTGCACTCAATGGCTTACCGTAATCATTTGTAGCATTCCAGATAACTGACTTAAAACCAGCATCCTGGGTTTGGTTTATGAGCGACTTAACCTGTCTGCCCAGCAGGTCATAAATAATAATGTTTACGTAGGCTTGTTCCAGTAGTTCATAACTCAGTGTGGTGCTGGGGTTAAACGGATTCGGGTAGGCCGGGTGTAAAATATATCCGTGCGGTAAATGGTCAGTAAATGCTGTATGAATATTTAACGAATCTTCTACAACTAGAGTAAAAAAGTTCCAAATCTCTTCACTGGCATTGATATCCATATTACCGTAAGCACCCGGCCAATCATGGCCTCCGTTAACAACCTCATACAGCCATACTTCATTGTTGTTGACCCCATTGGTATTTTTATGGCTGATCACATAACTGCCGTCAGAGGTATTGATGTCAGGCAAAGTATCAATAGTGGATTCTGTACAGCCATTCAGCTGGGTCCAGAAATTAAATGTTGTGTCAACACTTTCCCATGGGCCCCAGCCATCATTATAAATTTCGCCTGCACCTTCCCACCAGGTCACGTTATCATCAGTTCCATGGATTTCAAATACGGGCAAAGGATTTACAGGGGCACAGGAATCATAAATCCAGGTCATCATGCAGCCAGCGACTGGTGCAATCGCACGAAACACGTCAGATGCTTCACATGCCAGGAGATAACTCATGTCACCGCCATTGGACATTCCTGTACTGAATATATTATCGGTGCTGAGGCTGTACTCTGCCAGCAGATATTGAGTCAGTGATATGATAAAACCTACGTCATCAACTGTTTCATCCACATGCCAATCATAACCCACATTCCAAAAAGCATAGTCCCAATCATCGATAAGACCCTGGGGATAACAAACAGCAAAACCATTCTCATCTGCAATTTGATTCAGGCCGGAGTNATTCATTATACCACTGGCAGATCCGGAATACCCATGGAAAACAAAGACCAATGGCGCATCATCAACGATATTACTAGGAAGATGCAGGTAGTATTCTCGTATCTCGCCATTTAATTCAAATGTATGGAATGTGGTCTGTGCATTGGAAAACGACATCATTACAATTAATAGAAAAATATTTATTTTCATGAAATTCTTTTCCCATTGATTTTGAATAAATCATTTTCCATAATCAGGTTAGTATATTGGCACAGCTATATCAACATTTTTTTCTACGTCGTCAGTAAACCGCAACATAAATGAGAAATCATATGAATTAGGCTGTATTAAATATTCCTCATGTGTTCTCGGATTCCAGCTGTCATCCCCACCTAAGCCCATCACTTTGTAATCCACATTCACAGTCACCGGTCCATTTTGTTCCACCATATAGGTATGGGTTGCGGACGTCAAATTCTCCAGAGAATACAGGTGGGCGCTCAAATTGAGTTTCGGTAAGCCATATATGATTAATCCTGCCCCATCTTCATCCGAGAAAGTAGCCCACCGGACGTCCGTTTTATTCCCATTTTCCTGGGGTCGGATATAAGGAAAATATTGATCTTTTACTGCTCCCGAATAAATTCCCATCATGGCTCCGTGCTTTCGATCAACATACGATTCATGGGGCCCACGGCCGTACCAACTCATGGTAGTATATTTTTCAGGAAGCTGCATTGTTACACCCAACTTGGGTAAAACAGGCAAAAAGGCATGCATGTTCGCTTGCAGGTCCACCAACAAATCACCATTCCCAAAAAAGGTGTAATTAATTATGACATCAAAATTCCCTTTTTTACTATGGTGTTTCTCATGGACGGTAATGACTACAGTTTGGTTTGACTTTTTTTCAAGATTTACCGATATGACTTCCCGTTTTAAATCATTATAACCTGCGTTTAGCCATTTCGATGCAAAACTCCGTGCATCTCCTCCTTCATCATTATCGGTGGGAGCTCGCCAAATATTGAAACTGGGCGGCGATTTTATANAATGATTTTCGCCCAACGTAATTTGCCGCAAGCTNCCNTGANATTTGTCAAAGATGAACATTTTATCTGCGGATGTGATTATGAATTCCGTTTGGGATTTCTCCACTTTCACACTTTTAGAGTTTTCCAATTGAACTTCTTTAAAGATTTGATCGGGAGATTGTAGAACGAATTGCTCCACCGCCAACACATGTCCTTTGGNTGCCCAGGATTNATTTCGGTTGAGCGNAAACGTAAAATCAAGCAAATATTCTTTTGCCGGATCAAGGTGTTCCAAATTCGTCAATTCATTCAAACTGATTAAATGCTTTGTTCCCGGATTCACATGCGGCATGTCAAAACTACCACTAGCCGTTTCCCGACCATTTTTCAAAAGACGCCACTGCCCGTCAACGTGATCCAGATTTTTAAAGAAATTCCTGTTCTCGATTAAATAATCGTCGGATTTACCTTTAACTCTGTGCACCTTTATAGCCTGTAAGTGATATTTAACTTCCATCAAAGCTGGGTGGGGTTGGCGATCGGGAGAGACTACACCGTTAATACAAAAATTTCCATCGTGGAGTTCTTCGCCAAAATCACCGCCATAAACGAAATACCTGCCATTCTCATCATCGCGTAAAATACCCTGATCCACCCAATCCCAGATGAAAGCGCCCTGGAGTCTCGGATAGGCATATATGGCATCCCAATATTTGTAAATATTGCCATTGCTGTTTCCCATAGCATGGGAATATTCGCATAAAATCACCGGTCGATCTTCGTTTTCATCGTGGAGCTTGATCATAGATTCTATGGATACATACATGTTGGCAATAATATCAAAATGGTTTGGTCCGGGACCGTATCCGGGTTCCTGCCCTTCATAATGGATCAATCGTGACGAATCGTAACTGCGAATCCACTCCGCCATTCTATCGTGATTGGGTCCATAGCCGGCTTCGTTACCCAAAGACCAAACAATGATTGACGGATGATTCACATCCCGTAGCACCATTCGTTGAGCTCTATCCATGAACGCTTTCTCCCAAGAAGGATCCAAAGTGAATTTGGACCAAAAAGCATGTGATTCAAGATTGGCTTCGTCATAAAGATATAAACCGTATTCATCACATAATTCATACCAACGGGGATCATTGGGATAATGTGACGTCCGCACAGCATTGACATTATGTTGTTTCATGAGTGTTATATCCCGAATCATGGATTCTTCCGATAAGGTGCGGCCCGTGACCGGATCGTGTTCATGGCGATTCACCCCTTTCAATATGATGGGTTTGCCATTGACCAACATTTGTCCATTCTCCAATTCAACGGAACGGAAACCGGTTTTGCAACTGATAAACTCCGTTTTTGAATTTTCTGATTCTTCAATGGAAAGTACCAAATTGTATAGGTAGGGTGTCTCTGCAGACCATGCCATAACATCTTTAACCAACAATGAAACCGGGATGTCCATTTCTTCTTTCCCAGGCACAGAAATATTTCGGGGAGTGATACTTGCAATATGGTCTTGAGCACTATCATATAAATCAGCCTTGAACCATATTTTTTTCGTTTTCGGAGAATAATTCATCAAATGTGCTGTTATGGATAATTCACCGTTTTTATAATTTTCAGTGAGATTGCCAATGGCTTTATAATGACGAATGTGAATATCCGGCACGTGCATGAGATATACATCCCTGTAAATACCGCTTAAACGCCAAAAATCCTGATCTTCAATATAGGCGGCATCTGACCAGCGAAACACTTGCACAGCCAATACATTTTCATCTTTCTGCAAATATTCTGTGATATTGAATTCTGCCGGCGTCATACTACCCTGACTGTAGCCAACCTTTTTCCCATTAACCCAAACAAAATATGCAGACTTTACACCATCAAAATGGATGAAAACCTGTCCTTCGTTCCAACCGTTAGGCACTGTGAATTTCCGCCGATAAGAACCAACCGGATTATTGTCCTTGGGCGGATAAGGCGGGTCTGGATCAGGGAAAGGATGTTTAACGTTGGTGTAAATGGGTTGACCGTAGTCCTGAAGCTGCCAAGAACCGGGAACTGAAATTTTATCCCAATTTCGATCATCATAATCCAATTTATAAAACGAAAGAGAGCGGTCTGCCGGTTTTTTCGCCCATTGAAACTTCCATTGGCCATTCAAACTATGAAAATGAGCAGATTTTTTTCTTTGTCCATTCAACGCATCCTGAAGTCGGTCGTACGGGATTAAAGTTGCATGTGCCGGTTCTTTATTTTCAGCAATGATTGTGGGATCGGACCAATATTCAACTAGCTGATTGGATATAATATCAGAACTAAAGATATAGCCGACGTTCATTAATATGTAGAATAGGATAATTCGTTTTCTCATTAATTATTTTAGTAAAAGCATTTTATTAACAATGGTTTTATTCCCCGCGCTCAATTTGTAAAAGTATAAACCCGTACTAACTTTGCTGGCATCCCATTCTATAGAATATGAACCGGCAGCTTTTTTCTCGTTTACCAATGTTTCAATCAATTTTCCTGAAATATCGTAAACAGATAAATCAATATTTCCCGGTTCACCTGTTTGATAAAAAATGGATGTCTTGTCATTAAATGGATTTGGATAATGAGTTAAATGATAATTTTGAGAAACGACAATTCCAGTCAATATATCCAGTTCATTCGCCAATTTTAAAGCGACTGGTAGATGATCTGATATGATATCGTCATATACATTAAATCCACCCACTATATAATCATCGATTGCAATCGTTTGAATCATTGAATTATTATTCTGAACATCATCAAAAAGTTCGTTTGTTATAAAAATATGATCAATATGAGAAGGCCAATTTGGATAGGACCACCCAGAGCTTGGTCCATTTGCGATTTCATAATCGGCAAATTGAAAATTTTGGGTGTCATCAAGTATTGTTTGAAAAACGTTATTTTCAAATGTATCAGTTAATATATCATTTAGGTCACCCAATACAATTACATTTTCATCAAATAAATACGAGTCTATATACTCTTTTAACAGGTTACTGGCATCATATCGCCTTGTTTCTTCATCCCAAGGATCCGATAGATCCATCACTTCGTTACCACAACATTTGAAATGATTATTGATGATATAGTATTCTTGGTCTCCAAACGTCATTTCCATTACCATAGGTGAACGCGGAAAGGGGCGCCAATATTGTTCTTCAGTATAAATTTCATAAATGGTGTCAATTTCAATGACATTTGTTTTAAATACATAAGCTAATCCACCGAACCAACTTGATCTGAAATAGTAATCGTAATCATCAATATCATTAATCATCTGTTTAAACAGATTAGTATCACTTATTTCTTGAAATGCATATAAATCAATTTCTAAAGATTGAATAATTGTTAAAACAGAATCAATTGTCGTTTGTCCATTTTTTGGGAACCATTCAATATTCCAAGTCATTACTTCAAATGATTCATCCGTTCCAAATGATAGATCACCTAAACCTTGGGAAGATATTTTCGAACATGCAATTATAATTATAAATAAATAATTATTTTTCATCCCTAGTTTTAGTTATCCTATTTTTTATGCTTTTATAGGCGAAACTAACTACCCTGGTTTAGTCTCTAATACACTTATAATTTCAGTTTTATTAGACATTAAATTTTGATTATAACTGATCCAAAATTGCCACCCTTCTCAATAGAATTGTGGGCATTGGCGCTATCGTCCAGAGCATAGGTTTCAGCGACGCGGTTATCCAGTTTCCCATCCTTCAACATAGATGTTATATCGGCAATGGCTTGCTGTTTGGCATCCATTGGCATGACGTAAACCAATACCATTCGGATCGTCAAATCCATAAACATCATTTGTACAAAGGGGATGGCTGGGTTCATGTCCGTCATGGAAGAATAGGTGGCTATGATCCCATTGGTTTTTAAAACATCTAATACCGGGTTCAGATTAACCCCAAAATCGCCTTCTACAACCCTATCAATTTTTTTACCGTTTGTGAAATCAAGAATCTCTTTGGTCGTTTCCGTTGAAGGATGCCCTAACACCAGATCTGCACCGGCTTTATTACAATGTGTTTTACTTTCTTCGCTTGAACCGGTGGCAATAACCGTAGCGCCAAAGTGCTTTGCCCACTGAATAGCGTAATAACTTACACGTCCGGCGCCACCAGTGACCAAAATGGTTTTGCCCTTCACTGAACCGTCAGCTGTCACACAGCGATGGGCCGTCATGGCGGGGATGCCCATCATAGCTCCTTCTTCATAAGACACGTTTTCCGGCAAAAAAACCGCTTGGTGTTCGGGGACACAGATGAATTCCGCAGACGTTCCTTCTTGCTGACCGAATTGGCCATTATAGATCCACACCCGTTCCCCAACCCGATCTGCGGAAACGTTATCTCCTACTTCTACTATTTCCCCCGCACCATCACTGTTAGGGATGACTGGGCCTGCTGCCAATAGTTTTGGATTGGCACCCAACCTTTTTTTAGTATCTGACGGATTTACACCGGATGCATGAACCCTGATTTTTACTTGTCCTGCTTTAGGTTCAGGGGTTTTAAAATCACCAAACTGAAGCACATCTTCCGCTGCTCCAAATTCTTCATACCATACTGCTTTCATTAAGACTCCTATAGTTCGGTTGATAATCCTTCCGTATGTCCGTCTAACCCAATGGCCTGACCAGAGATAAATCGTCCGTATTCTGATGCCAGAAACAACGCTAAATGTGCCACATCTTCCGGCTCCACAAAGGTTTTCATAGATACTTGTTTTGTATAAAGTTTTTTCATTTCTGAAACTGTTTTTCCATGGACTTTGGCGTCTGCTGCAAGGACTCGATCAATTCGTTCGCCACTCACGCTGCCGGGACAAATTGCATTCACCCGGACCCCTGATCCACCCAGTTCCATGGCCAACGTTTTGGTTAAACCGATGACTGCCCATTTTGCAGCTGTATAGGGTGAGCGTAAGGGAAACCCAAAAAAGGATGCGCTGGATGCAATATTAATAATGGATGGTGTTTTGGACTTTTTCAACAGGTGTATTCCTTCCTTCAAAATGTAAAACATCCCATTCAAGCTGATGTCAATCGTACGTTCCCAATCTTTGGGATTGATATCCTGCAACGGAGCTGTTGGGCCGGCAATTCCGGCGCAATTTACGATCACGTCTATATGATCCACTTCAGCAGAAACGCGTTTGAAAAAAGCTGTGACCTGATTGTAATCGGAAACGTCCGTTTGTTCAATGGTGACGGCTGGGTGCGTTTGCTGAAACGCTTCAATGAAATCACCCGATATGTCACAAATAAATACCCGGCAGCCTTCCTCTAAAAAAGCTTCCGCGATGGATCGGCCGATACCAGACGCTCCCGCCGGTATGATGACGTTCAAGGGTTCATGCAGAAATTTCATCATTTTCCCAATGTTTTTTTAATAAAGTTACCAGAGAAACTGCCATCAAAATATACACGATCGTCAAGGGTAATGCGGAAACGAGCACAGCCAATTTTAAAGAGTCCAGACCTCCGATGTAAATCAACGACAAGGGTAAAACAACCAAGGTAAACGCCCAAAACAAGCGCTGCCATCTGGCCGGTTCCTGGTGGGCTTCCAGTTTTTCGGATGCGCAGGAAGCCAGTGCATAGGAAGATGAATCAAAGGTTGTGGCCATGAAGACCACGCTCATTAACGTAAAAAACAAAAGAGTGAGCTGGCCTCCGGGCAGGGAACCTATCACTCCGGAGATAGCCTGGGCGCCTTTGCCGATCTGTGTCAAACTGGTTGTCAGAAACATACCTGTCAATTCCAGGTGTAATGCATAATTGCCCAGGATATTGTAAAAAATAGCACACCCGATACTGCCAAACAACATTGTTCCCAACACTACCTGCCGGATACTTCGGCCACCTGAAATTTTGGCAATGAAAATACCATTGAAAGGCCCAACAGCAATCCACCAGGACCAATAAAATATACTCCAGTCTTCAACAAAGCGGGAGTTTGTTAAAGGATCCGTCCACGTCAGCATCCTAAAAAAATTCTGCAGCATTAAACCAAAACTATTTAAACTCATTTTCAGAATAAATACCGTCGGACCAACAATAAAAATAAAAGAAAGAAAAATAAATGCAGCCGTCGTGTTGAAATTACTTAAGCGTTTAATTCCTTTCGTTAATCCCAGGTACACTGATACAGAAAATATTGTAGCGCAGAAAAGCATAACCAGCAGTTTTAAAGAGTAAGTGTCAGGTAGTCCGAAAACAGATTCTACACCGGCTGCAATCATAGGGGTGCCCAATCCCATCGATGTACCTGTGGATCCCAAAAGTCCCACCATAAAAAGTATATCAATAACCTGTCCCGGCCAACCATCGGCATGGCGGCCTAAAACTCCGCGGCAACTATTGCTAATCCTTAATAAAGGTATTTTTTTGACGTAGTACATGTAACTGATAGCAATAGCGGGTAAACAATAAAAGGCCCAACCGGCTACCCCCCAGTGAAACATGCCATAGGTCGCGGCAAATTCAATTGCAGCTTCAGATCTGGGTGCCAATCCAAATGGTGGCGTATCATAATAATAAGCCCACTCGATTGTTCCCCAGTACAAAATGCCTGTAGCAACACCGGCACAAAATATCATGGATGCCCAACTAAACGTACTGAAATGAAATCCACCATCACCCAGCTTGATCTTGCCATACTGGCTGAAAGCCAACCACAGAACAAAGACAAAAACACAAATCGTCAACAATTGATACGTACTACCAAATGAATTTTCTAGAAACACTTTCAACTCCTGTAAAATGGCATAGCTGTCCTGAATCCAAATAAATAAAGGCGCCGTTAAAACAATCAATGCAATTAACGATCCATAGAAAATTACCTTATCTGTTTTGATCAATTTTTGATTCCTTTAGAGGTTTAGGCAAATAGTAGAACATATTGTTAACCACTTCCTGCCCTTTTGGGATTTTAATCAATCACCAGTATGATTACAAAGAAGAAGATTTAAATCTCAACACTAAAAAGAGTTCTTTGGGTGTTCCACCGAAGCCTTGAAAATCGCCGCTGGAATCAAAATTCAGCGATCAATAATCCATATCCATCATACCGCCGCCGCCGCCGTGTTCACNTTCTCNNNCNCGGCCCCAGCGTTTCTTCTGCTCCAACTTACCGAAGTTATAACTTAAGGTCAGATACATGGTGCGCGGGGAACGGCGCCGCTCGGCTTCCATGATCTGTGTATAACTTAAACTGCCCAGGTCCACTTCCTGTTCAGTATTGATCCTGAACTTGCCGCTGTCAAACACGTCGCTGACTTTGAAGGTCAAATTCAAACGATTATCCAGGAATCCTTTCTGTACGGCCAGGTCCATGGTGAAATTTCCTTCTGTACTTCCGTCATTAAACTGCATGGGTCCTCTATAACGAGAAGAAAGCTCAATCCGGGCGATGCGCGGTATCGTGATTGTTGACATACCCCAGGCAAAATATCCTCTGGATGTTCCATTAAGATCCGCTTCACCGGATCCATAGGTACGTGAATTCCATGTTGTCAAAGATACCATTAGACTGATCAAAGATATGGGCCGGTAATTGACCATGAATTCAATGCCATTAGACTCACCGAAGCCGGCATTATCTGAAGAAATCACCTCGTAGGTTGTATCACCTAC
>PBZW01000023.1 GCA_002730315.1 Fidelibacterota bacterium
CAGCCACATTTTCAAAACAGCTGGACGTGCCATGTTTTTCGGTGTATTTATAACGATTCTCGTGCAGAGCAGCTCAATTACAACTTCCCTGGTCGTTCCCCTGGCAGGTGCAGGTATTTTACGGCTTGAACAGATTTTCCCCTATACACTTGGTGCAAATATTGGTACTACTATAACAGCGCTTCTGGCTAGTCTAGTCTCCGGCACGATCACTCCTCTGGCCGTCGCTTTTTCGCACTTGATATTTAATATTTTTGGCATTGCAATCATCTGGCCCATTGAAAGAGTTCGAAATATACCTATCATATCAGCACAGTGGTTTTCAGAAATAGCGATACAAAATAAAATTTATCCAATCATCTACATATTGGTTGTGTTTTTCATCGTTCCATTAACCTTAATTTTCCTCGTGAGGTAAACCATGACATTATTCAAAGACATTATCAACCTTTGGAAAGTAGAAGATTTACTTTCCCAGTCCTGGGATCAATCTTATGAAATGCTGAATCTTTCCCATGAAATCTTCCAGCAGGCATTAATATACCTAAAGAATGGAGAAAACATTGACACTCTTAAAGCGCTGAAGAAACGGGATAAAGAGATCAATGAATTCCATCGGGACGTCAGGCGCAAAGTATTAACCCACTACGCTGTGAAACAGGATACATCGGATATGGCGGACGGGTTAATCCTGATCAACATGGGGGTGGATATTGAACGTATCGGTGATTACTGCAAAAATATTCTGGACCTGGCCATCAATCATGAACAGTCCATAAAGTCCGCAGAAATTTCTAAAGACTTGGTAATGATTGAAGAAGAAGTCAAGAACCGGTTTGAAAAAACCCTCCAGGCAATTCAATCCCAGGATGAAGAAATCGCTAAAACGCTCATGGAAGGCTACCGCGAGCAAATGACAGGAAAATCAGATGATATTGTCCATGGAGTTCTACGAGATAAACTCCATTTCGGCAGTGAATCTCGGACAGCAGCTATTGCGCTGTATGCACGTTACTTGAAACGGATCGGTGCACATCTAAAGAATATTACAACCACGCTGGTGAATCCTTTTGATGCTATTGGATATAAAGGATAATAATAATATTTATTCCGTAATACGGATTTATCCTTTGTAAATACAGCCTGTTGTACAATTCTCACTTACAATAACTTGCGATAAAAGAGGCAATAGTGGCTTAATTTTATCCCAGATCCAGATAGCTAAGTTTTCACTGGTAGGATTTTCCAAGCCTTCTATATCATTCAATATTCTATGATCAAGTTGCTTTAAAATTGGATTAAATATTTCCTTTATTTCTGCAAAATCCATTATCCATCCAATTTTCGAATCGATCGGCCCGTCTATATAAATTTTAACGTAAAACGTATGTCCATGCATGCGCTTACATTTATGGCCATCAGGCAGATTGGGTAGATAATGAGCAGAATCAAATGAGAATTTTTTATAAAGCTGCATTATGACTTTAAGGTATGTTTAAATATTTATGTACTTGCAGACTCAAATGCCATTCAGGATGTGTACGACAGTATTTCATAGTTTCCTGAAGATTGATTTCATAATCAGTATCATACATAGGCTGCAGTGAAAAGATATTGAAATCTAAGTTCAAATAATTACCCGGGTCTAATCCATCTTGTGGATATACAATTTTTAATTCATTCCCCGATTTCAATTTTATTTCTGTTCCTGCTTTAGGGCTGACACATATCCAATCTATGTCTCTAGGCGGTAATAATGTTCCATTGGTTTCAATAGCAATTTCAATATTTTCTTTTTTTAGTATTTTAACAAGATTCTCATCTAATTGTAATAGTGGTTCGCCGCCTGTGAAAACAACAAAGGGTTTTTCTTTTCCCTGCCAGAATGATAATAGATGATTCGTTAGTTTTTCCGGTGAATTAAATTTCCCCCCTCCAAGTCCATCAACACCTATAAAATCCGTATCACAAAACCTGCATTCAGCATTTGCACGATCTTTCTCCAGGCCGCTCCATAAATTGCAGCCTGTAAATCTACAAAAAATTGCAACCTTGCCGGTATGGGCACCTTCACCTTGAATAGTTAAATACGTTTCTTTTATAGAATAACTCATTTTTGATTTTTTGGATAATTCAGTGGATCCCTTGCATCAATTTCCTCAAAACCCTTCAGTCTTAAAAGACAGGCATCACAATCTCCACATGGTTTTCCTTTGGCAATGGGATCATAGCAAGTGTGTGTAATGGAATAATCAACTCCCAGAGAAAGTCCTGTTTTAATTATTTCTGATTTTTTCATTTTAATCAGCGGTGAATGAATGTACAGTATTTGATCAGCTTCAACAGCCACTTTCGTTGCCAACCTGCCCATGGTTTGAAAAGCATCAATATACTCCGGGCGGCAGTCAGGGTAGCCGCTATAATCCAAGGCATTGACACCGATGAAAATATTAAATGCACCTTTCACTTCTGCCAGGGCCAAAGCATAGGATAAAAATATCGTATTCCTCGCAGGTACATATGTCACAGGTATTCCTGAACTCATATCTTTAAGGTTACGACCTTTAGGAACTTCAATATTATCAGTTAATGCAGAACTGCCAAGGAAGCCAAGGTTTATATTTAATATATGATGGTCTTTAATATTATAATAATCAGCGACTGCTTTTGCAGCTTCAATTTCAAAATCATGTTTTTGTCCATATAAAAATGAAAGCAGTGAAACACTATAACCCTGATCAAGCGCAATGGCCAAAACTGTTGTAGAATCAAGACCGCCACTCAGTAATAAAATAGCTTTTTTCATAATTTATTTTTCTTCTTTATTCTCTGGAATAAGAAAATTATTAATTAAAAACTATATTTCACACCTAAACTCAAATGTGAAAAATCTTCCATTTCTTTGAAGTGAGTTCCCTCTTCCCCAATAAATTTGGAAATGAAACAATCAATTGCCCAGTTTTCCATTGGTGAATAGGTTACACCCCCTCCAAGCATTTTTTGCGAGTCCTCAAGGTCCATAAAAGTATTGCCCTTGATTTCCAGAGCATTGTCCCAGTAATTGCCCGTTGCAGATAAAAACATACCCAAGTCTGTAAACATGGCAAAAGGTGTGCCCATGCCTTGTTGGAAATCGTCTTCAGTTATATCTCTGCTGGGGAAACTCATTTCTCCACTATATTCATAGATTAGCCCTTCCAAAGAATAAATTTCACTCCCAATGAGTTGCCCAGTAAAAATATAATCATTTTCCGTAATATATTCTATTTGTATGGCATATTGAAAATATGAAGCATCAAGTACATTCTTAAAATCATAAGTATAATCATTTTCTGTCTTAAAGTATCCCCCCTCCCCACGAAGTGTAAAATCACCTATAAAAGAAACTAAATCAGCGCCTATCATTGTTGTTTTTCGATAACAAAATTCAGTTAATATAACTGGGAAATCAATAGTAGGCTCACCAGTATCAAAATATCCACCTAAAGTAAAAGAACGATCTCTCCCGCTAAAATAGGACATACCATAATCGCTGTTTCCAATGGTTGTTTTTATATTAAATCCATACTCCATTTCTGAAGGCAATTCTTTCAAATAATCTCGTGGATCAAAATTTTCAGTTGATTGAGAAACAGGAAAATCCGGTTCATTAAACGGAAGTCTATTTCCTTCATGTTCCGGCATGACCACTGCTTCTATTTGCCAGTCATTCCAATAATATTTTACCGATAAAGACTGTGTTCCAATCTTGCGGTCTGTCCCCGGCATAAACATGAAATAATAATCGTAGGGATTGAGATTGTCCGTGGGATTGTTGCCGTCCACGGCTCCCCAAGCGTGGATTTGTTTCCCCACTTTCAATTCACCCCAACTGGGATACCAAATGAAATATGCCTCCCGTAAATCAAATTTGGGATCGCCTCCAGTCCATCTGTATTCAACTGCGGAATTTGTTTTCAAATCAAAATCTCCTTTTGAAAATCCGACTTCAAGTTCTGCGATCCTAAATGGCAAGGAGATGGATGATCCATCGGACGTTCTGTTCATTGTAACCGGATGAATGGAGCCGGACACATTCCATTGGGCCGCTGCGANAGACAAAAGCCACCATGTCCTCANGATNAGTCGCATGGACTACCTNGGCATCCGTTTCAAATTCTTTTCNTGAAATATACTGTTANCAATACCGGTATCCACTTGAACATCAGTAAATGTCACTTCTGTAGAATGCTNTTTTTGGACATTTTCCACAAATACTCGATCGATGATATAGTATTCTTTTAATTTTTGAAATGTGTATTCTTTTTTCTTGAGTAAAATACCTCTCTTATCAAATGATTCTTCTTTTACACCATACAATCCATCTTTTGCTATCCATGAGATGTGTTTAGTGTAAGATGATTTCGCTTCTTTTTTCGNAATGATTTCCAATACGTAGCACTCAATGCCATTTACTGTTTCATCCTCGAGTCGTTTGTATTCATTCTCATTAAGCTCACGATTGGATAAATCTTCGTAACTCATATCGGAACCCATAAAGGAGTCGCCTTTTTTCTTGGAAGATATTCTTCGTACTTTTTTAAAGGCCGGCAGCCACATACGCATTTCATCATCTTTTTCTTTATGCTCAATTTTTAGAAAAGCCACGCCTCTGTCATCTTTCGGTTCCATAAACCAGATGATCTGTTTTTCATTACCGCCGGTGGATTTCGAAACCATCACATTTGTCCGCGATTTACCCTTTGAATTGGTCAATACCATCTTGGTTCTGTTTGACATATCTTCCGGTGTCGGTTTTTCATCAACCATTTTGGCAATTTCATAACCAGTTTGGGAAAAAAGCACGTTCATGGAAAAAATGAGTATGATGTTTTTCATAATGAATGCCTCTATATTAATTTTTTTCTTTTCTCATTAATCTCGTTTTAAAAATCTCTGATAACGATGCCAACAATGTTAATGTACCGACCGATGTGGAAACCATACTGAATACCATTAATCCGCCCATATGTTGAATTGGTAAAAATTGTGAAAATAGTAATGCTCCAAAGGCCATATTAGACAAGGCATCCAATACAATGGGGTAACCCACATCATCCACCACTTCCCTGCTGAGTACATCAGGACTGGTTCCATGCTTGACCAAACGTTTAAACTGAGAAATATAGTGAATGGCAAAATCCACGCCAACACCAATAATAATGGATGATAGAATAGCGGTGATATGACTTAAATCCACGCCGAAAATACCCATAAAACCGAAATTGAGAATAACAGCGGATGTTAGTGGTACTACTGCCAATACTCCCCAAAGTAAACGCTTAAAAAAATATCCTGCTATCAAAGCGATAACAATTATGGAAACAGTAATACTGATAAATGAAGAGCGGACAATTAATCCAATCAAATCCCTGAAAACCACGAGCATTCCAGTGATAGTAATTTGCAGTCCTGATTTTTCTTTCTGATCAATTACTTCTTCCGTTTCTTCAACAAACTTGATGATTTCCTTTGAGGAAATATTTCTCATCAGCGCCGATGTCAGTCCAACAGAATAATCATAATCAACCAAGGAACTAAAATCTTCCGGGTCTCCTGACATAGAATACATGGTAAACAAATTGTTAATTTTTTCACGAGTTTCCGGAATTGTTTCGTAAGCAGGATCATCATCCATTACAGTCCTGTGCATTTGCTTGATGATGTCCGCAATGGAAAATGTTGTTGTTACCCGGGGATGATCTTCCAAGAATCCTTGCAATTCTTCCATAAATGTTAAATTGTCAGGTTCTTTCATATCGCCTTCAATTCTAAACTGCAAATCCATCGTGCCAACCATTTCTTGGTCCAAAAATTCAAGACCCTGACGTATTTCTGAACCTTCCTTAAAAAATGATTGAATATCCACTTCCACATTGAGCCAATTCATACCAACGAGCCCGACCACAACAAGCAAAATGCCCGAACTCAAAACCTTTTTTGGTCTATTTAAAACACCTTTTCCAAATTTATCTATAGCATTTTCCAAGTAACTTGATTGTTTAACAGCTTTAGAATCCATATTCCATTTTTTAAGCATAATCAATGACGGTAAAAATGTTGAGGAAAGAATCCATGCCCAGGCAATACCGATTGAAACAGAAACACCATAACCTGTCTGTACTTCCAATGGAGAATAAATCATCGATAGAAATGCCGCAATTGTTGTTAAACTGGTAAGAAAAATCGGAAGCAGGAGCGACATCATTGTTTGGGTAACCGCTTCTTTTTTATCGCCAAACAAACGCATTTTCTTAAAAAATTTGGTCATGACATGGACACCATCAGAATTGGCAATCGTAAGCAAAATTATCGGCATAGATGTATTGATTAGACTGAAAACAAATCGTTCCGATCCGGTAAAGTGGTAAATCCACCCCATACTCCCCATCATGGAAATAAGTGATAGAAATATGACGGAAAGGACCATCAAGACACCAGGTACACTGCGCAGGCTGCTTAATAATATCAGAACCATAACAACCATTCCAATACGAACGAGCATCATTACATCTTCCCGAATTAATACAGTCATGACGCCGGTTATATATGGCGGGCCCCCAAAATAAACATTGTAGCCTTCCAACTGTTTTTCAGCTAAATCGCGAATTTTAAACGCCAAAATAGAATAATTTGCTTTATCATACGGCTGAATCATAATATTCATATAATCTTCATTAGTGCTGATAAATCGTACTTTAACATTTGGATTCCGATTTAAGTAATCTTCTATTGATAATAATTCTTCTGCTGAAAGATCGCGATAAGGAATCAAATCATCTATCAATAAAAAACCATCATCATTATCCATCCGGTTCATGGTAGTGACACCGTTTACTTCGTCCACTTCCGGCATCGCTTCCAGTTCTTCAGTGAAATCCCAAACTTTGGCAATCATTTCCTGGTTAAATACAGATTCACCGGGATGTCCAAAAGCGACATAAATAAATTCTGTGTTACCAAATTCTTTTTTTATCTCATCCCAAGTTTGGCGTGTGGGTATATCCTTCGGCAACAGTTTCATCATATCGTCTTCTATGAAGAAATAGCGTAAACCCGACGCCATGAAAGCAGTAAAAATCAAAGATAAAATGATTGTCCTTTTGGGATAATTCATTGATAGGTTGGTTATCCAGTGTTTAATGGGGTGTTCTTGCATACTAGTGTTTTCTTTCCTTATATGTTTGCATAACCTGTATTCCTTTTTCAGTAAAGATACCATTTGCCACTACATTTGCAAATCCAACAACTGTATCTTTAATCGGCAAATCATTCTTCAGAAAAAATTCCGGTTGGAATGTATTGTTGACCATATTGATAAAAACGATAGAAAAATGTTTCATATTCACATCGCTTCTGGCCAAGCCTTGTTCCTGGGCAGATTTAAATATTTCATAAAAATCCTGCTGCCGATTCAAGCGGAANGATTCGATTTCTTTCCACACAGCTGGATAAGTTGTTTTTAATTGTACCAATCGTTGCACGGGTGCTTTGGTAGCAAATGTGGAGATATGTTCCATTACTTTTACAAATTGGATGACAGGGTTATCTCCATTTTCCCTTACTTTTTTAAATAAATGCTCTATTTTTCCCGTCATAAAAATGACAATTTTTCGGATGAGTTTTTCTTTGGTTGGGAAATACTTATAAATGGTTTTTTTGCTCATCCCTAATCGGCTTGCCAAAGATTCAACCGTGAATGATCTCACACCCGTTTGAGCTATAGATTCAAATCCCTGCTCCAGGATTTGTTCTTCTTGTTCTGTATATTGATTAACCATTGGAAACGATTTACGTTTATATCGTTTCCGAAATTAGAAAAAAATTTATTTCAAGTCAATAACAGAATTAATTATTCATAGCCAATTGAACCATTATTACTATGTCATTCATCGTAACAACCCCATCTCCATTTAAATCTGCAGGTGGTGTTGGGTTATAACCTGTACCATAAATCATATCTACTGCTAAACTTATATCTTCGATATTTATCTCGCCATCAAAATTGACATCCCCCGATGTAAACTCTGGAAAATTATCTATTAAATAGTTTAATTCATATCGTTGGGCTCTGGCGATCATTATGTTATTTCCGGGGAATGTATAATCCCATACAATGCTTCCACTGGATGTTACTTCAAACATATGGGCATCATCTGCTTCTGTAATAAGTGTATTACCATTGGGTAAACGAAAAGCACCAGATTGAACATTGGAGTGGAATCCCCCTGAATACATCCAAAAAGGACCGGAAGGACCAAATGCATCCGTGGCATTAATTGGATAATTACCTGTTGAATCAACTGGCGTATTTATTTCAAACACAGCTGAATTGTTATTTTGGTAATTATTATTGTAACATATTAGATGACCTCCACCAGGATAGTTAGCAGGAATCCAGTTAATTCCATGCTGGGAATTCAATTGTTGACTTGATCCATTACCTCTATCATACACTTGCGGATTACCCCATCTATACAAATAATCTCCACCTTTTCCTGAATTACCACCGGAGTGAGATGCCGCTTCAGCGGTGGTTGTACTGTGATCAATGATATAAATCTCACCCATTGTCCTTGATGATATAACAATTTGATTCAGTGCTTCATTATAATCAATGGCGTTAAAATGCATCCAATCAGCGTGATTTCCACCAGGGCCTTGAGATCCGCCGACGTTACCATAATTAATATCCATTAATTCGGGATGGTCCGAAATAACTCCATAATTAGGTAATGATGTATCTGCATCCTGAATTAAATGATCCCACAAATGCCATTCCCATACAATGTTGGCATCATTTGTACCTACTGGCTCCAGTTCCAGTATTGCTTCTGACCACATTTCATTTAGAGGATTATTGATCGTTTGCCGGCCCAAGGCATAGGCTTCTGCAGCTGTTTTTCTTTCCCAGGCAATAACAAGTATATTGCCATTAGGTAACGGCTGGATATCATGATGGTGCTGATATTGACTGTCAGAAACTGTATAATACCAAAGAATATTGCTGTTCCAATCTAAATGGGCAATGCCGCCACCAACACCGCCATTAGTCATAGTGGGGTTCTGTACCCGATATGGATAAAAAATTGTACTGTCTTGCTGCAGATAGGCCATACTTGCAGGACCTCGAGAATGATTCCAAACATTTATTACATTGAGCTGATTATTAATTAAATAGGAAATTCCATTAGCGCCTCCTCCTGGCCCACCTGCTGCAGGGCTAAAGATGGTATAGCCTTGAAACGACTGGCCGGATAATCCTGTTATAAACAGAAAAAAGAGAATATAGCGTCTTATGATCATTTCTTAAATTATAAATACTTAACTAATTGACTTGGATAGTGTCATTTAGTTAAATCTGATGCTTAAGTTTTATTGTATTATTAAATTAATATACTGTAACACAATACACCAAATTAACTAATAACATCCATGAAAACATCCAGAGCATTTACATCATATTTAACTGTGCGCCGCACTTTTGGTGCATGGTTCAGCCCAATTTTGTCCGGACTTCTCTTATTGATTCTGCGCTTGCTTGTCAACATAGGATTAATTTTTGATCATGTCTTTTTCCCATCCATCAGGAAAAAACATATTTCACCACTTGTTATAGTTGGCAATCCCCGGTCAGGAACAACCTTCCTACACCGTTTTCTCATAAGGCAGGGACTGGGCACCGGCGCCCAGTTATGGCAAATGGTCTACCCCTCATTAACACTGCAAAAATTGATCAAGCCCATTTTACCACTGTTGGAAAAGATCAGTCCGGCGCGGCATCATTCCACTGCGGCCCATGAAACAAGTTTGTCCTCCATCGAGACAGATGATGTTTCATTGCTTTTCAAATATTTTGATGGCTTTTTTCTTTATGGTTTTATTTTAGCATTTGCCGAAGAAGATCTCTTTGACTGGTTTGACCCGAGAAAAAGGAATACATCCAATCGTGATTTTGACTGGTATGAAAATTTGTGGAAGCGGTTGGCGGTTTCAGCAAAACATGATACAGTGATACCAAAATTATTTTCGTTGAGCACGAATATACCGGCTTTTCAGCAACGATTTCCTGATGCAAAAATATTGTATATGGTTCGGGATCCACTGAATGTTTTGCCATCCGGGCTGAGTTTAGTCACAGGAGTTCTGGACAAACGCTTTGGTTTTTGGAGTCTTGAAAAAGAAGTTCGTGACAGATATTTAAATCGCTTATATAAAGCATTGGTAGAATTACTACATCGCTTTCATGAGGATTGGACAAACGGATCGATCGATCAGACAAAAGTTCTAATTATTAAATATGATAGCATAATGAATGATCTTGAAGGCTTGATGGATGAGATTTTCACATTTACCAGATTCACTCCTAACGCAGAGATTATGGAAGAAATCAAGAAAACAGCGGACAGCCAGCGGCAATTCACGAGCGCCCACAAATATGATCTGGAGAAATTCGGATTAACTGCAGAACAGATACGCACCGACTGCGCATTTATTTATGACACATTCTTAAATCCACAGCTAAATGATGTTGACTAAAATACTTTTATTTATATCCAGTTTTAACTTGATCTTTGCCCTGGATTTTTCCGGGCTGGATGCAAACCAGGATTGGAAGGTTCTGCAGAATGGTAAGGTCATTATAAAAACAACACACTACCTTGGATTTCCCATTTGTACTGCTGAAACAATTCTGCCCTTTTCATTAAAATCCATTTCTGCTGTCGTTGAAAATGTTGCAGAATATCCCAATGTATTCCTGCGGGTAACACGCTCCAAGGCTCTTGAAGATGACGTGGTGCATATTATGCTGGACATGCCATTCCCTTTTTCAGGGAGGGATTACATCATAAAGTATAACAAGCATAAATTCGGCAGCGCATGGACATTTCAATTTTCAGCAGTGGAACATGAAAACGCACCGCCGGAAAAAGGTCACGTGCGTTTAATCCATGCTGCCGGCGAATGGAAGTTAACGGAAATCAATCCAAATGAAACCAAAGTTGCTTATACATGGAACGGCGAACTGTTGGGCGATTTTCCCGAATGGGGTTTGTCGAGAGCCTGGGTTACACAGGGCAATGAAATGATGGCCTGGCTAAACGACGCATTGCGAGATTGAACATGAAAATGAAACATTTGTTATTTTTGCTGTCTATCCTGTCTGCCCAGACATCGACCCAATTCAGCGGTAATGTACATTTATACGACATTCACCGTTTATCCGACCGTTCGATCATTAACCTGCCCTGGCGGATTTTCAGGTTGAATGTGGATCATCAAAGAGGGGATTTTGCATTTAATTCAACCTTGGCAATGGAATATAAGATCCGTGAGGATGATTCCTTTTTCTCTAGCAGTGACCCCCAGGAGTTTACTTGGGACTTGCGGGAATTGTACGCCAGCTGGTTTACATCCTTTGGAGAAATAAAGGTCGGCAAACAGATCCATTCCTGGAGCAGCGTGGATGATAACAGCCCTATTGATAACATCAACGCCTATGATTATTACTACATCTTCAATTTGGGCAGCGACCGAAAATACAGTTCACTGGGATTAACCTTGGACTATTATTTGAATAATACAAAACTAGGTTTCTATTATTCCCCCCTGCACCATATCAATAGGCTGCCCATCAATGATCCTGATTTTCCTATTCAACTGCCTGTAACGCCCCGATCATCACAAATGATAAGTCCCAAAAACCCGGATGAATTCGGCATTTCACTGCAGCAGAAATTGAACTTTGCCGATCTTTCATTCACCTATTTCAGCGGTTACGACAGGCTGTTCAGCTTGAGCGGTACCAATGTCTTTACAAACCAATTCCAGACAGTGACCGTTCTGGATACCGTTTATTCATTTCGCAAAACAGATATGATTGGTACCGGGATCGTCATCCCAACAGAATGGTTTGTTATCCGCAGTGAATTCGCCCATTTCTCAACTGCTGATAATTTGGATACACTTGATATACAGCACGAGCACCCGAAATATCCCAATGTGTACACAGACATCATGTTTTCCCATACCTTCAAGACGAAAGCTGAATTTTACCAGGTCATTGTCCAATTAGAAACTGAATTGCCTGGCGGCATTGAATTCATCGGGCAGTATTTCAAGTATGATACCTTATCATTTGATGCGGACAATTTGCCGGACGTGGACCTGCCCTTATTGGAAGCAGGTTTTGACCCCTATTCTGTATTCTTCCCCGGAATGGGAACACCTTTGGCAATTATGGCTCCTGAAGTTATTATCATGATTTTTAATAAATCCTTCATGAATGAGCAATTGCTAATTGAAACACTATTTTTATTGGACCAAGCCACTTATAATGGTACTAAAGGAAATGGGCGCTTGATCGAATTAAAAAGTACGTATGACCTTTCTGCATCATTAAAACTGATCACCGCACTGACGAAAGTAACAGGCAATTCATCACTGGATGACAACTATACTTTTAATAATATGGTAGACTTCTCCCACATTCGGTTTGAATTGAAATATTTCTTCTAAATTATTTCAACAGCACCATCTTCTTGGTCTGTATAAAACTTACGCTTTCGATTTGAATAAAATAAAGACCGCTTGGCTGACGACTGCCATCCCATTGGATGCTGTGATTGCCTGTCAATAATTCATCATTTATAAGTGTTGTGATTTCATGTCCAACAATATTATACACCTTAACCGTAACAAACTCTGTTTGAGGAATTGAAAACTCTATTGTGGTCGTTGGGTTAAAGGGATTGGGATATGGATTAAATAAGTGAATTTTATCCGGTAGAAAAAAATCTCCGGTGACAGCTGCGGCATCACAATCCTGGGAGTCTGTAACCATAAATGAATAATAGAACTGGTCCAGCGTGATGTGAAAATGGTCACTGCCGGCTATACATGCTGGAACATCATCACACAATTGATTCCCACCAATGGCAAAATAGGGATACCAGGCGGCATCCATGTCATTCCAATTGATATCAAGTGAGCATATACACGTCGGTATAAAGCTGATCTCATTATTAAATAGCCATAAATAGGTTAGGTTATCCAAATTACAAAAAGACTCGGGGAGTGAATCCAACTCATTATAGCCGGCGTCCAACAGGTATAGATTGGATAAATTGCCAAAATCAACCGGAAGACTTTGTACTCGATTATTGGAAATATATAAGGACTGCATATTGGTTAATTGGCTGAAACTGGGTGGTATTTCTGCAATCCTGTTCCACTCCAGGTACAGTGCGCTCAATTCATCCCAGTTTCCAATACTGTCCGGTAGAACAAATATGGTATCATTCACGCCACTTGTATTTCCATAATTACCAGCAACCAAGATCTTCAACCTGCCGTTATTCCACGTTTGTGTTCCAAGCTCAAGGGGGGAATTATAGTCCAGGCCATTTTCACTGATCAGTGCATCAAGTACATCAATGTCGTTTGTATAAAAACAGCTGTCCCCATTAATAATATTTACTGAAGCTGGAATGGTATCAAAATAGGTGTATCCAGGATCGCATTGGGCAAGCAATGGAGTATGGATTAGGATAAGGAGTAAGAATATGGATATGGATTTCATTTATTTGAGGAGGAGAATTTTCCTGGTTTGTGATTTCTGTTCTGACGTTAGTTTTACAAAATATATTCCGCTGGGTTGATTTTTGGCATGCCATTGAAAGGAATATTCACCGGGGTTTATTTCATCATCAACCAATGTTTCTACCAAACGTCCTGTTATATCAAATACTCGTAGGGACAGCAGATCTGTTGTCCCTACCGAAAAACGGATGGTGATGGATGGATTGAATGGATTTGGAAATGGTTCATATAGCTTAAATGCATTTGGCAATAATTCATCATCAATTGCCACGGGGAATGTATAGGCATTCACATTGACTGTTTTTGATAAATGGGTATGTTCAGTGGGCGTTACGGTAAATACCATGGGATTTGCATAAGCAAGGTCATTTAATTGATCCGTCGAATATGTAACTGTATAACTTTCACCGGCCTGTATCGTTGTTTCCTGCAGCTCTGAATCAAACCAGCCTTCATCATCAACCAGTGAATATTCATATTTAACTATATTATATCCTTCATTGTGAATCTCAAAAACAACTGTGGAATCACCAATGTAAACACTGGGTTCTGATTCATGCAAGTGGAGTTCCTGGGTTAGAATGCTAAAGGCGACAGGATAAATCCCCGGAATACGCATGGCTCGATACACTGCACCATTGGGTAAGGATAAATTCAGGTCCGCTTCCCAGACAATATCACCATTGGTATTCACTTCCAATGAAGTTCCGCCACCGCCAACAGTTGTGATCAAAACATTCCCGTTTTCCAGTTTTTGAGCATTGCCGGAAGCAAAACCGAATAAATCAGTGGGTAAAACATATTCCCACTCAATTTCTGCGTTAAAGGAATTCCCATCATTACTAATGTCAATCTCTATAGCACGGGACGTAGGCTCATCCGTCCCCAAAAAGATCTCACTCAAATTGCCGTTATCAAAGGTAACAATATTGCCGTTATCAAGGATTTGAATACTGTGCTGAAAACTGAAACCTAAATCATGCCCAAAATCCACATCACCTGATGGAAATTCATGGCCCATATTCCAAACAACATCACCACTGGCATGATCAATTTTGGTTATTCTTGATAAGTGCCGTGTTGAAATGTAAATGGCATTGTCTTCTTCAGAAAAAGTAATGGCGTTTATGTGGGTCCAATCGTACTGCTGATCAATAAAAGCCTGGTCCCAGGTTCCGCCAATATCATCATAATCCTGCATATTATAATAATCGAAGGTATTCCAGCTCCAGACCACGTCCCTGGTATCCTTGTCCCATTCCACAATTTTATCTCCTATCCATGAAAACTCCAGTGTAACACCATCGGCAATATAACCAAGCCCCTGGAATAATGATGTCCAGCTGCCCATGGGAATGGGGCCAATTTCCATAACAGAAACAACACCCATATAATTGCCGTTGGGTAATTGGATCAAATCATGGTGGAGAAATTCATTATTGGGCTCTTCCCAAAGCAACTGGTTCGCAATATCAAATTCCACTCCAGGCAGGTTATTATCTGATGAATTATCCAGGTAACAGCCGAACAGGTCGCCATCCTCATTGGTATTATAAAAAACCAGATCGCCATTCCCGGAATTCCAGATCTCATTGCCGTTGAAATCGACAACTGCGCTGTAATAATTGAAAAATGATCCAAAAATAGTTACGCCTTCAGCTATCTGTGATGCATCAGTAATAGTTGTGTTTACATTAGATTTTTGTTCGGCTGTAGTAAACGTGTATACATCTGACCAAGTGCCGAGATCACCATTCAGATTATTTTTGCGCACACGCCAGTAATGCTGGGTATTCCAATTAATATTCTCTTCATCTATATAGACCAGTGTTTCATCGGTTACATTGATTACCACATCGCTGAAATCCTCATCTAGGGCGACCATCAATTGATATCGATCTGCCGAGGGAATCTGCTCCCATTCGAACAACACATGGGTATGATAAATTGCAGCATAATTCGACGGCTGGATCAGATCTGCTTTTAAAAACGAACAGCAAACAAATAAAATGATAATCGGTTTCATATAATTGTCATATTTGGGAATCAAATTTATTAAACCCATTACAATACTATTAGTTAAATGTAATTTTCCTTTCAAATGTCGGCTCGATTCCAACCACCTATCGTGATCCTGGCGAATGGCTTATTCCCTTCGCACACGTACCCGTTACAAATTCTGGATGAAGCAGGAACAGTCATTTGCACGGATGGCAGTGCTGATTCGCTGCTGAATTTGGGCCATACACCACATATTATCATAGGCGACCAAGACTCAACAAGTCTTAATAAAAACGAATTCCGCGGCCTATGGATAGCAACGCCTGATCAAAATAAAACAGACCTCCAAAAAACACTGGAATGGTGTTTTGTCAACGATTTGCATGACGTTGTTGTGCTGGGAGCCATGGGCAAACGGGAAGACCATAGTTTGGGTAACCTCCATGTGCTGGCAGAATTTTCCGAAAAGATGAATATCCATTTTGTATCAGATTATGCGTCCATCCATTGCTGCAAGGGAAAACGGTCGTTTCCATCTATAAAAGGCCAGCAGATT
>PBZW01000024.1 GCA_002730315.1 Fidelibacterota bacterium
TTGAGGCCCCATCTGCAGCAATCCGCCGCTGTCCACCCAGCCGATGCTGCCGCCACCGGCGCCAATGGTAATAATATCCAGGGAAGGCAGGGCAATTCTGTAGCGGTTTATATCTCCATCTGTGCTGGTAACGCATTGTCCGTCCACTACCATACTGGCATCAAAACTGGTACCGCCCATGTCCATGGTGATACAATTGTCAAACCCCAGCATTTGCGCATAAAAGGCTCCGGCGACAGGTGCGGCTGCCGGTCCGGATAAAACAGTTACGGCAGGAATTTTACGCACAACGTCTGGGGCGACAACGCCGCCGTTGGACTGCATAATGGAAAATCCGCCTGTAAAGTTGAGTGTCTCCAGCTTGTTTAGCAATGAGGCAATATACTTGTCTACCACCACACCGATATAGGCATTCACAACCGTGGTGCTCACCCGCTCATAAAACCGGATCGACGGCAACACTTCGTAAGAGGCAGTGATATAAACATCTTTTAAATGATTTCGCAAATATTTCGTGACCTGTTTCTCATGGGTATCATTCAAATAGGAATTCATGAAACAGATAGCCACGGATTCTACTTCTTCAGACCGTAACTTCTCAATGATGCCTGCCAGTTCTGATTCCTGCACCGCCGTTTCCACGTTGCCGGCGGCATCGATCCGCTCATTCATGGTTAGACGTAAATAGCGAGGCACCAAAGGAGTCACGTTCTGGTAGTGGTTGTTGTACTGCTCTTCCCGGATCCCCCGCCGCATTTCCAGGGCATCGCGCAGGCCCCTGGTCGTGATCAAGGCCGTTTTGGCGCCCTGCAGGGTAAGCAGTGTATTGGTGGCAACGGTCGTTCCATGTACGATGGCTTCAATATTTTGAATGAATTCGTTTTCATCAAGGTCGAGCTTTTCGGCCAGCTCTTTTATTCCGGTGATAAAACCGATGGATGAATCTTCCGGCGTGGACAGTGTTTTGTGCATGACGGCGTCACCGGCATCGGACACCAGAAAGAAATCCGTGAAGGTACCGCCTATGTCAACACCAAGTTTGTATTTCATTACAGCGATTTCCTGTCCATTTTATTTATGAACAAATTCTGCCTTTACTTTTGGTCCATTTTCCATAAAATTTTTCAGTCCAATTTTCATATCTTCTGTGTTCATGCATGCACCAAACTGCCGGGCTTCAAATTCAAGGCCCTCTTCCAGAGTCATTCCAGCTCCTTCATAAATAGTTTTGGTCAGGATAGTGTCAATTGCTTTGCTCAAGTGGCCCAATTCTACATCTTGGGCTTCACCTCCGCTGCCGAAGGGTGTTTCTACCATTGGCTCAACGGTTAAATCACCTTTTGCAATTTGCTTAACAAGGGCTATTCCTTCTTCTATTAGGTCCCCTGCCACTGTTTTATTCACCAAACCAATCTCTACCGCTTCTGCAGCAGAAACCGGCCGACCGGTCCGTAATATCCCATCGGCGATGTCAAGCCCTACCAGTCGCGGCAGACGCTGGGTGCCCCCGGCACCGGGAATAAAGCCCAGGTTCACTTCCGGCTGGCAGGCCAGCAGNGGCAATCCTTTCTTGCAGATCCTCATGGTGCAGGACATGGCCAGTTCGTTTCCGCCCCCAAAAGCAAANCCATTCAGGGCGCAGATGACCGGTTTTTTCAGTTTCTGGATNNTGCTGAAAACCACCTGAAAACTGCGGGCATTTTCATAGCCTTCTTCCGGCGTATTTAGAGATGCGAGCATATTGATATCTGCACCGGAAACAAAAGCTTTTACACCAAATCCGGTTATGACCGATCCGAGGATCAAATCGTCTGTTTCAGCGGCGGCAAGCGCGGCTTCCAGATCAGCAACCACATTCAGATTCAATGCATTCAAGACTTTCGGGCGCCTTATCGTAATGACAGCTACCCGGTCTTGCACTGTCTGCACAATGCTGGAGACCTCCCACTTGCCCGTGGCCTGTGCTTTCTTCAGTGATTCCGGGATTGGAAATTCAGTGTGTTCTGCACAAAATTCCTTTACAACCTCCAAGGCATTATCAAGGCCTATTTTATTCATCAGCGTGAAGGGGGCTTGAATCACCAGTGCAATCTCGCAGGCCATATTCAAGTCGTGGATACTGCAGATTCCAATATCGATGATATAGGATGACAAGGAAAAGTAAGCTCCGAGAAATTGTTTTTCCAAAACAGCTACTCTTTCTGGTGAGATTTCTATTTTTTCACCTCGTTTCGCCAGGTCCCACGGGGTATTGTTTTCCACGGAATCCTGCAGCGTCTTTGGTGAGCGAAACCAGGGCATAAGTTCATGGTTCATTTCATCCAGGCCATGATTGGTAATGGGGTTCCCGCCGGTCAATGCAAGGGCGGTAAACGGGCCTATACCCAGGCCCAGTGATTTTTGGGCAACAGCGTCAATTTCCTTGACGGTACCATATCCTTTTTCGAGGCATAAAATAGCTGTCTGGCACAGGCCTTCAAATATGGGATCTATCGCATAGCCGTAGGAGCTTTTCACTTTTATGGGAACCTTGCCGATGGCTTCGTAAAATCCCATGAGCGTCGCGGCTATGGCCGGGTCAGTCTCTTTCCCGGGGACAACCTCAACCACAGGATTGCGTTCCGCCGGGAAAAAATAATGCGTCACCAGGCAGCGACTTCGGTTTTTTATGTTTTGAAATATCACTTCCGGCCGCATGTGGGATGAGTTGGATAAAAACAAACATTGCTCATCACAGATTGCTTCTACCTGGCCAAAGATGATATTTTTTATTTTTTCATCCTCCGTGGCGGCCTCCAAAACAATTTCTGATCCGGCAATATCCTGGTAATCTGTTGTATATGTAATACTGTTAGTCATGGTTTCAGCCATGGCCGGTTTAAATGCCCCCGTGTCCACGCCTTTCTGGATTTTTTTTTCTATCCTGGCCTTTGCACCGGTGAGGGCCTCTTCAGCAATATCCACAAGCACCAGTTCAACATTATATTTTGAAAATACTTTGGAGAAATGCAGGCATATATCCGGACCTATCTGACCAGCGCCGATGATAGATAATTTTNAGATGAAAAGATTTTTATAATTGTAACTCATGACATTTTACATTTGTTATTATATATGTGATTTATCGAAAATCGTTATTTAATAATAGTGAAAGCTGATTTAAAGATTGAATCTCATAATCTGCATCGAAATTTACACCTGTTGTTGATGAATTTTCACCACCAGAAAGATAGCAGGAAAAAATACCGGCAGCACTGGCCGCATCTATGTCATTGACTGAATCCCCTATGAATATTGCTTCATCGGCTGCACTATTTAATCGGTCAAGAGCAATAAAAAGTCCTTCCGGATCGGGCTTTAGGCGGGCAACGTCGTTGCGGGAGATTATGATATCAAATCTTTCAGTAAGATCGAATCTACCCAAAGCTGTCGATAATGCCACTTGCCCAATGTTTGTCACCAAACCCAGTTTATAGCCATCCCCGCCAAGACGGTCCAAAACCTCAATGGTATCAGGATACAAATTCCATCGGGACAATGCATCCAAATCATAATTGTCGTATGTGGAGGAAATAATGTTCTTGATCATCAATGATTGTATATCATCCTCGCATAGAGTTAATTCCATAGATTTATTATAAATATGTGCATAGCTTGGATCTATCCCAAACAAATCAGGAGGATACCCCGCTTTTTCAAGCGAAATAATAATTTCGGATACTGCCTGTTCCAATTGCCATTGAAAATCTACCAGCGTTCCCTCAAAATCAAACAGGACCGCTTCAATATGATAATCAATCTGGTTCATAATCCACTATAGAATTAGACCAGATAAAGTAAAAACTTGGTTTAAAAATACCCTGCCCTATTTTTTGCTATTCAAATCAATAATATCAGAAATATTGATTTCCAGCATTTTTATGCTGGCGAGTATGCGGGTTGCATTTTTCTGTACCGCCGGAAAAGATGCAGCCTGGTCATGTAATGTTTTGGCTGTTTTTTTCATGGTCTGGATCAGGGTATTCATTTCCTGCAAATCATATTGGTTTTCTTTCATCACTTTATCCCCCGCATCATGTTTTAGTTCTTCGAAGGTCCTTAAATCGTTTTGCCTTTACCTGGTACCGGGGCAGGTGTCCATACTGACAAAATTCAATATTGTATTGAAGATTCGTTTTCAAACGGAGTTGATCTGATAGTTTTGATTTGATTTCATCAATTCTATCTTCAGAATCTTTTAATACTTCGACTTGTAATGTTAGCACATCTCTATCATTAATATTTTCTAATTGCAATTCATAATCATTACCAAGGTCATGAATCCCTCGCACAACATCCTCCACAGAAGAGGGTGCAAAAAGAACACCCTTTACCTTGGTGATGTCATCCGTTCGGCCCAGGACACCGCCCTTGATCAGCCTGGATGTCCTGCCGCAGGAACATTGCTCCGAATCCCATTCGATGATATCTTTAGAATCAAACCTTATGCAAGGCTGGGCCTGCCGATCCAATGCAGTAATAATCATTTTGCCCTTGATTCCCGGTTCTGTAATAATTGCTGCTGTTTCCAAGTCCTTTATCTCTACAAGAAAAAAAGCATCATTAACGTGCATGCCTCCCGGCTGCTCCTGACATTCAAAAGACCAGGCGCCAATCTCCGTGGCGCCGGCATGGTCATAGACTTTTGCTCCCCAAGCCTCCGTAATGCGTTGCTTGGTGCTGGGGATGCTTGCCCCGGGCTCGCCGGCACATGTGATTTTATCAATGGTGAGGTCGGCAGGATCTATTTTCATTTCATTGACAGCGGTATCGGCCATGCCCAGCATATAGGTTGGTGTGCCCATCATTGCTGTTGCCTGCAGTTCCTGGATTTTCAGGATCCGTCCCCGGGTATCCAGTACGCCTCCAGGGACAACTTCACAACCAATTTTTTCCGCACCGTAATGCCCCGCCCAGAAGGCGACAAAAACATTATAGCCGAAAGGAATAAATACTCGGTCCTTTGGGCGATATCCTTGAGCCCACAAAAGTTGGGCCCAGCATTCAGCCCACCATTCCCAGTCCTGCCAGGTATCTGGTTGGTAAACCGGTTGGCCCGTTGTGCCGCTGGTTTGCCGATAGGCTGTCACTTCCTCCAAGGGTACGCAGAGGGCATCACCATAGGGAAAGGGATCTTTGCCCTGGATATCTCTCATCATGGCTTTTTCCACGGTGGGAATCCGTGTTATATCATCAAAGGAGCGAATATCATCAGGTTTGATGCCTACATTTTCATAAAGAATTTTATGAAACCTGGAATGCTTGTAAGCCCATGAAAAAATCCTTTTAAATTTTTCAAGCTGTAGCTTGCGGACATTTTCGTAAGGTAAAGTTTCAAGAGCAGGATTCCAGAATGGGGATTGGTTGCTCATGAGCAGCTCAGCTAATCACCCCAACGTCGGAAGAGATTGTGTTCAATAGCAAAATAATCTAAAATTTTTCCCATGGTCTGATCGATGATATCATCGATCGTTTTGGGATAGTGATAAAATGACGGCACTGGCGGCAGGATATGAGCACCGTTATCTGCCGCTTTTAACAATAGTTTTAAATGGCCTTTGTGGAGCGGGGTTTCTCTTACCACCAGTACCAACTTTCGTTTTTCCTTCAATGCAACGTCAGCCGCTCGGACAATCAGGTTTTCAGAATAGGAATTTGCGATTCCGGACAGAGTTTTCACCGTGCAGGGAACTACCACCATACCATCAGTCAGAAATGAACCGCTGGCCACCTTAGCGGCCATATTCTTATGGTCATAAACATGGGTTGCCATTTGTTTTACATCATCAATATGATAGTCAGTTTCAATTTTTATATTATTTTCCCCAGAGTTTGACATGATGAGATGTGTTTCTACATTTTTTTCCTGAAGGATAGACAAAAGCTTTACACCGTAGATCACACCACTGGCCCCGGATATTCCTACTACTATTTTTTTAGCCATGGTTCCTGTTCTTTTTTAATATGTTTCTGCCAACGTTTTTGGCAATTTTTCAATGATCAATTTCGTTAAGAGAGTGCTGTTTTCCATCACTTTCTCTATTCCGCCCTTATCAATGTTATCCCAGTGGGTTCCGGCAGTGACCACAACATTTGATCCAGTGGACAAAGCTATTTTTTCAGCAATGAGTTTTACCAGATGATCTTCTTTGTGACCGGGAAAACAAATGACCGAAGCAGTTGCATTTTCCTTTTCCGGATTCACGATGCTCGGTTGCGCTTGTGCGGCTGAAACAGCGCCAATATGCGGTGTATCTCCACCCCATACGGCAATTAAAATATCATTGCCAATAATGCGTACACTAGCTTCTAAATCATAGAAGCCATCATCAGTTCGTACATTGAATGTTGTACTGACAGGATTCATTACACCTACGTTTTTTTCCAGTTGTTGTATAGTTGATGAAACAAATTTACTGCCTCTTCTCCAAATTCAGGTGTATTTAAATGTAGATCAACATCTATCACCGAAATATTGATGTTAAGTAATGATTTAAGTTTTTCCATAAATGCTGCATCCGCATCCGGATCATAGAGAGCATGTCCTTTTTCATCCAAAGAGCTCCAGCCTTTCATGGGGTTTAGGACTGCACATGGCACATTGGATGCATTTAACCGCCTGGCCATGATTGCTGCCATGGCTTCCAGTTCATCTATATTAGTCCGTACTTCAATTCGCAATTTATCGATCACTGCCTGCGGCCGTTCTTTATACTTTTCAAGCAAATCCTTGCGCCCGCCAACACTCAGCATATCCAGGCCGGAGGGGGCAACAACCTGTGGAATTCCCATTTCTGAAGCGGCCAATAAACGATCGTCGCCTGCGGCGCAATTTCCATCCAGGAGTTGTTCGCCAATGCCCCTGCTGACAAAATCAATGACACCTTGAAACCAACCTTCGCGGATCAATTCATCCATGGCTCTGTCTCCCCGTCCCTGGGCATGACAGGGAACAGGAATGTAGCCTTTCTCCCGCAGGTAATGAATGGAGGGCTCCACGGCGCGTTCCGCAAATCCAAAGGAG
>PBZW01000025.1 GCA_002730315.1 Fidelibacterota bacterium
GTTTCTTGCCTGGAGGGTGGATATCACTTACTAGATTTACCAAAATGCATAGAGGAACATTTAAATGGTCTGATGTATGATATTTAAAAAAACAGGCTGAAGATCTTCAGGATATTTGCGATGAAGCCGCTTTTTGCTTGTTAAGCATCTTTGTTAAGCGGGATTTTTTTCTCGATGCTGTCTTTTTGTGTATAATATTTTTAGCTGCAATCTTATCAAGCTTTTTTGTCGCCAGTGTCAGGTTTTTTTCCGCTTCTTCGAGTTCATTCTTTTTGACGGCCACAACAAATTTCTTTATCTGGGTTCTCAAGGCAGATTTTTTGTCTCTGTTTCTCATCCTAAGTACAGCATCTTGTCTTACATTTTTCTTCGCAGATTTGCTGGTTGGCATTAAGTTTTTCCTTTATTTCTTAACCTTTTCTTCAACTATATTTTAATCTGGGAAGTCTATGACATTGGGTTGCTATTGTCAACAAAAAAACAAATAATCCTTGCTTTTAAAGGAAATAATATTATATACTAATGTACTAAATTTCATTCGTTCTTGTTGCCTCAGAAGGCAATAAGTCTTTACTGCATATCCCTGTCTGTCGGCAGACAGGGGTAGACAGGAATTCATAAAGCAACCCTGAATAAAGACATTCTAAATATGGAAATAGCTGTTTATCCAAATCCGGTATTAAAAATAAAAGCAGAACCAATTGAAGATATTAACAATGAGATCTGCCAAATTGCCGAGGAAATGCTTGATACTTTGTATGATGCTTGTGGAGTGGGGCTTGCAGCGCCACAGGTAGGACTGTCGATACGTTTAGTTGTATTAGACATAACCGGTGAAAAAACCGGTGAAAGGGTATTCATAAACCCGTATATCGCTGAAGAGCGAGGTGAAACCCTGGAAGAAGAAGGCTGCCTGTCCTTCCCAGATGTATTGGGAAAGATCATACGTTCACAATATGTAAAAATCATCGCATACAATCTTAAGGGTGAGAAGCTTGAAATAGAAGCTGAAGGTCTATTGAGTCGTGCATGGCAGCATGAGATCGACCACCTGAATGGCTGTCTTTTTATTGATAAGATGACTCCCGCAAGTACGATAGCTAACAAAACGAAACTGAAAGAACTAGAACAGTCTTATCAAAATAACAAAGCCGGCGTTAGTTAGTCTTTTAACTGTTCGCAATTAAATACAGTATGAATGTAGTCTTTATGGGTACNCCGGAATTTGCGNTTCCCAGTTTAAAATGCTTAANCGAATCAAAACACAATATACTGGCCGTNNTTACNCAGACAGATAAACCTAAAGGNCGAAAGGGNAAGCCTTGNGCACCNCCTGTTAAAAGTGTTGCCATAGATNCNGGCTTCCACGTAATACANCCGGACNATGTNAANGATGATCTCATCATNGAGAAACTTAAAGGGCTGAATCCNGATGTTATAGCAGTTGTTGCTTTCGGACAGAAAATTTCNTCTGAAATACTGAATTTACCAAAATATAGATGCGTTAACGTCCANGCTTCACTGCTACCCAAATACCGTGGTGCAGCNCCTATTAATTGGGCAATCGTCAACGGAGAGNAAGAGACAGGGATAACCACCATNATTATGAGTGAGAAGATGGATGCCGGNGAGATGATCNTCCAGAAATCATTAACAATCGATCCTGAAGAAACAGCCGGTGAACTTGGNNACAGATTGAGCAGGCTCGGAGCAGAGACTTTANTAGAGAGCTTAATGCAGATTGAAACAGGAAGTGTAAAATACACACANCAGGATGAAGAACTTGTTTCTCTTGCACCNAANATCAAAAAAGANGNCGGGCTTATTAACTGGAATCAAGATGAAAAAGNGATACATGATTTTGTAAGAGGTATGAATCCGAGACCATCCGCTTATACTTCTTTAATCAGAAATAATTCAAGGGAAAGAATAATAATTCTAAAGACTGAAAGAGATAATTCTCCAGATGCTGAAACAGTTAACGTTCCCGGCACGATTACGGATATATCTAATCGCGGTATTAAAACTGCTGCAAGAAACGGAAGTATATGGATNAANGANGTNAAGCCGGAAGGCAANCGAATNATGAGNGCNNCTGCATTCTCAAGAGGACACGATCTTAAAGTTAATTATTTATTNCAATAANATNTNANAAATCTTCTAACAAGGGAGATACANATACNAATGGAAGTTATAGACAAAAAATTTGTTTCACTTANCAANATGATGACCAAGCTGAGGAAAAAGAANTGCCCGCCGGAGGGNTTATTACTCCTTTTTCCNCACTGCATACAAAATTCAACTTGCAANCANAATATCAAACATGATCTCAANGAGTGTAAACGNTGCGGNAAATGCAAGGTAAAGGACTTACTGGAATTGTCAGAAGANTANGGCGTAAGTATAGCCGTTGCCAGTGGNGGNAGNATTGCTCTTAAAAGAGTCATGGCNGAGGAAGTNCAGGGNGTNGTNGCNATTGCCTGTGAAAAAGAATTGCGGACAGGATTAATGGCTGCNATGCCAAAAGCCATATATGCAGTCCCTAACCTGAGACCTCACGGCTACTGTGTAGATACGGATGTGTATATGGACGATGTANTNAAGGCCATAAAATTCTTTGTCAAAAANNACAANAAAGTTTCTTAAATAACAGNANATNTGACATTGCACCCNGCCACANATCTTTGATTTNCCAAAGCATAAATANCAAATCNTTATATTCAACTANGCTNATTCTTTCTTTGATTATNTAATACATTTAAATAAATATTAANCAGCAAAAATATCAAACTGNCAAANCCGGAAACCTTCAGGAGGNGTTNTTATGGGNACAAAAGGGATGAGTGTNCTTAGGCATATTATTGAACAGGAAAGGAAATTTCCTCNNGCAACAGGCAGTCTTACCGGATTGTTAATGGACTTAATATATGCNGCTAAGGTTATATCAAGAGAAGTTAATAAGGCCGGCCTTGTTGATATACTTGGCCTCACCGGTGAAGAAAATGTTTCTGGTGATGAAGTAAAAAAGCTGGATGAATATGCCAATGACAAATTATTTAATTCCATGGATCATGGGGGACATCTTTGCATAATGGCATCAGAGGAGAGTGACGAAGTCATTCCCATTCCAGATAAATTCCCTAAAGGTAAATATGTACTGCTCTTTGATCCACTTGATGGTTCGTCCAATATCGATGCGAATGTAAGTATAGGAACAATATTTTCCATACATCTAAAAAAAACAGATGGTGAAAACGGAACACTCGAAGACTGCCTTCAAAAGGGAAGTGATCAGGTCGCTGCCGGTTACATCATTTATGGTTCCAGTACTGTACTGGTCTATACAACAGGCCAGGGCGTAAACGGTTACACGCTAGACCCCAGTGTGGGTGAGTTCCTGTTATCACATGAAGATATAAAAACCCCCTCAAAAGGGGAAATCTATAGTGCAAATGAAGGAAATGCGAAATTCTGGGATGAAGGGACAAAAAAATACATCAGCCATCTGAAAGAAAAAGATTCTGACACAGGCAGGCCATACTCATTGCGTTACATCGGGTCACTGGTATCTGATTTTCACAGAAATCTACTCTACGGTGGCATATTCCTATATCCTGCCGATTACAAAGACCCAAAGAAACCAAAAGGTAAATTGCGTTTATTATACGAGGCCTCACCTTTAGCATTTATAGTAGAACAAGCTGGTGGAATGGCAACAACCGGCAAAGAAAATATAATGGACATTGTGCCGACAGAGCTCCATCAGAAAGTACCCTTAATCATAGGAAGCAAAGAAGACGTGCTTACTTATCAGAAATTTGTCGCTGATAACGCAAACTAATACAAAAAATACAGAATAAACCTGAATCTTGTTTCACTTTCATAAAGTGTATTCCCGCCTTCTTCTGTAGCTGTTGATACTATATTTCCTTTCAATGCATGCATCTATCTCTTCCTGCCTGTTTTGTAAGCCTTTCCACAAGAAAGACCGAAATGCCTGCTTGTATCGCACAACCAATACCTTCGAACTCCCAAACTTCTTCATAATCCATTAAAGTATTAATCGATTTGACTTGATGTATATATTTTGATATTGTTTCCTTTTCTTGCAGGTGGCAAAAATGACAAAGGTAAAAATCTGTGGTATAAAAACTTTAAGTGACGCAAAATTCGCTGTTGATTACGGTGTAGATGCTATTGGTTTTGTGTTTGCAAAAAGTATACGAAATATAAGCAAGGAAAAAGCACGTGCTATCGTACAAAAATTACCTCCATTCGTTACGACTGTTGGACTTTTCGTCAATGATACCGCAGAAAATATCGAAGCAATCTGCAGGTTTTGCGGTCTGGACGCCATACAACTCCACGGAAATGAACGACCAAGTTTATTAAATAAACTGAAAGTTTTCAAAACTATTAAAGCGTTTCGAATACAAAATGAAAAAGATATTATTCCAATAAGAAAATACAAGCCTGACGCCATCCTGCTCGACGGATACTCAGAAAATAAAATGGGTGGCACCGGTACCTCTTTTGACTGGAAGATTGTAAAAGGATTAAGAACTTCAATCCCCGTTATAGTTGCAGGAGGATTAACACATTTAAATGTCTCACAGGCCATAAGAATCGTAAATCCTTACGCAGTAGATGTTTCCTCCGGTGTGGAAAGTAGCCCCGGCAAAAAAGACAGAAAACTGATAAAGAAATTTATTGATGCCGCAAAAGGGTAGAATTTCCCGTCATTAAATATCATCTGATAAAATATTATTGCACACATACCTTAATTTTGATAAATTAAAGGTTTACAATTTTAAAGCTTATTTTCAGATCGAGAAGACACTATGTTAAAGAAAAGATTTACAAGCAAAAACTGCGTTACCTGTAAAAGATGTATGATTGAATGTGCTATCAGGCATTCACAGGCACAGGATTTTGCCTTATCAGCTCTGGAAAAACCGGCTCCAGTCCCAAGGATTAATATAAGTTTCAGAAAAGATAAGCCGCATGCAACAGTATGTCAGAATTGCAAGAACCCAAAATGCATGGAGGCATGTGATTATGGTGCAATTACTAAATATGAGGATGGTAATGTCGTTATAGACCAGGAGAAATGTAATGGCTGTTGGGCATGTGTTGACGCCTGTCCTTTCGGTGCAATCACTAAGGAAACAGAAATGAATGTTGCCATAAACTGCGATGATTGTAAAGGGTATGATGATATGGCTTGCGTAGAGGCATGTAAGACTTCTGCGCTGACATACAAAGTTGAAAAGAAGGTTGCCGTTACTGTTGAAGTGTAGTAATTGCTTTGTTACTGTTATANGAAGTACGTAAAGGGCTAAANCTTTAACTCNTCCGGGAATTAGGNTTTAGCCTTTTATGAAGGAATTTAAATTGTGATAGTTTTAAATGTAGTTCAATTAANCTATATATTTTATAAACGTTGAANNGNTAGATGATTTGTTTCAGGAGAAAAGCATGAAAAAGATTACGTTGCAAATTAACCAGAAGGAATATGAAGCTCATGAAGGTGAGACCATCATGGAGGTTACCAAGAAGAACCGTATCCATATTCCCTATTTATGTCATTGGAGCCTTCTAAAGCCTTTTGGACAGTGCAGGATGTGTGTTGTTGAGGTAGACGGGAATNTGGGTCCGGTAACTGCCTGTAATACTACTGTCTGGGATGGTATGGACGTTGTAACAGAAAGTGATAACATTGCAGAACTACGGAAAAACAACCTGAGGTTGATACTTGCCAACCATCCCAATGATTGTATGACCTGTGAAAAGACAGGNAATTGTAAGCTACAGAATTACGCCTACCAATTTGATGTGCATGCAGAATGGAGCCAGCAGACTATTCGTAAATTTCCGGAACGTCCCAATAACGGTGTGATAGAGTGGGACAAGGATAAATGTATTATGTGTACCAGGTGCTCACGTACCTGCGCTGAGCTCCAGGGGTCATACGCACTCGGATTTAAGGCTCACGGGTTTACGGCAATTGGTACTCCAAGCAAGACTAATATCTCTAAAGAAGGTGATTGCGAACTATGCGGACAGTGTATAGATGCATGCCCGGTTGGAGCATTACAGGAATTATCTGCTAAAAGCAAGGGAAGATCCTGGCAATTTGAAAAGGTCAGGACCACCTGTACTTACTGTGGAACAGGATGTAATTACTATCTTAATGTAAAAGATAAAAAAGTAGTTTCTATCTCACCATGCTTTGAGGCCCCTGTAAATAATAAGGGTAGTCTCTGTGTAAAAGGCAGATTTGGTTATGAACATATCCATCATAAAGACAGGCTGACTACACCACTAATAAGGAAGAATGGAGAACTGGAAGAAGCCACCTGGGAAGAGGCAATAACCCTCGTTGCTGAAAAGTTCACAGAGATTAAGAAGAAGTACGGCCCGGACAGTCTGGGATTTCTATCTTCATCAAGATGTACAAATGAAGAAAACTACATCTTCCAGAAACTGGGACGAATGATGGGTACTAATAACGTAGATAACTGCGCAAGGGTTTGCCATAGCGCGAGNGTCTCAGGACTTGCTGCATGTTATGGCAGTGGAGCAGCGACTAATTCGTTCGGGCAGATACCTGATGCTGAACTGCTATTCGTAATAGGCGCTAACCCCTATGAGGCACACCCNATTGTCGGACTTAAGATAAAAGAAGCTCTTAATAACGGGGCCAGACTAATCGTTGGTGACCCGCGAAGAACTCAACTAGTAGACAGGGCGGACATATGGCTGAATCTGATACCAGGTACAAACATTGCGCTATTAAATGGAATCATAAATGTAATCATAAGCGAAGGGCTTGAGGACAAAGAATTTATCAAGAATCGTACCGAAGGTTTCGCTGAAATTAAAAAGGGNGTCAAGAAATACACGCCCGAATATGTTTCAGGCATAACAGGTGTTGCAAAGGACAGGATCATTGATGCCGCCAGGATGTATGCGAAGACCGACAAGGCAATGATAATCTANAGTCTTGGTATGACAGAGCATACAACAGGTACATACAACGTAATGTCTCTTGNTAACCTCGCTACGGTTACAGGTCATCTTGGAAGACCTCATGTAGGTATAAATCCTACCCGTGGCCAGAACAATGTACAGGGCGCTTGTGATATGGGTGCACTGCCTGATAAATTTGTAGGATATCAGGCGGTTGGAGATGAAAAGGCACAGAAGAAATTTGAAAAGGCGTGGAAAGCTAAACTGGATGACAAGAAAGGTTTAACGTGTACAGAGATGGACGTAGCAATGAATAAAGGAAAGTTAAAGGCCTACTATATCTTCGGCGAAGACCCTGCAATGACAAATGCTAATGTAAACTTCGTAAAAAGCGGCCTCAAGAAATTGGAATTTCTTGTAGTACAGGATATACTACCAACAGAAACCACGGAATTTGCAGATGTAATNCTGCCCGGCTCAAGTCATGCAGAGAAGGATGGCACATTCACCAATGGCGAAAGAAGAATTCAGCTGATTAGAAAGGCTATAGAACCATTGGGTGGTAAGGCAGACTGGGAAATAATATGCATGGTAGCAAATGCTTTAGGTATAAAAAATATGAATTACTCTTCACCTTCTGAAATATGGGATGAGCTTGCCAGTGTTGCACCGATGTTTGCAGGTGTAAATCATGAGAGATGTAATCCAGACGGAATCCAGTGGCCATGCCCTAGCTTAGATCACCCTGGTACTAAAATAATGTATGAAGAAAAATTCAACAGGCCAAATGGCAAAGCAAAGTTCAATTTCAAAGATCATATTGCCTCGGCTGAAGTACCTGATGATAAGTACCCGTTAATCCTTTCAACAGGCCGCCGNAGACAGCATTATAATAATGGTTCCATGACAAGAAGATCCAATGCTATATTTAATCAATGGCCCGAAGAATCGCTGGAGTTAAACCCGTTTGATGCCAGAAGATTTAACATAAAGGACAGCGAAAAGATTCTCGCCAGTTCAAGAAGAGGCAAGATGGAGGTAAAGGTACACATAACCGATAGAGTACAGCCTGGTATTACCTTCCTTGCATTCCATAATCGGGATGCCTTGACAAATCTCCTGACGAACGATGCACTTGACCCGATATGCAAGATTCCTGAATACAAGTCATGTGCAATCAAGATTGAAAAATTAAATGGTCACAAGTAGGGGCGTATTACAATACGCCCCTACTGTATATTTCTCAATATACATTAGAATATAAATTTTGTATCTCCGAGTTATTTAACCTGAAATAAAATTCAATGGATAAATAACCGATAGGGTACGAGTGGAAACACTTATACCTCCCCTTCTTGGAAAGGAGATGGCAACGAGAATGTTAACTAGAACCATCGTTCTATCTTTTACAAGACAGAACGATGGTTTTTTTGTTTAATCATACTTTAGGCAATTATGTGGATTAAAAACATATTAAATAATATTAAGGGCTTTCGTTTCAACCGACACGAATTTGCAGGGGCACTAGGCGACATGGGAACATTTATTCCCATACTGGTGGGTTTGGTAACGGTCTGCGGTTTGAATGCCGGAAGTGCCTTGTTCTTCTCCGGACTTTTCAACCTGATCTCCGGTTTTATATTTGGTATACCCATTGCCGTTCAGCCAATGAAGGCGATAGGCATAATTGCAATCAATGAGGGCCTCACGCTTCATCAGATATTAGCTGCCGGAATAGTGGTAAGCGCAATTGTATTTATGCTGGGTGTAACAAACCTGATAGTATTTCTAAACAGACACATACCTCTTAGTGTTATCAGGGGGTTACAACTTGGGCTTGGCTTATTGCTTA
>PBZW01000026.1 GCA_002730315.1 Fidelibacterota bacterium
CCCTGTTCAGTGGTTGTATTGGGTTGATTGGAGTTGTGAATCCGGAACTGAATTGGATCCATCCCCAGCTTTTCTGCCAGCATATCCATTGCGCTTTCCACGTAAAAAGAGGACTGCGGGTTGCCGTAACCACGCATCGCGCCGGTGATCAAATTATTGGTATAAACACAATCCGCTTTGAATCGCACATGCGGAACACGATAGAAGGATGCGGTCGTTTCCATCATCACCAATGGCGTAGTTGAGCCCCATGAAACATAGGCACCCACGTCCAGTGTCATGCTTACATCACGGAAAGTCAAATCGCCGTTGTTTTTAGCACCCGCACGTATGCTGACTTCAACCGGTTGACGCTGCGGTCCTGCCCTGAATTCTTCCTCACGTGAAAAACAGAGACGTACTGCTGTCTGTGCTTTTTTGGCCATGATGGCCGCAATCGGATGATACGGATAAATGTCTAGTTCACGTCCAAACGCACCACCGATGGTCGGCTGAATAATGCGTATATCTTTCGGAGGCATTCCCAAAGCCTGCCCTAAATCTTTTTGCAGCAAAAACGGAATTTGAGTTGTGCTCCAAAGCGTCAGGTTTTCGTGATGGTCAAACTGCGCCACAATAACGCAGGTTTCCATACTCGCGTGATTGACATAAGGCAGTTTACAGCTCACTTGCACCACCACATCCGACTCCGCTTCTCCTTGTTCAAGGTCGCCGTGACTGTAAGTGTTTGTAATCAAGTGATTATTTTCTTTTTCCGGATGAATCAACGGGGCATTTTCCGCCATTGCGTCCGCAACAGTAAACACAGCAGGCATAATTTCATATTCAATTTCAATCATTTTTGCTGCTTGCCTCGCAATCATTTCGTTTGAGGCAACCACTCCGGCGATTTCATCTCGGTGACTTCGTACTACATCTTTTTTTAGCGGCATGTTGTCTTTGTAAAAACCAAAGCGCGTTTCCGGAACATCAACCGCAGTGACAACACATTTAACACCTTCAAGTGCTTCTGCTTTTGAGGTGTCAATACTTAGAATACGGGCGTGAGCATGATCCGAATACCGAATTGCGCCATGCAGCATTCCGGGCAGTTTAAAATCCTGTCCGTAAGTCGCACGTCCGGTCACTTTGTCAGGAGCGTCCGTTTTCGGGATTCGTTTGCCGACTACAGCAAATTCTTTCATCACACCTCCTTAGAGTTCGTCATAGTTTTTCCCGTATCCAGCACCGCCTCCACAATTTTGGCGTATCCGGTACAGCGACAAAGATTTCCGGATAGTGCCTGGCGGGCTTCGACCTCAGTCGGCTGTGGATTTTCCCGCAACAAAGCCAGGCTGTTCATCACCATTCCGGGTGTACAGAAGCCACATTGAATCCCGCCTTTCTCAATCATGCTTTGCTGTAGAGGATGCAGTTCACTGTTCTGCTGTACACCTTCAACCGTGGTGATTTCCGCACCTTCACAATCCACGGCCAATACAAGACAGGAGGTCACCGGTTCTCCATTTAAAAGCACAGTGCAGGCTCCGCAGTCACCTCCGCCACAGCCCAAATGCACTCCCATCAATTCCAAATCCTCACGCAACATCTTGAGTAGAGTTTTACGTGTATCCAGGTAAAGTTCCTGCTTTGCGCCGTTTACATTGAACGAAATTATTTTTTTCATCTCAAAGTCTCCAAGTTTCTACGGACATGAACTTTCACCATCCGTTTTCGATACCATGCTGAACCGCGAATGTCGTCAATCGGTACACACTCACCGGCCGCCATTTCACCTGCTTCAAGCATCAGCTCAGTAGTTAAGGTTTGTCCTGCAAGTAGAGCTTCCGTCTTTTCTGCACGAAAAGGTACAGGCCCGACTGCACCCAAAGCAACACGGGCTTCGTTGATCTTTCCGTTCTTTTTTGCTAATCTTACTGCGACACCAACTACCGCTAAATCCATAAATTTGCGAGGTGCGTGTTTACTGTAAATCATGTTGCCGGACGGTTGCGGAAGGAAAATGGAATGCATAATTTCGCCACTCTTTAAAACACTCTCTCCCGGCCCTTTGAAAAAATCGGACAAGGAAAGATCGCGTTGACCTTGATTGCTGACAAGCTGTACGACGGCATCCAAAGCAATCAAAGGCGGAACCATATCAGCGCTCGGAGAAGCGTTGCAGATATTCCCGCCTAAGGTTGCAAGAGTGCGGATTTGTTCAGAAGCTACCACTCCTGCCGCATAAACGAGTCCGGGGAAATTTTGTGTCAGTTCGTTTGAACGTGTTATCCCCCTTAAAGTCATACCCGCGCCAAGCCGATAACCGTTTTTGCTGACTGAGAATCCACGTAACTCTTCCACATTCTTCAGGCTGATCACAGTTTCAGGCTGTGCCGTACCCTGTTTCATCTGCAACAGTAAATCTGTTCCTCCTGCGATCAATTTCGCATTCGGCTTTGATTTCAACATCTCCAGTAATTCCTCTATAGAATCCGGAGCATAATGCTCAAAAGTTTTCATCGTTCAAGGTTTTATCAAGTAACAAAGTTCAAGGTTTATACACCCGCAGATCGGATTAACGCTGAGTAACCCGAAAAAGGTTCTAAAACTAAAAAACGTTGTAGCCAATTTCAACCGCGCGCCCATTCAAATTCGCGGCTTTTGGCGACATCGCTGCAGCGGCATTCTGCACATCATCTTTGCTCAGTGAGACAGCCGAAAGAGCCGTAACTGCACCGGCCAGAATAACATTTGCAGCATTAACTTTCCCAAGGTTTCTGGCCATTTCAGTTGCATTGATACTTTCCGTTTTTATCTGCAAACGCTGCAGTTCAATGAGCACTGTCTGCGGAAATTCATTTGCAGAATTGACTAAAACCGTTCCGCCGTATTTTACATAAGACAAATTACGCAGACCTTCCTGCTCATCCAGAGCCAAAAGCAGATCCGCACCACCCTGAGTAACAAGCGGTGACTCATGACTTCCAAGCCGCAAATGCAAAACGACAGAACCTCCGCGGCGACTCATACCGTGTGACTCAAGTGACATCACNGGAAACCCTGCATCCATNGCAGCACGAGCCAGCAGNCGATTCAAAAAAACTACCCCCTGACCTCCGATTCCACACAANATAATTTTTANGTCCATTTTCTTTGCATTGAAAACATTATACCCACTCCATTTCCGGATGTGGAATAATAAATCCTTTATGACATGAATCAATGCACTGTCCACAATCCACGCACAAATCTTCATTCAAATCAACTCGGCTGCCGTCTTTACTCAATACCAGTGCCGGACACTCAAATGCTATGAGGCAGTATCGACAACCGTCACACTCATCCGTAATTTGCACTGCACGTTTTTCTACCGTTTCCGGTTCATGTAAACTGCACGAACGNTCCGCAATCACCACCGCAACTCGNCCTTCCGGACTCCGGCAATGTTCATGTGCTTCCCTTATAACACTGCGGAAATCATCGTGCAGATAAGGATCCAGCTCTCTTACAAACTCAACTCCGCAGGCACGCACCAAATTCGGAATTGAAACTGAACGCTCCGGATTTAAGTTTGAATCTTCAGGATTTGCAGGAGTCGGCTGAAAGCCGGTCATCGCAGTGGTGCGATTGTCAAGGATGAGTAAAACAAAACGTGCGTCTGTATGAACTGCGTTCATCAGAGGCTGCAGTCCGGAATGTAAAAAAGTTGAATCACCGATGGTAACNATGATCGGGCGGTCTTTTCCCCCGGAACCTCCGGNACGGCCAATTTTATGTGCATGATAAAATCCGGACGCAATATCAGAACCGCTTCCCATATCAACGCATGTATCAACTGCGTCCAAATTTGCTCCCAAAGTGTAACAGCCGATGTCTCCCGGATATAAAGTGCGTTTCCCGAATTCCCGTTTCATNGCGTAAAAAGCGGAACGGTGNGAACATCCGGGGCACAGTCTTGGTGGACGCGGAGGAGTTTGTTGTTCTGCAATTGCTGCCGCTAATCCTGCATCTGCAGAAAAATACTTCGTCGTTTTATTTGCATCACCCTGCAGTCCGGATAAAACTTTTCCGACCACATCCGGAGTCAATTCTCCTGCTGAAGGAATTGTGCTGTCCAATCGTCCTCTAACATTGCGACGATCCGGAATCTGCAGTTCAATGCAGTAGTCTGTTTCTTCAAAAACAACCACCTGCTCACAGTCCGCGATAAAATCACTCATCATTTTTTGCGGAAGAGGAAAAGGTGTACCGATTTTCAGCAGTGGTGCGTCAAAATTCAAATCCCGGAGAATTTGCCGCGCCACGTTGTAAACCATTCCGGAAGCAATCACGCCGACTTTCGCGGATCCGGATTCAACTTTATTGCAGGGAGATGAGCTAAACTCATCTTCAATCAGCTTCAGTTTCTTGTTGAGTTCAACGTGCAGAAGGTAACGATCACGCGGAGTCGCTGCCCATCGGTGTGGATCCTTATCAAATTTGACCTGCGGAATCTCGTTTGAAAATTTCTCATTAAATTCTATGTCCTGAACTGCATGACAGATTTGGCGTGTTGGACGAAGCATCACAGGAACTTGATGACGTTCAGAAAGTTCCATAGCATGTTTGACAAATTTCCGTGCTTCCTGCGGAGTTGAAGGGTCGAAAACAGGAACCTTGGCTGTTAAGGCCATTAAGCGGGAATCCTGTTCTGTTTGTGAAGAGGAAGGACCGGGATCGTCTGCTGGAATAATAAGGAAACCGCTTTTAACCCCCTGATACGCGGCACTGAAAAACGCGTCTGATGCCACGTTAAGTCCGACTTGTTTCATGATCGCCGCCGAGCGTAAGCCACTCCATGAGCCTCCGAGTGCAACTTCTAAAGCTACTTTTTCGTTAACTGACCACTCAGCGTGCAGATCAATTCCCAGGCGTTTTTTTTGCTGTAATACGCTTGATAAAATTTCGGAACTTGGCGTTCCTGGATAAGCACAAATCATCCTGCAGTTTTGTTCCAACAGACCGAGAGCAATCGCTTCATTGCCCAGCATCAGCATTTTTCCCATCACAGACTCTTAAAATAACAACTAATTTTAATGTTGTACTGGAATACCTGATTAAGAAAATACTAGACAACAATAATTTTGTCAATATGAAATTTTACTTTTTGTAAAATATTCATTTCCGCAAAGAAGAATAATGTGTTCAATTTATTTTTAAAGCATATACATCAGTATTGTATTTTAGTCAGGCCGCCATTTTTTGCCCTGTTTTCAGAGCTTCAATGTTCATGTCAAGGAAGGCTTTTGGAGCGTTTTTTCGTACTGCATCTTCCAGTGAAGAAGGCTCGCAAATTTCTATCAAAGTCACTAAAACTCCTAGAGCAATTATATTGGCAATCCGCGGGCTTCCGAGTTTCAGTGCAGTTTCTGTAAGAGGCAGAGGATAAACCGAGAAGTCCCCGGCGGGAGGAGATTTAACCATGGTTGAATCAGTAATTACAACACCTCCGGACTGCAGCAAATGAGTTGAAGCATCTGCGGCCAACTGATCCAGAATGAGTAAAGCATTCAAGTTTGTCACCAGAGGGTAATCAGGTATTTCTTCTCCGATAACTAAATCCGCACGGCTTAAACCGCCCCTGGAAGTAGGTTCATAACTTTGTGATTGAGCAATTTGCCGACCTTCCTGAATCAATGCTTCCGCCAGCATTTTTGCGCTCAACTGCAATCCCTGTCCTCCGGTTCCACTCAGGCGGATTTGTATTTCTTTCATGATTTTCCTCCTGATTTAAGCTGTCTGGCTACATGTTTACGGTAAGTTGCTCCATATTCGGGGCGCTCATTCTGAGCTAAGACACCTGTTTTCATGAAGTTGGGGCGAAAAGGCTCATCCACAATATTTCCGTATGATTCAGGACGCATCGAACTTTTCTGATTGAGAATCATTTCGGGGGAAGTTCCGAGTTGATTCTTACGTCCGAAAATTTCTGTGCAGTCTGAAATTACTTCCAGAAAAGAGAAACCCTCGAATTGCAGTCCCTGTTTGATTAGTTTTTTAAGTGAAGGCATCTGCAGTGTAACCTCACGACCGACAAAACCCGCGCCTGCTGCTTCTGCAAGTTTACAAGCATCAAAGACCGGTTCTATACTACCTTCTGGTGAAGTGGTAGTGTAACGAGTCTCGGAAGTAGTCGGAGAAGCCTGACCGCCGGTCATCCCGTAAACTTCGTTATTAAGCATCAAACAAGTTAACTTTAAATTTCGACGACAGGCATGAATCAGATGATTTCCTCCGATGGCCAAACTGTCGCCATCACCGGTTATGACGATCACTTCCAGGTCAGGACGAGCAAGTGCTAATCCGGTTGCATAGGCCAACGGACGACCGTGAGTCACATGAAATGTGTTCGCGTCAATGTAGGCTCCGACCCTCCCGGAACAGCCGATCCCGGAGACAATCGACAATTTATCTTTTGATATTTCAAGCTCATGCACTGCCTGCAGCAAGGCACGGAGCGCAATGCCGTGACCACATCCCGGACACAAAAAATGCGGCATTAAATCTACACGCAGATAGTCGCGAATATNGAATTCTGAAGGTATATTTTTGCTCATGTTATTTTTAGCCAAGGATTTTCACTGATTAAATACTAATTATTGAAACTTTAGACCACGGATTTTTTATCACACAAGCGCCATAACTAAACACAGCTCAACAAAGCTGAAGCTATTTCTCTGCGACTCGAAGGAGGCTTAATATTTCATCTGGAGTAATGGCCTCACCGTCTATACGGTTAATGGATTTTATTGTTGTTTTTTTAGTACAAAGCCTTTCAACTTCCAGACGTAATTGACCGGTATTCATTTCCGGAACAATCACCGTTTTTGCTTTTGATGCATATTTTTGAAAAGCTTTCTCAGGAAAAGGCCAAAGCGTTATTGGTCTGAAAAGTCCGGCTTTAACACCTTGCTGACGCGCGGTTTTAACAGCATGTTTTGCTGCGCGTGCGCTGATTCCTACTGTCATCACCAAAATTTGAGCATCGTCGCAATGCAGGGTTTCGTATGATTCAATTTCACTTTGATTGTATTCAAATTTTTTCAACAGGCGATCCATNGCTTTCTCAACAGTTTCCGGATCCTGCGTTGGAAATCCNTCTTCGGCATGAGTCAAACCAGTAGTGTGGGTTCGATAACCGTCCCCGGGGCGNGGCATCGGTGGNANAAAATCTTCGGTNNCCNCGTATGGCAGGNATGTCTCAGNTGATTCNTTNGCCCATTTTCTTGCTGTGAGTTCCAGTTTATCCNCNTCCGCAGAAGGTAATGTTTCCACCAGATGTCCNAAAACTTCGTCGTACAAAACTATCACNGGAGTACGNAATTTTTCTGANAGNTGGAAGGCACGNACTGTNTCGTNAAAAATTTCTTTAACTGATNCCGGAGTAAGNACNATCANCGGGTGTCCNCCNTGNCTTCCCCAACGNGCCTGCATTAAATCAGACTGCGCCGGACGTGTCGGCATTCCGGTGCTAGGCCCCCCGCGCATTACATTAGCAATCACACACGGAATTTCAGCACCTGCGGCATAACCTATATTTTCCTGTTTTAGTGAAAATCCCGGACCACTGGTCGCAGTCATGGCTTTTACTCCCCCCATTGATGCTCCGATCACAGCACCCATTGAAGCNATTTCATCTTCCATCTGAATAAAAATGCCTTCATGTTTTGGCAGTTCCAGAGACATCCTTTCAGCAATTTCTGATGACGGTGTAATCGGATAACCTGCAAAAAAACGNCATCCGGCAGCAATTGCACCTATTGCACAGGCGTGGTTACCTTGTAAATTATGATGTGAATTCATGATCCTCGAAATATTTACAGATTCATCATTAATGAAATTCCGGTTTCCGGATGTCAATCGCAAAGTCCGGACATAGCCATTCACAAATGCGGCAGCCTGTGCAGTCATGAATGTCCGTCATTTCGACTTTTTGATCCGCGGTCAACCTGAGACAACGTTCCGGACACATTTTCACACAAATATCGCAACCCTTGCACCATTCCGCAGTGAACTCCCAGTCCACTAGACCGCTTTCTTCGGGCAGGTATTGCTGAACGGGAAACTCGGTTACCGGCGCAACTTCTGCGGTGTGAATCGCATTTTCAATCCATTGTCTGCCGATGTGAAAAGCCTCCCGGTTCAAATCGATAGTTTTGGGNGGAACAAANAAANCTAAAGTTTCCTCCCAATCTTTCACCTCAAAATCCAAAGTAGTGGAAAGTATACCTAGTAAAATTGTATTAGAAGTTCTTTCATTACCTAATTCTTTGGCCATTCCAGCTGCATCCAGGGCAAAACCATTCGGAACTTTATTGATAATTTCCGAAGGAGTTTCTCTCGCGTAAGTATCTTCTGCTCCGCGTAGACGGTTTCTGCAGGCAAAAGGNGGAACAATGTGCTGTGTGTCTGAAACAAAAGTGCCGCTTTCCGGATTTAAATATTCCAGCCAGCGTAAACCTTCAGCCCATTCCAATGCTACCAACACATCTACTTCTCCCGCCGGAATTGTCGGTGACCAAACTTGCGGACCAAAACGAATGTGACTGAAAACTGTACCGCCTCGTTTTGCCATTCCATGAATTTCACTTTGTTTTACCTGAAGGCCTTTGGAAAGGCAGAGTTGTGCGAGGACTTTTGAGACCAAAATTACCCCCTGCCCGCCTACTCCGACGACAAGTACATTTGTTGGTCTTTCGGCCTGATCGGCAGAAGAATTATATACGGTAGTGGGTAGCNTTGACGTTTTTGATTTTGATTTAAGCTGATTCATAAAGCTATTTTCGCAGCGGGTTTAATGCAGTCGGTTGGGCAGACCTGCGCACACATGGAGCAACCAATACAACCGCTAACGGAAATTTTAACTTTGTGGTGACCTTCAAACAATTCATCGCTCCAGGAAAGCGCCGGACAACCCAAATTCATGCANGATTGGCAACCGGTACAGGCAAGCACATCGACTTCCATGGGTGCACCTCTCAAACGGACAGGATCCAAAACACACGGCCTGTCAGATATAACCACGGCTACACCTTTGAAAGCTATCGCTTCCCGAATGGTACGTAACATCGCGCCCATGTCATATGAGTCAACCGTTTTAACCCATTTCACTCCTGTTGCGCGCACAATTTCTTCATATTCCACCTTGTGACTTTTTTCACCGCGAAGTGTAATTCCCGTACCAGGATGATTTTGTCCACCCGTCATAGCGACAATTTTGTTATCGAGGAGTAAAACCGTAATGTCCGCGTCGTTATAGACAGCATCTATCAGGGGTGGAATTCCGGAATGTAAAAAAGTGGAATCTCCAATCGTCGCCACAATCGGTTTGGTTTCGGTCCCCGCTTTTGCCATGCCGACTGCATTGGCGATGCTGGATCCCATAGCTACTGTCGTGTCAATCGCACTCAGCGGTTCGACTGCAGCCAGGGTATAACAACCGATGTCACCGGCAACTCTTGCATCCACAGTATTCATAACCAAATAGCTGCTCATGTGTGAGCATCCGGCGCACAGAACGGGCGGCCGAACAACAGGCTTGATTTTCACTGAAACTTTCTTTTTCTTCGTTTGCACAATTCCTGCGTCTTCAAATCCTGTACGTACTGTTTCCGGTGAAAATTCTCCAAGTCTGGAAAAATATTTTTTCCCCTCTACNTCCAAACCCATTCCGCGCATTTCATTTTCAACAACAGGTTCCAGTTCCTCTACCACAAATACGCGTTTNACAGACTTGCAGAACTCCCGNATACGCTGTTCCGGAANAGGATAAGATGCNCCCAACTTCAACACAGAAGCNTCCGGAAGNACCTCCTTGACATAGGTGAAAGNAGGNCCAAGTGTGATAACCCCGTAATCAGNGNTTCCTTTGTCCCAGCGGTTAATATCTGAGCTGTCAAAATATGCTTTNAGTTTNCTTTCTCTCTCCAGCANTTTAGGATGACGGAGCCTGGAGTGTCCCGGAATCATCACATTTTTCTTTGGATCTTCCAAAAATCCCAGCGGTTTTGGCGTGAGCCGTTTTCCTGATTGAACCAGACTGCGGGTGTGAGATAATCGGGTCGTACTGCGTAAAATAACTGGAGTATCAAACTCTTCGCTTAATTCATAACCCAGTTTTACAAAATCTAGAGCTTCCTGTGCATCACTTGGTTCAAGAGTTGGAACCATGGCCAGACGGCTATACATGCGGGTATCCTGCTCATTTTGTGAACTGTGAATTCCAGGATCGTCACAAACGACAATTACCATCCCCCCGTTGATGCCTATATATGTTTGTGACATCAATGTGTCAGAAGCCACGTTCAAGCCAACATGTTTCATTGCCACAAAAGAACGAACTCCGGAAAATGAAGCACCACTGGCCACATCAAAAGCAACTTTTTCGTTGGTCGCCCATTGTGCATAAATGTCAGTTTCCGGATACTTGGCAATATTCTCCAGAATTTCAGTACTTGGAGTTCCGGGATACGCAGAAGCGACACGTACGCCGGCTTCCCATACTCCCTGTGCAATAGCCTCATTACCCATCATCGGCCGCGTTTTTGAGTTCATCAGTCCTGTGTCCTTAAAGTGTTTCAGAGCCAGTCGTCGATTGTTGCACCCTACTAAACAACAATTCAGTCAGCTAAGAAAACGTAAAAAATTCCAAAATATTTTCAGGGTGTTTACGAGCTTCGTTTATCCACAATTCGCCTGGCCTTACCCGCTGACCGCTCAACACCACCTCTTGGCAGCATATTGATCTTCGTTGTTACGCCGATACGATTTTTAATCTGGTGTTTCAGTTTATTACTGATATNTTTCCTGATATCTTCAGTCAGCTCCACTGACCTCGCTTCCACCAGTACAGTCATTTCATCCAGTCTTGCTTCACGCGTAAGTTCGATCTGAAAATTTGGCGAAAGACGTCCATCCTTCAAAAGGATCTCCTCTATTTGTGTTGGAAAAACATTTATTCCGCGAATAATCATCATATCGTCTGTGCGCCCTGTAATTTTCTCCATTTTGCGCATCGTACGATTGCCCCCGGCGATAAGCCTGGTCAAATCTCGCGTACGGTAACGGATTATCGGNAAAGCTTCCTTAGTCAGGGAAGTAAAAACCAACTCGCCTTTTTCTCCATCAGGNAGTACTTCACCTGTTTCCGGATTAATTATTTCAGGATAGAAATGATCTTCCCAAACATAGAGCCCGTCTTTTTCACGGAAACATTCTCCGGAAACTCCGGGTCCTATAATTTCCGAAAGACCATAAAGATCAACGGCGTCGATGTTGAACTTTTCTTCAATTTCTTTGCGCATCNCATTTGTCCAGGGTTCTGCTCCAAACATGCCTATTTTGAGTGAGCACTTATTGCTGTCAACACCCTGTTTTTCAAATTCATCTGCAATCGCCAGAAGGTAAGACGGCGTGACCATGATAATGTCCGGTTTAAAATCCTGTATCAACAGAANCTGCCTTTCGGTCATTCCTCCGGAAACAGGAATAACAGTGCANCCCAGTTTTTCTGCACCGTAATGCGCGCCTAGACCTCCGGTAAACAAACCGTAACCATAGGCCACATGCACAATGTCGCCGGGACGGCCTCCTGCGGCCCAGATTGAACGTGCCATAAGTGCGGCCCACATATCCACATCATTCTGTGTGTAACCGACTACAGTAGGCTGACCCGTTGTTCCACTCGAGGCATGAATACGCGAGACCTTTTTTCTTGGAACCGCGAACATTCCGAAAGGATAATTTTGCCGTAAATCGTTTTTGCAGGTAAATGGAAATTTAGCCAGATCAGCTATTGTTTTTAAATCATCCGGATGAACTTCTGCTTCATCAAAGGCCTTCCGGTAATGCTCGACATTATTGTAAGCATGATGAAGTGACCATTTTAGTCTCTTCAACTGCAGAGNCCTCAATTCATCCTGAGATGCAGTTTCAATCCTATGCAGATTTATAGAGTCATCATTCATTAATTTTCTCCTCATTAAGGAAAGATTGTTTTTTTATTAGTTCTGCCTAACAAGATTCTACCTGAGTTCTGAAGATAATTCAGCGGATTATTTTGGCATCCTTAAATTTATTGAGCTGCCGAAAACATTATAACGCTGTCATTTCTTGTAAAGCGAGCAGTTTCATTAACAACCCCGCTGATAAATACAAAATTCTGCCTAAAGGCCGGAATGTGCCTGTACCTTAACGGCTTCTTATTCTTTCATTTTCTGGATTACTTATTCAGGCGTAGGGCGGATTACAGAATTTCTCAAAACCATCCAAATTTAGATATTTTTTTAAGCATAACAGAAAAATGGTGATAGTGTCTTGCGGATTGGATGGTATTTGTGTTAATCTGCGCAATAATATTGCGTTAATTACAATTAATATGAGAATCGTTTCATTATAGCCGAATATACCACATTTTTGCACCAATAGCATCCATGTTGGAAGATCAAGCACTAGCAATAAGCTGAGCCCCTCAAAGCTTCCAGGAATTAATTCACGGATTAAAATAATAGCCCTTTTAAACTAGCACCGGGGTAAATCAGGAAGAACAAAGCGGTATTGAGTATCCCCCCTAAACTNTGTTAAAACTATTAGTAATATTACGTATAAACCTCAATAAATAATCTCTCTTCAATTGTCCCGGCTTGCGTTTGTCGCTGTTCAGTATTAGTTTATCGCCAGAGATTCAGAAAATTCAAGTAATCCAAAATGTTCTTTAAACGATCCGTAAAACCGCTTTCCCGGAGCATAAATAACTGCTGTAGAAATTAAAGGAACTTCCTTTGATTACGGATTTTTTTAAACAGCATATTATTCAAAAAACAGATGCCACCGTTAACAATTAGTTAAAAAGAAGGAAATTTTGAAGTTGAAGACACCGGTAATTTTCCTTTATTGTTGCTTAAGCTCGCGTATTAAAACCATGGAGATTTAATTTTGACACCCTCATCAGACCTAAAACCTACTTTTGACGTTACTTGCGCGGTTCCCCGTACCGGACGCACATTACACAATTTTCTCAGCAAGCTGAAAAGACTGGGCGCGGACANCGAAGAAATTGGGCAAATCTTAAAAGTTTTGTCCNCCAGCAAACGCAGGAGTACTCCGGACATGCAGGAAGCGTTGAATTTCTTACAGGAAATTTCCACAGAAGCGCCTCCATGTTTTTCAATTTCAGTAGACCGCAAAAGGAAATTAAGACCATACCGTTTGGGATTTCTCGGTTACGAATGGAAAATCGGCAAAACTAAAATACGTGTAGAAGGCGAAGAACCGCATAATGGTTCATCACTGATTAAACTGGATGAAGTGGATTTCACGGTTGTAGGACTTGATGAACTGCTTTCTATGACACAGCATTATCTGGGTGATCCAACCAGGGTGACAAAATGGGGAATGTACAATTACCAACTCGCTAAACCAACCAGCATCCGTGTCGCAGGTTCAGCGATGCTCACCAGTTACAACAAGCTTCTCGGCGGTGAAGTACAGGATATGGTGGGTTTTTTCCTCATCTCTAAAAAAGGTGGCAGCAGTCGCAGCCCGATTGATTTAGAGACACTTTCGAGGCACGGCAGACATGTATTTGTCAAAGGGCGTTATAGTGNAATCGTAATGGCTGCATACCCGCAGTTGCAGGTAGAACCGGTGGAAGATGTAGAAGAAGCGGTGATGAACGGTGAAAAAGGTAGTGTTGGTCTTGAAATTGTCCAGTCCGGCAACACTTTGAAATCAAAGGGTTTGCTCCTGCACGGTTCACCTTTGTTTCTTTCAGAAAGCCTCTATGTGGTGGATTATGACCGTTTTCAGCAAAATCCCGCGCTCAGGAAGTTAGTAGGATCTCTGAATCCTGTCGGTTATTTTGAAGAAGAGCGGCTGGAAAATTTTTCACGCTGGTATTATGCACTGGAGCAAAATCTAAGTGAGTCCTGGGTTCAGCGTCCATCTGTTGATGAATTGTTCTGCAAAACCGAGGACATTGACTTAGGATTACGTCCCTATCGGCTGCGAACAAGAAATTGGAAGCCTGATGACCGCTACCTGCGTGAAGAAGCAATTTCGCTGGCACAAAAATCACGTCAAAAAGTCCTCAATTATTATCAACAACTGCAACCACCTGAATGATTTGCAAGACAGTTGGATTTCCTTAATTCTCATTTCGTTCTAATTCCGGACTCCGGTGGGACTGTTTATTTTTATTAATATATTGTTTTCTTTAGCAGAGTATTTAACTCATAATTTATTCAGGCTCTGAGTATTAGCGAGTGCCATAAATTCAGCACGAACATTCCCTTGACTGAGAAATAAACCTTTAAGGGAACTGGTAGTCATAACACCGTCATGACTGACCCCGCGCATTGCCATGCACATGTGAGTTGCTTTGACAATCACTCCCGCACCTTGGGGAGATAGTTGCTCACAGAGAAAGTTGGTAATATCGCTGGTCAATTCTTCCTGCACCTGCGGGCGCCTCGAAAAATAGTCAACAATTCTTGACAGCTTTGAAAGTCCGCAGAGTCTCTCGTCAGGAATATACGCAACAGTTGCTTCTCCATAAAAAGGCAGTAAATGGTGGGCACAGACTGACCTCACCGGAATATGCTGTAGAACCACCATGCTTGACTCATAATTTACTCCTACCGGAAAAGTTGTCAGCGAGAATTTTTTCTCTGCAAGTCCAGAACATAATTCGTCGATCCAAGCATTGGCAGTTCTTTCCGGAGTATCACGATAATGTTCGCTATCTAAATCCACTCCCAATCCTTCCAGTAGCAACTGAACTCCTTGTCGTACTTTAACTTTATCCACTTTGTGTCTCCTTAAGAATATTTTCTCTTTCTTCAAGCATAATTGATTTATTTGCCAAAATGAGAGTAGCAGTAATGCCGGAGTATCAGCAAGTTAATCTATTAGCTTAATTCTTTATATTCTGCAAACAGTCTGCGAAGCCAGAAATAACTTTCTCCTTTTTCCAGTTGCTTTCATTGTAGTACAGCAACCAAGAAAAAATGACGAAATCCTCAAGAAAAACTTGCCAAATTTCCAGTAATTAAATAAAAATAAAAGGTTCATTGAAGATAAGAAACTTCATGCAGCCCTAGTATTTCCGGAACAGTTGTTTTTTGCAACTGCCTGAATGCTTTTCGGAGGGGTGGGTGAGTGGCTTAAACCAGTACATTGCTAATGTGCCGTACGCGAAAGTGTACCGAGGGTTCGAATCCCTCTCCCTCCGCCATACC
>PBZW01000027.1 GCA_002730315.1 Fidelibacterota bacterium
GCTGTACAAAAATCATCATTACAGGCGAACAGAGTCGTGTCTGCATCATCCTTGTATACATAGACCTTTGTATCATAATAAGACTCACACAGACTAATAACGAGCGGATATTCTAGATCACCAATCGTTAATTGATACACAACGTCCGGTGACGTAGAGCCAGAATAAGGACAAACTTCATCATAATCATCTGTAAAACCAACCGTGCTTCCTGTTGCAGAAAACGGCAAAGCATCAATTACAAAGGGGTTAGAGATACTGTCTCCCTGCACTCGGGAGAAGTTGTCCTCACCGTGGGAAGTGGTTTGATCTGGGTTGCGAATATCATTAAGGTCACTTGCCAACTGTTTTTCAACTTCGGAAACCGGGTTTGGATATTCATTAACCCTGGAGCCGGCGGCTCTTCCGCCCACTCCTGTCCAATGCAGGGTAACTGATTCTGTAGTTTCCGTTAGCGTCAGTCCCGTAGGTCCGTCCCACGTTGACACAGAAAAATTATCTATAGCAACGCTGCCGGCAGTGTAATTATTGTCAGTATACCAAAAATACAGCCGGACATGGTCCGTTCCGGCAAAACCAGAAAAATCAACGGAAACTGTTTGCCAGTCGCTGTTTGCTGGCAACGCACCACCGTATATCCAGGTGTCCCAGCCTATCCAGGCCCAAACCTCAACCGTTTGATAAGCATATCCATTAAAATAGTCAAACGAGATTGCAGCTTGATCGGCGTCGCCCAAGTTGAAAAACGGAGACACAAGCCTTGATTGGGAACTAACCCCATACCCTGCAGCGTTATCGTTAACAAAGGCAAAATAACCTCCATTATCAGGAATGCTTGCATAATAGGTGGAGGCTGATGTTGAATCACCGACACCCCAACCATTATCTGCAAAAGTCAAAACTTGCCAGTTGCCAAGGGTAGCATCTTCAAAGTCTACAGCAACGTCTGCCATGGCAAAATCTGTAACCTCTCCGGCTCCGGCCGCGGCCCACAATGAGCCAAGACTTTCACCTTCATCATAGACTGCTGTAACATAATAATAGTACAGCGTGTGGTTGACCACATCTGTATCGGTATATCCCAGGTCTGTTGTGTTGGCTATGAGATCAAAACCGCTATAGTCAGCAAAATAGAACTGATCCGTACGAAAGACATTATAGCTGGCCAGGTCTCTAGAAGAGGTGACGGGTACATCTATTGTCAGTTCTTCTTCGCCTGTTTCATATTCAAACGCCTTGCGCGGATTGCGCGGATCTATTTCAACAGGTGTGCGATTCATGGTAATCGTGCTTGTCGCCACTGTCCGCTGTCCGCCGGAAGGATCGCTCCAGGTCAAAGCAACCTGGTCGTTAACATAGCTTTCTGCCGCAAGGTCTGAGACCCATGGTCGCGGTTCTACAAAACCATTTACAACAACATCGTCAATAGCCACACCAAAACCTTCATCAACGGTGGCATCGGCCACTAACAATACGGCAACTTCTACACCGTAGTTTGTTCCTACGAAGGGAGTAAGGTTTGCTGTTACTTCTTCCCAGCCGCCGGATTCGCCGGTCAGTCCATCGCTGGCATTACCAACACCATCGCCATTTACGTCCAGATAAAAATAGGTGCCGCCGTAAACCTCTGGCCATGTGGCAAGCAAGTAAACATAATCCCAGCCGTTTTCTAACCAATAGTTCGCCTGCAGGATTAACCCGGCGCCGACGTAGCTAGAAAGGTCCATGTCCGCGGCTGTTAGGTTCATCCACCAGGAAAATTCACTATTGGCATATCCTGTTGGCGAACAGACCATCATACTGTCGCCGGCAAAAGGAGCAACTGTGGCTGTGTCGGGATAATAATAATCCTCATAAAAAGTGAAACCGGCGCTTAACTCAAAGGGGTTTGTGCCGCCGGTATAGGTCCAACCCATGTCCTCGCCGGATTCAAAACCTGTGGAATACACTTCCTGCGCCGCTGAGCTTTGTGCAACCAGCACCACGTTTTGTACTAGGCTGTCGCCCTCTGCAATCTCTAGTGTAAAATGAGAATCCAGATAGCCATCAGCTGAAACATTTAGCACATGAACACCCGGTTCTGCACCGTAGAGTCCATAGGCTCCCGTTGCTGATGAATTTTCTGAGACACCGCCAAACTCTACCATTGCGGTAACGGCAGCTCCTGTTTCGCTGTCTGTAACAACACCAGAAACATACGTATTCGGCAAGGCAACTACAGAAACATTATCAAGATTGAAATAGGTATAGGCCGTACCGCTAAGGGTAAAAGCAACGCGCAGGCTGTCTACGTCGGGCAAAACAACTTCATACGTAGGAGTATAAAACCCGTCTACTAATATATTAGCAATGGTGGTAAGCTCTGCTGATGAATCAATCGTGCTGGATTCCGTAATGCCCACTGTCAAGTTGTAGGCGTAATCATATGCCTGGAAAGTCACTTTTGAGGGGGCGTCAAGGTGTATCATGGGTGTAACTATGCTCTCATCACCAACATAACCATTGCTGTAACCTACATAGGCAACCATGTTTCCGCTGTAATCAACTCCGTAATCATCGTGGTACCACGTCTTATATAGCTGTGGTATGCTGTCGGCATCACCATTATTATCAAGGATTGTCCAGCCGTCCATGGGCAGCTCAGTTGCTGATCCTGTAAAAGGATCAAAATCTTCAAAGAAAAAAGCATCCACACCATAGCCATGTACGCCTACTGTAGAGGTGTCGCTGTTGTACATAACAGAAATTTCGGCTGCTTCATCGCCTTCTGCGCTGGCTGTGTACGTAACTGAAAAACTGGCGGATTCACCAGCGGCTAATGTTGCCGGCACTGTTCCGGAAACAGCAAAAGCTGCATTATCAGATGAAACAGCAGAGATTACCATTGTAGCAGCATCGCCATATCCGGCGTTTGTTACCGTCAAAGATTTTGTATCAGATCCGCCGATTACAACTCCGGCAAAATCGACATCCGCGGCTAAGAACACCGGTTCATCAATAGCAAAGGGAAACTCAACCCAGTTTGTACCATCTGTTGATTCTACTGCTCCAGCGACAATAACAGCGCCGTCGGCTGCTGTAACCGAGAAGGAGCCGCCATTCCAACTGTCGCCATAACTGTCTTTGCCCCAGAAAGAATATGCGCCTGCAGTTAAACAAAGATCATGGGCATTTGTTTGGTTATTGGCCATACAGCCAAAACAGGAGGCCAGGGTGTCCCCATCTGCGTTTGTCAGCATATAGCTGATTTCAGATCCGTAGCTTACTGAAGAAACGGATAAAGTAATGGCATTATCCCAACAGGGGTCGCCGGGGTGTCCTCCTAAATTGGTAAAGTAATTCTGATCATGCACCAGCCATTCAGATGTAACGGAGTCAGTACCTGCTGAGCTTGCCCAGTCGGTGTTGCCCCACAATACATCTGCTTTACGAATCAGTGTGTGATCTTTTGTGGCGTCCGTAACGCCAGCAACGTCCCAACCAGAGCCCGGATCTGGACCTGTTTCTCCAATTAAATCAACAACGACAGTGTCTGTTCCAACAATNTGAAGAANGCTTCGAGCNTCATCGCCGTTATGGTGNACNACGCTTGGGTANTCCAANACNTCATCNGCGNNTGATGTGTCAAAATAANNAGAACTGGTGCTGCTGTTNGCTATGACCCATACGTCTCCTGNNGCCAANGTNGCGCCNGTTGGNAAAACGTGAAAATATTCCCATACANCANCNGNGCTTCCATTGCTTGTCTGACCAATCTGATATTCATCTAGGTTAANTGTNTCGNNTGATGCGTTATAAAGCTCAATAGCTTTATTGTTGCTACTGCCTTCAATGTATTCTGAAAAGATGAGGCCGGGGTCGTTAACGTCAGCTTCCGGCCCTGCAAAATCGTCTACAAATAAATAATACTGGTAAGCACCGTAATAATTAATGGCTACATAAATATCCTGGCCAGCATAGGCAGACAGGTCTTCTGCGTGCCTTGTCCATGCGTTTGTTGATGTGAGCGCAGATCCAAAAGTAAAAGAGGCAACGCTGCTGTCTGTCGTGGAAATGCCCACAGAAATTTGATCGGATGCCCAGCTATAATATTTGTAGTGCCAGAAAGTTAGAGAATCACCCGTTGCTACTGTCAGCTTGGGCGTGATAAGGTACTGATTATAATCAGTGGCCGAAGACATCGAGGAAAATCGTGCCGAATATGTCCCGCCATGGGCATTCGTGCTGGACTGGGTTACACTGTTAGCTGTGTTATTTGAAATTGCTTGCCAACCCAGGGGTGGGAAAGTAGACCCTTCAAAACCTTCGCCTAACGCCGATCGACTGTTTCTCTCTGTTCGCTGATATCGTCTTGGCGGAAGGGTTTCCTGCCAATATGTTTCTAACAACAGCATATCATCGTCGCTAATAAATTCTTTGTTTTGGAATTTATGCAGAAGATTTTCAATGAGCTCTTGATCAAAAACTACTGTGCTTTTTTCTCTTTCAACAAAAACCGTTTGCGCTTTTTGTTTTGCTCTCTTTATTGCTGTAAGAGCCTGCCCGGATATATCCGGGCCCTTTAAATAAAGGGCTTCTGCGGCTTCCAGGTTTTCTATGTTTTGGCCCTCAAAGGCTCCTTGAAGTTGATAATACTTTGGAATCTCCTCGTTATCAACAGCATAAATAAAGCTGCTCCAAAGTACAAATATTGATGTAATAGTGATAGCTGTGCGTCGCATAAACGGCTCCTTCACGGTTTTAATGATATTTATATGTTAGGGCGAAAATTCCACGGATTCTCCGCTCCTACCTCGGTTCAAATCTGGTACAATATAGTACTAGATGGCTTATGTGTCAAGAATTTGGTAGATATGAAAATTTTTACATTTTTTATGGGGTTTTTTCGCTTTTACTAACTATTAATAACATAGAATTCAAGTATATAAATAAAAAGGCCCCATTCCTAAAGTGAGGAACAGGGCCTTTTATGGGATGATCTTTTAACCTATTTCATCAATACCAGTTTTTTCACTGCTGTGAATTGCGTGGAATAAATGCGATAGATGTACATACCTGAAGCCAGTGGTTTACCCGTGTCGTTTGTGCCGTTCCAGCGAATAGCGTGGAAACCAGGCTGCATGGTTCCGTTCACCAGTGTACGCACCCGTTGGCCCAGGATGTTATACACATCCATACGGACAAGGCTTTCCTGCGGTACATCAAACCGGATAGTGGTTACCGGGTTGAATGGGTTTGGATGGTTCTGGTGCAGGGCAAAAACAACAGGCAGCAGATCGTCGTGTATGCCCAAAGCATGTCCGGCGTCAATGTGCAATGCCCGCGGTCCATTAGATGCTTCTGTTTCAGCTAGGCCGTCTGATGCATATACAGTCCAAGTAATATCAATTGTGCCGTTGCTTAGACCTGCTTGCATCAGCGAATCAATGTAGTCAGCCATATTTGCTAGAGGAACAAAATTAGACGTTCCACCGCCGATGTCATTACACCACTGATCAAAAGGCGCCAATATGCTCGTACAAATCTCATATTCAACGGGTGTACCGTTTGGATCAGATGAAGCATTCCAAGCAAAGAGCTGGGAGGAGCCTATGTTGTCCTGTGTGATCATGATCGTATCGCCGTCGCCAGGAGTAAGAAGCGCAAAACTGCTTGGCGGTTGGTTAATCGCTGTTGCGCATTCAACATTAGTAAATTCCGTTTCAGACGGTCCGTCTACAACTGCTCCAAACAAGCCCATATCAAAGCTCATAGGTACAACCCCGTTGACCCAATAACAAGCTTCGGTAACAACGCTGGCGTTTTCATCTACCCATGTGGTTTCTTCCAGGCCATCAATCGTCAAAACGCCATTTTTATAGACATTATAGGAGATTGCTGGCGGTGTTGGTGTTCCACAGATTTCAATGACCCAGCTTCTTGTGGCTGGAGTATAAACCCCAGAGGAATCATCATACCCTGACAATCCATTTAGGCCGGGATCAATCGCCGGGTCGCTTATTTTCTGACCCGGTATCCACATATGTGCTCCAAACAGAGCTATATAACCGGTGTCAAGCGGTGTCCAAGTCACTTTAAGATAGGTGGAATCCGTGGCGTTGTAAGTCAATCCTGTCAAATCAAACGACGCAAGTGCCCAACTGCCTGCTGCTGAAATATCAAAGAATGAAATACCGGTAGCAATCGTATCGGTTGTTGTACCATTAAGATCAGCAACGCCAACAAACACATCCGCTCTGGCTGTGGTAGTATCATCCGTGTTATAATAACCGTGAATCACCACCTCATCTAACACCATGGGTCCCAGGTTAAATGTATGCAACGCTGCAAACGTAGGCGGAGTCAAACCGCCAGAATCTGGGCCATAGAAACCAGTAATCCAGCCTGAATTTGGATCGCCTTGTGAAAAACAATCCGTCCTGTCATCAGAAAGATCCAAAAGATCTTCATCCGTCGCAACTGCTGTTATTTGTCTGTCTGCTGTAATATCCACAGGGTCGCTCAATAGATTCATAGTGGAATCGGGGTGCGTCCACGAAAGGCCAACATCGTAAAGTGATGGTGTCAATGTCAAACTGTGAGGCCCCGGTATTATCTCCAGGTTTAAGTCGTCAACGGCAATTCCGTTTCCATACCCAGAGTTCCAACCACCCAAATGTCCATAGACAACAGCTATTTGAGCATAATCAGAACCGCCCACAATATCACTAATGGAGGCTGAATAATCACCCCAGCCTGAAGTGTGATCAAAACTAAAATCAATCACTGGATACCAGGGACCCATATCGGCCCGGACCCAAATGTAACAGGGTGTGTAAGCTGAGCTCGCGTAAACCTGAGCATAGGCAGCTACGTTAAGAATTGCCGTATGGTTATCCACAAAATCCAGAAATGGTGAAATCAAGAAAGACTGAAAATCAGCGCCACCGCCACGACCGTCACTTATGTAAGCAAAATTCGTGTGGCTGGGCGCAGGATATCCTGCGCCAACACCAAAAGCAGAGTCCGCTGCCGCTGAATCACCCACAACCCATTGTGCCGCGGTTGTACTGTTAAACTGTTCCCAGTTCTCAAAGGCAAAGCCGTCTTCAAAATCTTCACCACCGAAAGCATCGTCTGTAAAGACAAGAGGTAAACCAGCTCTTGACTGTGCTTCGTTAGACGCCACAGATGTTCCTTCGTCGTACACTGCGGTCACAAAGTAATTAACATAATCACCATCCGACACATCAACATCCTCATAGCTGTTTGTTTGTGACGTGTCGTGTAGTTCCACAATGCCGAAAGGCCAATCCCAACGTAAAATATTGTAATGGCTAAAGGAGCGGGAAGCGGCGGTAGAATATTGATATTCCACCGTGAGGGCTTCATAATCCCGGGGGCCTTTTAGCAATTCTACTGTTTGGCCGTTTTCATCAGTGACCATGGGTCTGGATAAATTATGGATATTGGCCAACTCTGCGCGATGCAGATCATAGGAAACCCGACCCGTTGAAGAAGGCTCGTCCCAGGAAAGTGGAATACTGGAACCATAATTCTCGGCCACCAGGTTGGTTGGTGGTGCCAAGAAAAACGCATTACCGCTTAACATTAGATTGTCGAAAGCGCCGCCCCAATAGCTGTTTACCGAGCCGTCTGAAGCGAACCATATTACTGGCGTTGCTGTAGTGCTTAAGCTCAAAGCCCAAGAAACATCCAGGCTTAATTCAACCCAGCCGTTGGAAGATCCAGATAGTTCTTGCCCGATTCCATAATATATATATCCATCGTCCAGCAATAGACCGACGTAAAAATAGTCCCAGCCCGACTCTGTATCATAATTGGCATCCAGAGTCATTTGCAAAGAGGCCGTGGAAGAAATATCAACTACGCTATCGGATATCCAAAATACCAGGTCATTATTATTATAATTGACTCCGGCTGTGTCCGGATAGGCAAGCATATAAACACCGGCGTCCGCTAAAATGGTATCGCCATCAGCGTTAAACATGGTGTCTAACACAGCAAAGTCGTAACCCGACGTCACCGATGTATACCCTACATCGTCTCCGGCTTCAAAGCCTGTAGTATACATGGCCTCTACTACCTCCGGAACCAACATCGCGTTTTGTACAACGGAATCACCTTCAGCTGCCTCTACGTAAAACACGGCATCGTTGTAACCGTCTTTTGAAAAACCTAAACCAAAGCTGCCCGGAGAAAAGCCATATAACGCATAAGACCCGGCCGCATCTGTGTAAACAACATTGCCATTGATATCAACCGCCACGCTGTCCAGAGCGGCACCCGTTCCACTCTCCGTTGCTAATCCGGAAATATAGGTGTTCGGTAGCGCCACCACAGAAACTTCATCAAGGTTAAAATAGGTATAGAGTCCGCCGCTGTCCGGAGCAAAGGTAAAGGCAATATACTGATTGCCCGTAACAGGAAGAATGGCTGAATGCTGCGTGTATACATTCGTAATAGGATACGATCCCAGCGCGGTATATGTAACACCATCGGTTGAAAAAGAAACGTCTAACTCATATCCACGGTCATAATTGTTATACATCCAGAAAGTTACCCTGGCTGGTGTAGTTACATCAATCTGGGGCGTAATCAGGGTTTCATCGGTGCTGTAAGAGTTTCCACTACCAATATAAGCAGCCATGTTGCCGCTGCCATCTAAACCAAATTGATCATGATACCATGTTTTTCTATATTCTGGTATTGTTGCGGCATCGCCATTGTTGTCCAAAATCGTCCAGCCGCTCATGGGCAAAACTGTGTTTGATCCTGTTGGTGGATCAAAACTTTCGTAAAAGATAGCATCCACACCGAAACCTGACAGCGCGATGGTGTCAGTGGCCGCATCGGTATCATTGGTAGAAATAATCAGCGTTCCTTCATAGTCCTGTTCCGCTGTTGGGGAAAAGCTCACATCAATTGCTGCTGTGTCTCCGCCAGAAATAGAAAGAGCTGTTACAGCTGTGCTAAAACCGTCGCCTGAAACAGCAACCGAAGAAATTTCCAGCGTTCCAGCGCCTGTGTTTTCAATGGATAAAGACCCTGTTGATGTAGAACCTAAAATATTTCCGGCAAAATCTATTTCAGAATCCAACGCATGGTAGACAGGATCCGTTGATGCTTCATCTACGCTTACTGCGTCAATGTGAGGGTTTGACACCCCCCAAACGCTTGTCCCGGAAAACTGAATATAAACAGCGCTGTTTCCTACATAGCTTGTAAGATCAACGGTTGTTTCTGTCCATGAACTAACGGATGTTGGGGTCGAATAAATATTTGTAAAAGTTGACCCATCTGTGGAGACGTTTACGTTAACATAATCACTTCCACTGGCATCCCAATAATAAAAAACAAGATTGGGCGCTGTGGCAGTAGACAGGTCGACGGCTCCGCTCGTCATGGTTCCGCTTGTTCCCGATGAATAATCATAATCGTTAAAAAAAGCAGAATAACTACCTTCTTGTACAGAACCGGGGCCATAATCGTCTCCAGAGTCTTGTGCCCAAGCACCAGATCCCGTTGCGGGGTCAAGGGTCCATCCGGTTGGGGGCCATGTTTCAAACCCTTCGGAAAGATAGGGTCCGTCCATTGTGTGAGACCCAACATAGGTCCAGGTGTCTTGGTCGTAGACTTGCCATTCCGAGTCGTCAGTCGTTGTACCAGCTGCTGTTGCCCAACTTGTGTTGCCACTTGTTACCGAACTTTTACGAACCAAGGTATGATCTTTGGTTGCATCATCAACGCCTGCTACGTCCCAGCCGCTCCCGGGATCATCAGGAAAAGTGCCAATATAATCCAGTATCGTTGTATCTGTGCCTGATACTTTTATTAAAGCCCTTGCGTCGTCGCCATTAAAATAACAAATACCACTTCCTGTTAAATCTGCTTCGGCCAGTATACTAGCATCCGCAGAGGAGTTTGCAATCACATAAACATCGCCATCTGCCAATGTTCCGCTTAGGGTGTCAACATATTCATCCCAAGGGCCGCCGTTTGAGTTCTGCATAATTAAATAACTACTAAGGTCAACATCGGCACCCGTACCATTATAAATCTCAATATATTTATTATTACTACTTCCTTCAGCGTATTCAGAAAAGAAGAGGTCTGTTGCAGTTCTTTGCCTTCTTTGCGGGGGGTGGTTTTTGGTGGTTTTTCCAGGGTTTGTGTTTATTAACCCTGCTTTTTCAAGAGCAATATACTCCTCTTTTGTAATGTTTTCTTCTTTAGACGCTGCACTACCCGTCAAATATCGAATATGAATATCTGCCAAACGTTGGTCTATGCCCGAAAACCCGGGTTCGCCGACAGCTTGATTTCCTGGGTCAACAGCAAAAAGCAGGGAACACCAAAAAACAAGAATTGGAGTAAAAACTTTAGCGGTACGTAACATAAGTATCTCCTTTAGTTGGATTTTTTTGTTTTTTCAGGGCGAGATTTCCACGATTTATCCACCCCGACCTCGGTTCAAATCTGGCACAATATAGTATTAAGGGGCTTATGTGTCAAGAATTTGGTGGATATGAAAATTTTTGCGTTTTTTGACTGTTTTTTATTTTTCAATCAATATTTCCTGACTACGCCGGATATTTGGCCTATAATCTGGCTGGGGTAGCGTTTCCAGGCTGGTTCCCTCAATACTGTTTGTTTCCGCTGATCAACAATAATAAAACCGGCAATATGTTGGGACGCGTTTGGTTGTACCACCAATGCATCACCTACCAAAATATGTTTGTCCTGCAATGCATGAGTATTTATAAGAATTATGTAAGAATTATTGTTGTGTGCGATTTCCGGGGGAATGCCTATATACGAAAAAGGCGCTTTGAACCAATTCAGGCCTTTGTTATTCCACTCTCCTTTTACAGGCAATAGGCTGGCTGTTTTTTTCCTTATGCTGGTTAGCGATATTGAGCGTACTCGATTCCACTCTTGGCGTAGCAGCCCTTTAAGTTTTAATGCTTTTATGTGTTTGTATACTGTACCCTTTGATCTGTAACCAAAATGATAGGCAATTTCTTCGAAGGTTGGTGAAAAATTATTTTCATCAATATAATTTTTAATGTAATCAAAAACCGCTTTCTGTTTTGGAGTTATTGCCATGGCGTACAAATATAGTACACCAGCGGAAAGGTTTAAATCAAGGAAAAGGTCAGGTCTTGCTGCAGGGAGCGGACCAGGTAGCCTATACGTTTATCTATTTTGATTTTCTTTTCAATATTACGACAAGCATGCAGAACCGTGGTATGGTCGCGCCCGCCAAATTGTACCCCAATGTCCATCAGGGAAGAACCCATAATTTCACGGCAAAGGTATATGGAAATCTGCCTTGCTTCTGCAATGGGCATTCTACGGCTGCTACCAATAATATCTTTTTCAGTGATTTTTGTTGCCTCTGAAACCCTTTTTACTATATCGTTTGCAGATATATCAATTGGCGCTCCATTACCAAGCCTTTCGCGGACAACTTTTTTAACAAGGTTAAAATCTATTTCACAATTTGATAATGAAGAATAAGCTAATAGCCTGATTATGGTGCTTTCCAGTTCGCGCACACTGTTTTTGATATGCGTGGCCATGAACTCAACTGTATCATAAGGTAAATCAAGCCCGTTTTGTTCGGCCTTTTCCATTAATATAGCAACGCGTGTCTCAAAATCAGGCGGTTGTATGTCTACCACCAAACCCGATTCAAACCGTGAGAGCAGGCGATCCGTTAATCCGTTCATTTCCTGTGGTAGACGATCTGATGTCATCACGATTTGTTTGCCTTGTTGATATAAATCATTAAACGTGTGAAAAAATTGCTCCTGGGTTTGTTCTTTTTTCTGGAAAAACTGTATATCATCAATTAACAACACATCTGCTTTGCGATATGTTTTCGAAAAATCAACCGTTCTATTTTTCTGAATAGAGGAAATAAAGTCCATTGTAAATTTTTCACTGGAGGCAATTACAATGCGCGCTGATTCTTTCTCTTCAAGGATATAATTACCAATGGCGTGCAGTAAGTGTGTTTTTCCCAGCCCCACCCCGCCATATACTAATAGGGGGTTAAAGGTTTGTTGTCCTGGTGATTTTGCCACCGATAAAGCGGCTGCTCGCGCAAATTGATTATTAGAGCCTTCAATAAAATTTGAAAAGGTATATCTCCTGTTAAGATTTGGTTTATACTGATTCTTTACTATTTTGCCCGCAAAAGCGGTGTTGCTTTCTAACGGTATCCGTTTTTCCGGAGCAACTGTATACTTTATATTAATATTTTTCCCGATCAATGATTCAGCCGTATTGTTTATTTCGTTCCTATAATGACTTTCTATCCATTCATAAAAAAACTGATTAGGAACCTCAAGAATTAATTCAGCATCTGTGTGACTAATGAGGTTGATTGGTTCAAACCATGTATTATATGCGTGACTAGGCAGGCTTTCTTTTAATTCGACTTTTATATCAGACCAGATGTTATCCACAAGTTTTCCACATATTGTTATATCTCTAATTTATAGAATAAAATCCCCTCATAACAATTTAGTTTTACGCTATGCGTATAAAAAATGCACAAATTTCTTTTTGGGTATTTCTTTTGGACTTCCTTTTGGAGCTTATGTATTTTCCCCGGCTAAAATTTAGGAGTTTATAGATGAAACGCACATATCAACCTAGTCGTCGAAAACGCAAGAATAAACATGGTTTTCGGGCACGCATGAAAAGCCCCGGCGGTAAGCGTGTTTTAGCCAACCGTCGCAAAAGAGGGCGTAAAGAACTTTCCGCCTAAACGTGAAATACTTTAATTCAATATTATACATATTTGACAGGATTTTTGCTTACGCATTATACTCTTTGATTTATGTATATAAATTTACATTATCGCCAATTTTTGGCAGCCAGTGCCGCTTTCATCCCACCTGTTCCACGTATGCTCTCCAAGCGCTTAAAACAAAAACCTTCTTGCGAGCCTGCTTGCTGATTGTAAAGCGCTTATCAAAATGCCACCCCTTGCACTCTGGCGGCTTTGATCCTGTAAAATAGTTTCTTTTTTAAATGGATAAAAAAACGCTTTTTGCCTTTTTAATTATAGCTGTAATTATACTGCTCACGCCGGCATATTATAACATTCTTTACCCGCCCGTTGAGCCCGGCGATATAGACAGTTTAAGTGTAACAACGCAAGAGGATATAGACGTACAAACGTCGTATAAAATAGATAGCGAAAAGGTTGTTACTCAGATTGTTGATCAACAAATCAAAGAGGAAACGTTTTCTATAGAAACAAATCTTTATAGTGCTGTTATCAGTTCTGTTAATGGCGGGTCTATACAATCGTTTATTCTAAAAAATTACCTATACTTGAACAACGGCGGGGTACAGTTAATAAGCGACCTTAATAAACAAAACCTTCTCCTCTCTTTCCGCAGCGTTGAGGGGGAGCCTGTAGTTTTGTCCGGGCCCTGGTTGTCAATAAACAACAGATCGGCGGGTTATATAAATTCAGAACATATTTTTCACTTCAAGAAAGCAGTCGGCAATGCGTGGATATACAAAAGCTTAACGTTTTATCCCGATAATTATACTATCAATATAGAAACGGATTTTACCGCTGCAGAACCGTATATCTCTCAGGGTATTTACAATTTATCATGGTCGGGCGGCTTGCCTATTACCGAAAAGAACTTAAGCGATGATTTAACCTACTTCAACGCCTACGTCTACCAAGGGGGTGAGTTGCATAGCCCAAAACTGGCTGATAAAAAAGTTTCTAAAGAAGATAATATAAAAGGTGAGACCGCCTGGGTTGCGATTAGAACAAAATATTTTGTCAGCTCTATAATTCCAGACACGCCGGGCTTTGGCGGTAAAACTTCAGGATATGAAAATGTTGAATCCGGTAAAGTATATAGCGTTGCCCTTGCTCTTTCTGTCCAGCAACATAAAAACTCCCGCCTATACCTAGGGCCTTTGGAATACAGTCGAATTAAATCGCTGGATGTAGACCTAGAATCAATAATGAATTTTGGGTGGTCCTTTATTCGACCCATTGCAAAAGGCGTTCACTACTTGCTCATTAAAATGAACACATATATTCCTAACTATGGGGTTGTTTTAATCCTTTTCTCTATCATAATAAAAATCCTTGTATATCCTCTTACCAAAAAGAGCTATGAATCCACCCAAAAAATGCAGGCTGTACAACCACAACTAAATGCGCTTAAAGAAAAATATAAAAATGACCAGAAAAAAATGAGCCAAGCACAAATGGCTTTATTTAAGGAACACGGTGTAAATCCCCTTGGGGGTTGCTTCCCAATTCTGTTGCAAATGCCTTTGTTAATTGCGCTTTTTCAGGTTTTTCGTTCAACGATAGAACTCCGCGGTGCGCCTTTTGTACTCTGGATACAAGACCTTTCAAGTCCTGATGCTATAATTGATTTACCTTTTTCTATACCTATATACGGCGGGCATATTGCTGTATTACCAATTTTAATGGGGCTTACAATGTTCCTGCAACAAAGAATGATGCCGACTCAAGCTTCCGGGCAACAGAAATACATGTCATATTTTATGACAATTTTCTTTACTTTATTATTTAACAATTTCCCTTCAGGGTTAAATCTCTATTATACTCTTTTTAACGTTTTAACAATACTCCAACAAAAATTTCTCTCGCCAGCTCCCGTTATTTCATCACCTGTTAAAGGAAAATGAATTTTGATGATACGATTGTAGCGTCTGCTACGCCATATGGTTATGGGGGTTTAGCGGTAGTGCGTTTAAGCGGCGGTAACTCCAAATATATCGCTCAACAAATATGTCGTCGCAACAAAAGCTTTATAGATCGTCGTGCTACTGTGGCTTCGCTTTACGGTTCTGATAGCGAACCATACGACAATGCAGTGGTAACTTATTTTAAAAATCCCAACTCTTATACGGGTGAAGATGTTGTCGAATTTTCTTGCCACGGCAGCCCAGCTATAGTTGAAAAAACGATTAAATTGGCAATAAACCTTGGGGCGCGATCTGCTGAGCCCGGTGAATACACTCGACGGGCTTTCACAAACGGCAGAATTGACTTGGTGCAGGCAGAATCTGTTGCTGCTATAATCCATGGGCGTGGTGAAAAAACAGCTCAACTGAATCACCGTGTTTTATCTGGTGAACTTTCAAAAAAATTAAATGATATAAAAAAAACTATATTAGAAACATTGTCCTACGTAGAGTTTGAACTTGATATTTCTGAAGATGAACTTTTGCCCGATACCATTCAACGGGTTAAGCATAATATAAACTCAGCTTATAAGGGTATGTCTGCGCTTGCGGAGTCTTTTAATGAAGGTCGTTTGTTGAACAGCGGTGCGTCTGTCGTCATTTGTGGGCCACCAAATGCTGGTAAATCTACTCTTTTCAATGCCCTGTTAAATGAAAACAAGGCTATAGTAAGCCCAACGCCGGGTACAACGAGAGACCTGCTTGAGGCTGAGGTGCTTTATGATGGTATAAGCGTTGTGCTTTCTGATACAGCTGGAATGCGCAAACCAAAGGAAACGATTGAGTCCGAGGGCGTTCGCCGGGCTGAGGAAAAATTAAAGCATGCTGATTTTATATTAAACGTTTTTGACCTGGAACAACCTGTGCCCATAAGCACCTTTAGTCAAAATGGTAACAGTATTCCTGTATTAAATAAATGTGATTTATATGATATCAATCAGATTAAAAAGGTGAAATCAGAAATGAGTGGTTGTATATGTATATCCGCTAAAGAGGGCAACGGTTTAAACGATATAAAGGATTCTATTAAAAAGGGTTTGCATATTTCTGGAAACATTTCTGATAATGTTTTTTTAATAACACAGCGTCAATATGATATCGTAAACAGTTGTCTTCGGTTTCTTAAAAGCGCGTTGCAACTAATAGTGGCTGGATCAGTGAGTTTTGAATTGCTCTCTGTAGAAATACGCGGTGCACTTGATGCTGTGGACAGAATATTAGGAAAAACAACAAGCGAAGAAATTTTGAATAATATATTCAGTAATTTTTGTGTGGGTAAATAGGTTTCACGTGAAACATGTGCCAGAAAACATTGATGTTTTGGTCGTCGGCGGTGGCCACGCCGGCATAGAAGCGACGCTTGCCGCCAACCGCATGGGTATGAAAGGCTGCCTAGTCACTATGGACAAAAAAGCGGTTGGGCGCATGTCCTGCAACCCGGCTATAGGTGGGATAGCCAAGGGGCAGATGGTCCGCGAGATAGACGTTTTGGGTGGTGTTATGGGTTTAGCGGCTGACAATTCTGGGTTACAATTCAAGATACTAAATAGGTCTAAAGGAAAGTCTGTATGGTCACCAAGGGCCCAGGTTGATAAACGCGTATATGAAAAATATGTTAACAATCGTATAAACAACACAAAAGAGATAACGGTTGTTGAAGGTGAGGTTGTGCGCCTTCTTTTAAGAAATTTTAAAGTTGTTGGCGTTGTATTAAGAAACAACGTAAGGATCTATACACAAGCTGTGGTTTTAACTTGTGGAACTTTTCTTAACGGCCTGATTCATATAGGTGAACGAAAAATACGCGCTGGCCGTATGGGTGAACCTGGCGCTGAAGGCCTAACCGAATTTTTAGTGTCCCTTGGTTTGGTTAGTGGACGCCTTAAAACAGGAACACCGCCCAGGTTGATAGCCGATTCTATCGATTGGACTAAAACCACTGTTGCGTGCGGTGATAAAAAACCAACACCATTTTCATATCGCACAATGGCGTTTTCTCCTCCAGATGTTCCTTGCCACACAATCAAAACAAATGCTCTTTGCCACGATATTATTTATAATGACCTGGATCGCTCCCCCATGTTTTCGGGTGATGTCTCTGGCGTGGGTCCGCGTTACTGTCCTTCTATCGAAGATAAGATCTATCGTTTTGCGCATCGCGAGGAGCATGCTTTGTTTCTTGAGCCCGAGTGGTTCAATTCAAAGCAAATTTATACAAACGGTTTTTCAACAAGCCTCCCTGAAAAAACTCAGCTTAAAGCTTTGCGTGCGGTTGCTGGTTTAGAGAATGTAGAATTTTATCGTCCGGGTTACGCCATCGAGTATGATTTTTTCCCACCTGCACAACTTAAGTCTTCCTTAGAAACAAAAAATATAAAAGGCCTTTTCTTTGCTGGACAAATTAATGGCACCTCCGGATATGAAGAAGCCGCAGCGCAGGGCCTTGTTGCTGGGGCCAACGCTGCAAACCGCATTATGAATCGGGAGCCTTTATTGTTTGGGCGAGACGAGGCTTATATTGGTGTATTAATTGACGATCTTGTTACCAAGGACACTTTAGAGCCTTACCGCATGTTTACCTCCAGGGCGGAATATAGAATCCTCATTCGGTACTCTAACGCCGGGGACCGGTTGGCAAAAAAAGCGTTTGAACAGGGTTTAATTACGGAAAAACTATATGAAAAAATAGCCGGTTATTTTCAAATATCAAAAAAAACAGTCAACGCGTTGAATGCGCCGTTAACCCCTGACGACATAAACCCCCTCCTCCTACGGCTTGGTGAAAAACCTATTAAACAAAAATGTTCAGCAAAAGAAATTCTAAAACGCCCGGTAATTAACATCCATCATCTCCCGGTGTGTTCAATTGAAAAAAACTATCATGACTTGCCGTCTTATTTTATTGATGAAATGATGATGGAGGCTGAGATAACTGTAAAATATGATGGTTACATAAAGCGTCATCTAAAACAGCTTGAACGTATACAAAAACAAGAGAACAAGCATATTCCAGAAAGCTTTGATTATCTGCAAGTCTCAAGCCTGTCTAATGAAGCGCGAGAAAAACTGTCTTTTGTACGCCCAGAAACCCTCGGGCAGGCTTTGCGCGTTTCTGGCGTGACGCCGGCAGACGCTTCCGTCCTTGCTGTTTATTTGTCTAGATAGTCATGGCTGTTTCACGTGAAACAGTTAAGTCTTGGAACCTTCTGCAAGACGCTGTTTCTTCTTCACAATATTATAAACATATTTTTTATAATGAGGGGTCGTCTGTATTAAACAATTCTCTTTCCGGGTTTGCCTCTTTACTGTTTTCGACAAAAAAGATTAAGGATGAATCCGGCTTCGTGATCGTGGCTGAAAACGATACGGACGCTGAACAACTATATTTAAGCCTTGATGATTTACTTCCAGGGTCTGTGTATTATGCTGCAAATAATAGAAACGATCATAGCCGGCCTGTGTTTTTTGCTTCTGAAGATGAGAGAAATTTTGAATCAGCCTATACGGCGATTCTTTCTGAGAAAAAACCTGTCATAATTACGCCCTCAACTGCTCTCAAAGTGCGCGTAAACTGCAAAAATGGAAATATTGGCAAGATTATATTTAAAAAGGGGGCCAAAGCATCAATGGTGGGTCAAATAAAATTGCTTGAAAGATGGGGGTATGAATCCGTTGATTCCACTATTACTCCAAAATCTTTTTGTGTAAGAGGCGGTATTGTGGATATATTCCCTTTGTACGCCTCGCGCCCTGTAAGGGTCGAGTATTATGGGGATAAAGTTGAGTCTATCCGAACGTTTAATCCCGTATCACAATTGTCTATTAAAAATATTAATGAGGTTGAGCTTTTTGCGCCATCCGGATCTTCTTCTAATGAAAAAGTTTCTTTTCTGGACTTTCTTAGGGCATCACTTAAGCAGTTCTTTTATTTAAAACGTGAAGTCTCAACAATCACAATAGCAAACAATTCCAGCTATGACGGGGTTGAACTTGATGCAGATTGTGTTTCTTGTAACCTTGATAATATCCAAAATGGTTCCGATCATAGTATCTTCGTGTTTGGGAATATAAATTCTACATATAAAAATTTTGATTCAGTATATGAGCTTATAAACGTTATTAACAAGCCTTTACGTAGCGGTTTTTCTTCTGGTTCTTTGGGTTTAACTGTCTTTGGTTATTTAGATCTAAACGCTGCGCGACCTAGAATAAAAAACAAACCCGTTTACAAACAGGGTTCAGCAAATGTTTTTACATTATCAAACATTGGCTGGGGGGACCATGTTGTTCATGAGGATTATGGCGTCGGTATATACCGTGGCTTGTCTTTCGTGACCCATAAAGACCATAGGCAGGACTGTGTTTCTATTGAATATGCAGATGGCGGTGTTGTCCGGGTCCCTTTAGACGGGTTTAATAAGATACATAAATATGTATCTTCAGGTAAAGGTTCTACCGAAATCTCCAATCTAGGAAAAAGAACCTGGAAGAACCAGATAGCAAAAGCTAAACAAACTGTCCGGGTTATTGTTGAAGATCTTATAGATATTCATTCTTCTCGTCAGCAGCCGCGTAGTTTTTCTTATACTTCTGATAACGAATTTTTGGAACTTCTTGCCGAAACCTTTCCTTTTGATACAACCCCGGATCAACAGAAAGCAATTATGGACGTGTTACAAGACCTTGACAAAACAACGCCTATGGATCGAGTTGTTTTAGGCGATGTTGGTTTTGGAAAAACAGAGGTTGCTTTCCGAGCGGTTATGAAAGTTATTGCCAGCGGCAAACAAGTGTTTTTTTTGGCTCCCACTACAGTATTAACCGACCAGCATTATATTAACGCAAAAAGTAGGTTTGGAAATTTAGGCGTAAAAATAGAGCTTCTTTCTCGTTTTCAATCAAAAAAAGCGCAACTGTCTATTGTTGATAAAATAAAGAGCCGCGCAACCGATCTTGTTATTGGTACTCACAAGCTTTTGTCTAATGATGTTTCTGTGGAAAACCTCGGTTTACTTATTATAGATGAAGAACATCGCTTTGGCGTTAAACACAAAGAGCGAGTCCGGCTTTTGAAAAAAGACGTAGATGTATTAACCCTTACGGCAACGCCCATACCGCGAACTCTCCAGCAATCTCTTTTAGGTGTTCGCGATATAAGCCGCATTGATTCTCCGCCTCTTGAAAGACAGTCTATAAAAACGGTTGTTCAATATTTTTCTTGGGAATCTGTTAAAGAACAAATAGAACGAGAAGTTCGGCGTGGGGGTCAGGTCTACTTTTTACATAATGATATACAATCTATACCGTTTGTGGTAGAAAAAATAATGAATCTTTTTCCAAACTGTGCCGTGGCTCCAGCCCATGGATCCTTGCCGAGTAAAAAGCTTGAAAATACTATTTTATCTTTTTTTAACGGGGGCGTTGATATTCTTGTTTGTACTACAATTATCGAATCTGGATTAGACGTTACTAACGCAAATACGGTTATAATAAACAATTCCCATCGTTTTGGCTTGGCGCAACTTTACCAGATCCGCGGCAGGGTTGGGCGCGGTAACCTTCAAGCATATTGCTGGCTGCTTATACCAAAAAAAACGCTCAATAAAAACGCCTATCAGCGCTTGAAAACCATTGAGCATTTTTCTGCACTGGGGTCCGGTTATCAAATTGCGCTGAAAGATCTAGAAATACGCGGCGCTGGAAATGTTTTTGGATACGAGCAAAGCGGACACATTAATCGTGTTGGTTATGATATGTATTGTAAGTTGCTCAAAGAAGAGGTAGAAAAGCATGTTGAGCTCCAAAAGAGTGGAAAAAAAGAATACCGGCCTGTTATCGTTTTTCGGGGACCCGCTTTTTTCCCTGATTCTTATATGCCCCTGGTACAGGATAGGGTGTTTTTCTACCGGCTGCTTTCGTTGGCAGAAGAAATAAACACGGTTAATTCAATTAATGACGAAATAATTGACCGTTTTGGTCGAATGCCCCACGAAGCAAACAATGTTGTTACTATTGCAAAAATAAGAGAGTCTTTTACCGGGCTTGGGATAAAAAAGGTATCTTTAAACAACGCATCTGTTGTCATTCGTTTTTCCGGGGATCGGGTGCACGGAGAGTTTAATCTAAATGGGTTACAAAAAATATTGGCCGAGAGTAAAAGAGATTTTCGTTTTGTGCAAAACGGCGACTTTGCCGCATCAATCAAGACATCATCATATGACGATGCTTTCGCTTTTGTATATTATTTTGCGGAATTGATCAAGACTAATCTATTGTAATAAATTGTATAATGAGATTTTTCTTGTTTTCTATTCTTTTGGTTCTCTTCAGCTGTAAGGACTCTTCGGTCAACAATCGAACCGTTGCAAGGGTTGGGGGGTCAATTTTGCTCGAAAAAAATATGCTTGAAGCATCGCTTGAAAACACAACCACAAGAAACGAAGCGGTTGGTCAATGGATTACAGAAGAAATATTATATGAACACGCTTCTGAGTCTGGCTTTAGGGGTGACGTCCTTCTAAAAGAATTAGCACATCAGTTTGATCGACGCCTAGTGGGACAAAAATATTTAAAACATCTTGCCGAGCAAAAGATAAATATTTCTAATGATGAGATGTTTAAATATTACACCAACATGGCTGATGGTTTCAAAAGAACAAAAAACGCAGCTAAGGTATATCATTTTCTTTTAAACAGTAAGGCTGATGCTGATGTTGTTACGCATACCTTGGGGGCTTCCGGGAAAAAGAAAGAAAAAAACGAACTATTTTTAGAATACGGCATTCACCCTATTACGGTGACAAGCGGCAACCTTCTCCCTGAATTAGAAAAAACTTTATTTACAAAGAAATCGGCAAAAAAATTGTTTGGTCCGTTAAAAAGCAAATACGGTTATCATGTGTTCTTTGTCTTGGAAAAATATTCTGCGGGATCGGCGATTCCGCTGGAAGAGGTATATGACGAAATATATCAAAGAATATTTCAACAAAAACTTGCCCTAATATCTCTGCATATTCTGGACAGCTTAAGAAGTCAAACACCCTATACAATTAATTAATTAAAATGAAGAAACAGATTTGTCTATTTATATTAATCCCGTCGCTTTTCTTTTGTGAAGAAGACACCAGCGCTGTTTTTATTGATGGCATAGCTGCGATAGTTGGTGAGCATCTTGTATTAAAAAGCGATGTTGCTCAGCTTGTAAACATGGCGGCTGTTCAACGACGTCTTAACCCTGCTACGGATATGGACAAATTGCTGCTTTTACAGCAAGAGATTGTTCGTTCCGCGGTGGATCAAAAGATCATACTTGAAATGGCTGCTGTAGATTCCGTTGAGGTTGAAGACAAGGGTGTAGATCGGGCGCTGGACCAGCAGATTGAAATGTTCGTATCCCAGGCTGGCGGCGAAGAGCGGGCAGAAGAAATGTTGGGACAAACTTTAAAATCTTTTCGACGTGAATTTTGGTACGAAATGAAAGACCGTTTAACTACTGAAAAATATCAGCAGTCGTTGATAACTAAAATAAATATTAACCGTAGCGATGTTGAAAATTTTTTTACTACGTATAAGGATAGCCTGCCGCTTTTTCCTTCTATGGTTAAGATGCGACATATACTTATACCTGTTTCTGCCGGAGAGGAAGGCCGAAAGGTGGCTCACGAAAAACTCTTGGAAATTAGGAACAACATAATAGAGGGTGGTTCTTTTGGAGAACACGCTGCCCTTTATTCACAGGATCCCGGAAGTAAACAAAGCGGTGGTTCTTTGGGCTATGTGCGCCGCGGCGCTCTGGTGAAGGAGTTTGAAACGGTTGCCTTCGCTCAGCCTGTTGGTATTATAAGTGGTGTTGTAGAAACGCAAAGAGGGTTTCATATTGTTGAAACCGAGGAAAAACTTGGCGATAAGATTAAGGTGCGCCATATATTGCTTATTCCTGTGATTACCGACGAAGATGAGTCCCAAGCATATAGATTTGCATTAACCCTAAAGGATTCTGTTTCCGACATAGAAGATTTCAAGCGTCTGGCTGCTGATCATTCTAGGGATGACCAAACTAAAGAAATTGGCGGCGACCTTGGCTGGATAAACCCGCAAAATTCTCCCATACCAGAAATTTCACAAATTATAAGTTTATTGGACGTTGGTGAGTGCAGTCTGCCTGTACGTACCGCTCTAGGGTATCATTTGTTTTGGATTGATTCTTTCCGGCCCGGCGGCAAACCCAGTTTGGATGTTCATTGGCCGGAAATTGAAAACTTTGCATTAAATCACAAACGCGCCCAGTGGTATGACGCCTGGATTGCAGAGGCTCGTGAGCGGTTTTTCATCCAGATAAACGCTTGGTAATTATCCACAAATTTTTACACAATTTTACCACAAGGTTCAAAACATCAGCCATATTGAAGTAAAAAAATAGTCAGTTGTATTTTTATTTATGTTATCCACATTGTTTTTCGGGTTTTCCACTTAATCTTATTCTTTAATTGTTTCTTTATAAATCCGTGGTTTTTAGTATCTACCAAGCTTTTTCATATATACTTGTTCACAGTGTCCACATGTATATAATTAATAGATAATAAATAATATATATATTTAATATAATTAAAGAGCAAATCTATCCCAAAATTTCTTGTCTGACGGAACCATTTTCGGTAACATCACAGGCTTGTTCAGGGCAAAAATTTTAGAGTTTATAACAATATTACTACGAACTATTAAATGCGAATTGCAACTTCATCTGAAGAACTATTAAAAACTCTCCAGAAACTTTCTAAGGGGACCCCGGCAAGGTCAACATTGCCAATACTTAGCTGCGTATTATTTGAGGTTGACAACGACGGTGTTTCATTGCGTACAACGGATCTTGAAATCACCATAAGCTGTAAGCTGGAAGCAAGTATTGAAAAACCAGGCTCTGCAGCTATACCGCTACAAACCTTGATGGACATAACAAACGAAATGGATGATACACGCATCGCCCTGTCGGTTAACGAGGGTCAACGGGTTGAGCTGATAACAAACACGGGAACATATGATTTAATGGGAAAACCCGTTGAAGAATTTCCAGCTCTCCCGGATGTAGACAATCGCAAAGCCAGCGGCATAGAAGCAAGCGTATTAAAAGAAATAATACGTATGACTACATTTGCTATAAGCAAAGACGAGCTGAAACCAGCACTAACAGGCGTTCTCTTCCGTTTTGAAGAAAAGGCTTTAACCGCGGTGGCAACCGACGGTCATAGGCTGGTTCGTTATATCAGAAAAGATTTTGAGAATAAAGAATTTTCAGGTGATGTGATAATTCCAAGAAAATTTTTAAACTTGATGAACTCCCTGCTTACAACAAACGAAAGCATTCAAATTTGGATGGGGGATAATAATTTAACAGCAAGTGTAGGCAAGGACTCTATTTTTACAAGAATTATTGATGAACGTTTCCCGGACTTTGAAAGCGTAATACCAACAGATAGTGACAAAGAAATTTTAGTTGAGCGCGAAGCGCTATTGTCCGCGGTAAGAAGGGTTTCTATTTTTTCCAATCGCTCAACCCGCCAAATAGCCCTAGAGATTGCCGATGATAAAGCGGTGGTTCGCACCGAAGACCCTGAAAAAGCATCGAAAGCAAAAGAAGAAATACCAATAAAACTTAATGGTGAAAAAATAACAGTTGGCTATAACGCTGCATACTTGAAAGACTTATTGATGCACTTAAAGTCACAAAACATAACTCTCCGCCTGAAAACCCCAATAAACGCAGGGTTAATTTTTCCTGACGCACAAGAACCAAGCAGCGACATTACTACGCTGTTAATGCCTATAAGGCTCAACGATTAACAGGCAAACAATAAGATCCACAACCAAATTAAAAAAGCTGTTTCAACGCCACGCGTTGAAACTATTATAATCTACAATTTTAGAAAACACACTCATTCAGGTTGATTTAAAAAAGGAATTAAAAACATATAAATGACAAACGCGGCAACAAAGACATTAAAAAATCTTGGATTATAAACCAGAAGGAGCCCCAGAGATCTTTAAAAAACGTCTTGAAAAATCATTAAATTTAGACCCCGTTAAAGGCCGGACAACGCCACTTTTTGTTTAAAAAGAACATGCAAAGCTTAAAACAGGTTCTGAACATCTACCTCCATAAAACCGGTTTAGCAAAAGGGGTTACGCAAAACACGGCCATACACATATGGCCAGACGTTGTGGGCAAAGCAGTGGCAGAAAACACAAAAGCTGAAAGTGTAGAACACGGTGTTTTAATGGTAAGAACCACAACCCCAGCATGGCGCCAAGAGCTTCAATTTCAAAAACAAGAAATATTGTCAAAAATCAACAAGAACATTGGTAAAAACACCATTAAAGATATACGCTTTTTATGATAGACAAACAAATCACGACTAAATACAGCGCCGAAAAAATAACAGTATTAAAAGGGTTGAAAGCTGTTCGCAAGCGACCCGCCATGTACATAGGAGACACGGGAAAACGCGGTCTTCACCACTTGGTTTATGAGGTAGTAGATAACAGCGTTGACGAAGCCTTGGTTGGTTATTGTTCAGCGATTAAAGTTGTGTTTGAAACAAACGGCGGAGTGTCCGTTGAAGACAATGGTCGCGGTATTCCAGTGGATATCCACAAAACAGAAAAAAAACCTGCATTAGAAGTTGTAATGACAATTCTTCATGCGGGAGGAAAATTTGATAAAGGGTCTTATAAGGTTTCCGGCGGATTGCACGGCGTTGGCGTGTCGGTAGTGAATGCGCTTTCATCCAACCTGAAAGCCGAAGTTTATAGGGATGGCTATATTTATACACAAACCTATGAACGCGGTCACCCAACATCAAAAGTAACCAAAGGTCAAAAAACCAACAAAACAGGAACAAGAGTCACTTTTTTACCTGATCATGAAATATTTAAGGAAACGGATTGGGATTTTGAACTAATAGCCGACCGTTTGAGAGAACTTGCATATTTGAATAAAGGGCTGGAAATAAAACTAATTGACCGCAGAAGAGAAGAACCTCAAGAAGAATCATTTAAATACAAAGGCGGCCTGTCAGATTTTGTAAAATTTCTGGACAGCGGCAGCAACCCTTTGCATAATAAAGTAATTACAATAAACAAAGAAAACGGAATCGTTCCAGTTGATGCAGCGCTTAGATACGGAGACGGTTATACGGATAATATCCTTTCTTTTGTTAACAACATAAACACAATTGAAGGCGGAACTCACATGTCCGGCTTTAGATCAGCACTAACAAGAGGAATGAATTCTTATGGCACTAAAAACAATCTTCTGAAAGGTAAAAAAGGTGAAAAAATTACCCTAAGCGGAGAAGACTTTAGAGAAGGATTAACAGCTGTTCTTTCAGTAAAAGTAGCCGAACCTCAGTTTGAAGGACAAACTAAAACAAAACTTGGCAACGGCGACGTAAAAGGAATCGTAGACGCCGTTGTTTATGAAGGACTACATGAGTTTTTAGAGCAAAACCCCTCTATAGCAAAAAGGATTATTGATAAAGCCCTTTTAGCCCACAGAAGCAGAGAGGCGGCTCGTAAAGCCAGAGACCTGATTCGCAGAAAAAGCGCCCTGGAAGGAAGCTCTCTTCCGGGCAAACTAGCTGACTGTTCAAACAGGGAGCCCTCTATGTGTGAAATCTATCTTGTAGAAGGAGATTCAGCGGGTGGTTCTGCAAAACAAGGCAGAGACCGGCGCTTCCAGGCCATCCTTCCCCTGCGGGGAAAGGTTATTAATGCAGAAAAAGCAAGAATAGACAAACTTCTGTCTAATAATGAAATTCAATCAATTATTACAGCATTAGGCACAGGCTTTGGCGGAGAGGAAGATGATGATGAAAACGGAACAAAGCGCACAGCGGCAGATTTTGATATTGATCGACTTAGATATCATAAAATTATATTAATGACAGATGCGGATGTTGATGGTAGTCATATCAGAACCCTGCTGTTGACATTTTTATACCGCAAAATGCCCCAATTAATCACGAACGGAAATATTTTTATAGCACAACCTCCGCTATACAGGTTAAAACAAGGCAAAAAAGAAGCATATGCGTATAATGATATTGAACGCGAGGTTCTAATGGAGCGGATGAAGAAAGATAATAAAACTACAAAAATAGACATTCAGCGTTATAAAGGGCTTGGTGAAATGAACCCAGAACAGCTTTGGAATACAACTATGGATCCAGAAAGAAGAACGTTACAAATTGTAACCATTGACAATGAAGAACTTACCATGAAAACGTTTCAGAACTTAATGGGTAACGACGTAGAAGCACGCAGAACTTTTATTGAAAACAACGCCGAATTTGTTGTAAACCTTGATATTTAGAATAATTATTTAGAAAGAACATAATGGAAATAGACAGAGATAATATTTTACGTCGCGACATTGTTGAAGAAATGCGTGAAAGCTATTTGAATTATTCCATGTCTGTAATCGTATCCCGGGCACTGCCCGACGTTCGCGATGGTTTAAAACCTGTACACCGCAGAATATTATATGGAATGAACGAGCTTGGGGTGCAGTGGAACAGAACCCACAAGAAATCAGCAAGAATAGTGGGCGATGTAATGGGCAAATACCACCCACACGGAGACAGCTCTGTTTATGACGCTCTTGTACGCATGGCCCAGCATTTTGCTATGCGTTATGAACTGGTTGATGGTCAGGGAAATTTTGGATCTGTAGATGGAGACAGGGCCGCAGCAATGAGATATACAGAAGCGCGCATGACGCGCCTTGGCGGAGAAACAATGCACGATCTTGAGAAAGATACTGTTGACTGGCAGCCAAACTTCGATGAAACCCTAAAAGAACCAATCGTTCTACCAACAACTTTTCCTGCTTTATTAATTAACGGCTCTGAAGGCATCGCCGTGGGCATGGCAACAAAAATACCCCCACACAACCTAACAGAAATTATAAATGCATTAATTGCCTTAATAGATAATCCAAACATAGAAGCAACTGAAATAATGCAATATATAAAGGGACCAGATTTTCCAACAGGTGCAATGATTTTGGGCCCGGAAGGCATAAAAAGCGCTTATGAAACAGGCAGGGGCAAAATAGTTGTAAGAGCCCGGGCGGCCGTTGAAACGAATAAAAACGGAAAATCAAGCGTGATTATAAACGAGCTTCCTTATCAGGTAAATAAAGCAAGGTTGATAGAAAAAATAGCCGAATTAGTTAGAATTAAAAAAATAGAAGGCATAAGAGACTTGCGTGACGAATCAGATAAAGACGGCATCAGAGTAGTAATAGAAACAAAAAGAGATGCAGTGCCAGAAATTATTTTAAATCAATTATACAAATTTACACAGTTACAGGACACCTTTGGAATTATCTTAATTGCCCTGGTTAATGGTATTCCTAAGGTGCTCACATTAAAAGAAATGCTGTACCATTTTGTTGAATTTAGGCATGAAATAGTTATACGCAGAACAGCATTTGATTTGAGACAGGCTGAGGCAAGGGCACATATTCTTGAAGGGCTTAAAACAGCTTTAGATAACATTGATAAAGTAATAGCGNTAATTAAAGCAAGNAAGGACCCGNCATCAGCGAAGGAAGGATTAATGAACAACTTCGACCTTTCAGAAAAACANGCTCAAGCCATNTTGGATATGCGCTTACAGCGACTAACCGGGCTTGAGGTNGATAAGGTTGTTGAGGAATACAAAGAAATCATAAAACTCATTGCTAAACTTAAGGGAATTCTGGACAGTCGATCACAACGCATGAGTATTATAAAGCATGAGCTGGAAGCAGTACGAGAACAATTTGGCGATGATCGCCGAACAGAAATCATGCCCTACGGTGCAGACGTGTCAATGGAAGATATAATTGCTGAAGAAGACATGGTTTTAACAATTACACATAGCGGTTACATAAAAAGAACGCCTCTTACTACTTATAGGACCCAAAGGCGTGGAGGAAGGGGAATACAAGGCGCACTGTCAAAAGAAACAGATTTTGTTGAACACCTTTTTATCGCGAATACACACAATTATATCCTGTTTTTCACAGATCGCGGAAAATGCTACTGGTTAAAAGTTTATGATATAATTCAAGGGGGAAGGGCCACCCTTGGCCGGGCAATAGTAAACCTTATTGGTTGTGAACCCGGTGAAAAGATAGAAGCTTTCGTAAGCGTAAAAGACTTTGATGAAAATCACTACATAGTTATGTGTACTCAAAACGGAATAGTGAAAAAGACTGTATTGTCTGCTTATAGTAAACCCAGAAAGGGTGGAATATATGCAATNGACATACGAGACGGAGACAGACTGATTGAGGCAAAAACAACAGATGGGGATAACGATATTTTACTTGGAACCAGAGAAGGAAAATCAATCCGATTTTCAGAACAGGATGTGCGCTCAACAGGAAGAAAAACCATGGGTGTAAAAGGAATTACCCTCAGCACAAAANACGACGCTGTTATTGGCATGCTTGTGGTAAAAAGAGAAGGCACAATCCTTGTCGGTACAGAAAAAGGTCTGGGAAAACGTACAGATGTACTACAGTATAGAACACAAAAACGTGGCGGTAAAGGCGTTATGACTATGCGCATCAATAAAAAAACAGGCAAAATGACCTCTATTATGGAAGCGGTAGATACAGATGATCTTGTTATTATAACAGATCAAGGCGTATTGATGAGACAGCCAGTTTCTGCAATCAGAACTATTGGCAGGGTTACCCAAGGGGTTAAGCTTGTTAAGNTGGATGAAGGCGCAAAAATATCATCGATTATAAGAGTAATACACGAAGAAGACGAGGTTGATAAAAACGATCAAAAAGAAGAAATATCTACGGAAAAACAAACAAAGNCCNCTTCTGAAAATGAATCTTGAACAGAAGATTGGCGACAACCTTCTCAGAATAAAAGAAAAAATATTAATTTTTAAAAACAGAACTGGAATAAATCAGCCCATTACAATCGTTGGTGTAACCAAAACACACCCGCCTGAAATAATCACAGCAGCAGTTGCAGCCGGATTGATGAATATAGGGGAAAACAGAGTGCTAGAAGCGGCGNAAAAATTTTCTGCCATTTCGAAAACGGGAAACACTGTAGTAAAACACATGATCGGCCATTTGCAATCCAACAAAGCNAACAAGGCTGTTGAGATCTTTGATAGAATAGACTCAGTCGATTCAAAAAAACTAGCNATGAAAATTTCTAAAAAAGCTGGGGAATTGAACAAAACAATCCCAGTACTCCTTGAAATAAATGCAAGCAGAGAAAAACAAAAACACGGATTTAAAATTAATGGAGTTGAAGAAATGCTTTCGTGTTTCTACCTTGATAATATAGAAATTGAAGGCTTGATGACAGTTGGTCCACAAACAAAAGATGAATTCAAAATACGAGAAGCCTTTTCTTCCTTAAGGTTATTGCTAGACGAAATAAACAGGCAGCTTCCAAAGAACAGAGATAAAATTACAACCCTTTCAATGGGCATGAGCGGTGACTATCAAATTGGAGTAGAGGAAGGCAGCACAATGATTCGCGTTGGAACAGCAATNTTTGGTAAAAGGAAAAACATCGCCTAGCTACTGCTCTTTTTTATAATTTATAGAAAAAAGTAAATTAAATATTAAATAAACGAAGAGCTATTTTAGAACCAAGCTCTACGTTGTTTAAAGCTAAAGCCTTGTTGGCTCTGATACACTCACCTCCGGATTTTTCCATAATTGTTTTCAACAAAAACGGGGTAACATCCTTTCCTGACACTTGATTTTCTTCTGCTTTCCTAAAAGAATAATCAAGATAATCATTTATTTCCGTCGCTGGAATTTCATCTTCTTTTTTAATTGGATTCACTACCAGCATTGCTGATTTAATTTTTAGTCTGCGCATGGAAGCAAACTGATGTATAATTTCATCAATCGTTTCAGCGCGATTATTAATCGGCAAACCCGATGACCGGTAATAAAACGCAGGGAATTCACTAGTATTATAACCAATAACAGATATGCTTAAAGTTTCCAGCGTTTCTAGCGTTTTGGGCAAATCTAAAACAACCTTTGCTCCTGCTGATACAACAATCATGGGTATGTTGCTTAAGGCGGTTAAGTCCTGGGACACGTCCAATGTTGTATTATAGTTGCGGTGTACGCCACCGATTCCACCAGTAGAAAAAACACGTATACCAGCCAAATAGGCAATGTGCATCGTTGCAGAAACCGTGGTTGCCCCAGAGTCTCTTTTGGCAACACGAGCGCTTATTTCACTAAGCGGTGTTTTATAAACATAATCTGTTTTGCAGACGAATTCTAATTCTTCCTGGGTTAGACCAATTTTTATTTTTCCATTTATAATAGCAATTGTGGCCGGCAAAACACCTAACCCTAATATAATATTTTCAGCATGTTTTGCAAATTCAAGATTATCAGGATAAGGCATACCGTGAGCAAGAATTGTGGACTCCAGCGCAAGAACAGGCCGATTCTTATCCAGGGCTTCTTTTATATCAGGACGTATTATAAAACTAACATCGGACACGTATAAAGTTATAAGCGACGGTAGTAATAAATAGCATTAATTTCCGCACCCTCACGCGGTAACGAGAAACAAAAACAAACCCGAAGAAGAAGTGTTTTCAAGTATAAGAAAATTTATTTTACCAAAAGATAAAAAAATCTCTAAAGAAGTCTTTAAACTGGCTTTTCCTGTGATCATAAGCAATTTGAGCAGAGTAATGATGAGCATTTTTGATGTGGCTATGGTGGGGCGCCTCGGCGCGGAGGCGCTAGCTGCGACGGGAATGGGCGCCATGCTGTTGTGGGGAGCCCTTAGCCTTGTGTTAGGAATTCGCACGGCCGTTCAAACGCTGTCCTCTCGGCGCCTGGGTCAAAAAATCTACCATGAAGCAGGAACGGCATTTCATAACGGACTGATCATGGCCACCGCATACGCACTGCCCGTGTCATTGGCGGGCTGGCTTCTGGCAAAAGATTTTGTACCATTTTTCATCACAGACCCAATTGCCACACCGCTGGCTATTAAATATGCTTCAATTGTGTTTCTGAGCCTACTTTTTTCAGCGTACAGTTTTGTTTTTCAAGGTTTCTTCACCGGCGTTGAAAAAACAAAAATTCACATGACGGTCACAATTTCAAGCAATATATTAAACGTGTATTTGAACGCAGGGCTTATTTATGGGTCGAGCGGAGT